>JBAYRN010000110.1:0-19171 GCA_041676625.1 Vulcanimicrobiota bacterium
CTCGGTACCGGAAACCATCCGCAGCGACAGCCTTTGTGCTGGGGCACACGGTACTTCTTCCGCTCAGCCTGGTCGCCAACGTCAAACGAGCTTCCCGACAGATGGGTACAATGCCTACAAAACTTCGAACCAACCTTTACGAACTTAACTTCAAGCCCGTCATTGGCCTCGGCTACGTCTTGATATATCAACTCTTCGGCGTACTTTTGGGCCCGATGTTCCGCGTAAGCGATATTGCTCATCACCCGCCGACCGGTAACCTCGGCAAGTTTCCCATCCATCAACGAACCGGTGAACTTCTCCAGGCTATGACCCTGCGCCTTGGCTTCGCGCATCTGCTCCAAGATCGCCTCTTCGAAATCCTGACCGGCCCAGTGCGCCAAGCTATACTGGGCTTCCCGCCCTAAAGACCTGCGACGGCCGCCTGCACTTCGATCAGTTCCCTCCGGAGGCTCCTTGACCGTTGTATTGAGAACTCTCCAGTAGAGGCTGCGGTCACCCTTGGCCCCCGACGGAGTGTCGTCGAGACCCAAAGCGCGCGCCGCGAACTGCCGTCCGCTATCCACGGCACCAACCAGACCAACTCTTGGCATACCGTCCTTGAATCTCGGCCGAAATCTCCGTAGCACCGACTCTACGTGAGCTTCAGATATAGGTGCTCCCGCCGGTTGCCCAGCCAGTAGTTCCGTCGACACTTCCCGTGCCATTCTTTCCGCAAACGTGCGAGCGTCAGAAGCGTTTCGCACCGTTTCTTCCGCTTGAATCCTAGTGATGGCCACGAGGTCGGTTATGAGCTTTTTTTTTTCGTCTCCCTCGGACTCTGACTCAGATAGGCTCTGGCGCGGCGGCACCACTCGCAGCGGAAACTGCTGCCCCAGGGTGGACCTTTGAGCATCGAGCGCAGAGCGAGCTGCCGCTTCTGCCTGCTCCAGGCTATCCATATCAACGCCGGGGAAGTCGCCCAGGCCCATGCCGTTTGCGGCCATCCGAAACGCTTGGGCAGCCTCGACCTTGCTGATCCATCCCATCTCTCGTCCAAGCTTCAGGGCCTCGCCGTATTTGGAGAGCATCTCCCCGAAGACGTCATAGGCAGACCGATCCGGGTCTTTGGATTGCAGCTCGAAGTCGAAACACTCTGCGGTATCCATACCGTCCAACGCAAAGACACCCATCTGACGGGCAAGCCGTAGGTCTAGACTGATGGCCAACCGGAAGAACTCCGTCAAATCCATCTTGCGGTCACGGGCTACGCTGAAGATTGGCGTCCCCATATTGGCGCTGGTGGCCTTGTTGACATCACCGCCAGTGGCATAGAAGTGCTCGGGCATATAGATGCCACCGAACACCAGGTGCATCAAGAACTTGATAAAAGCCACACTGTCTTGCAGGTGTAGTTCAGGGGCCTTAGCCTCCCAAGTCTCGGAAGCGTTATGCACTAACACCGAACCCGGGTTAGGCGGTCCGGCCTCTTGAATCCGTGCGGTTGCCGATATGACGGATTCTTCTCCTTCTCCGGTCAAAGCGACGTCCCAGACATACGCGCGCTGGAACTGCACGCGCTCAACCTCGGTGAGGATTACAGTCTCGAGTTGGTCTAGCCAGTCTGCGATGACCAAAAGGTCGGAGAAGCCGCGGGTCTGCCCTGTGACGGCGTTGAGCTGGAAGTATAAAACGTCGCCGTCAGGGTTATCCTCGTCCGCAACGTCGAGCACTTCGCGCCGCCCGCGCTGACCATCGATCTCGAACTCTAAGGCGGGAGAAAACTTAACTCGACAAAACCTCTCCGCATCAAGCTCGTCAACCTCGACATCGGAGACCCGCTCAGGCTTCAAAAACTTGAGAAGAGAAATGCCTTTTGCATTGGGCGGGGTGCGCCAGATGAACCACTCCCCTTCAACGGACAGCGTTCGGTACCGCCTCGCAAGACTACGATCCCACCGGTTAACTCGCCACCACTCATCAAGCCACTGCTGTAAGCGGGCTCGATGCTGTTCGTCCTGGCAAGTTGCCCGGGGCTCAAACCCCTCCGAAGTGATGAAGCTGCACAGATTCTCTACGCCGCGCTTAGCGATGGGGCTTGACCTGTAGAGCAGGTGGCAAAGTTTGCGACTTCGGTTGTGATTTGGCGTGGACAGGTCGCGCGACATGTCACGAGTAATCGGCGGGCGAACCCCTTTGGGGATGGACGAGCGCCCAGAGGGTTTGGCCTCCCGCAACTCGGATTCGGGAATGGATTTCTTCTCGCCCACCCACTTGCGCCAGTGATCTAGCCACCTCATGACATTCCTCTCATTCTCGCCTTCGCGCGAGGCAGCATGCCAGCCGGGTTAGCCTCCACCCGGGCAGACATGGGGGCCACCAGCTGCTGCCGCTCCGGATATAGCAGCGATGTGGCCATAATCAGCGCGTCAATCCTATTTGGAGAGTACTTGCTCTCCTTGGGGCTCCAATCGCACATCTCCGACTCCAAGGAATCGTCATTGAAGCCCTCGCGCGGATATTTCGGGGTCAGGTCGCCCACATGGTGCGCCTTGCCCTGCTCCCACAGCCCGGCGAACAGCTCGATCCGGCCCATCTTGTCCAGCTCTTGAGAGTTGATCTCAGTGATCTGAGGAATCAAGAGGGTCTCCTGGCCGGCTTCGGCTCGTGACTCGTTCTCGGTCTTCCAAATCATCTCAATGTTGCGTCGGACCAAGTTTCCTCCCCTCACCGTTTCCACGTGGATGTGGCCCACCTTGTAGTCAAAGCAGGCGTTGTACAGCGCTCTGCCCCAATCCAACGATCCGCCGTGGATGGAGTAGTCGGCCATCACGTACAGTTCATCATCCACCCCCCGGCCCGCTACCACGATCCCATTCTCATCCGAGCGCTTCTTGTCGCTGATGGCCGGATCTACGCCGACAACGATCTTCTTCAGTTGCGGGGCGGCCGCCACCCGCAGCGCGTGCAGTTGGCTCTCTGTCCAGAAAGCTCCATCCACATCTTCCAGTTCCTCGCCGGCGAGCTCTTGTTGACCCAAAAGGGTGTCTCCATAGGTATCGAGCATCATGCTCAGCGACGAATCCGCCAGGTTGCTCCTGTTCTCGGTGGTGTGACCCCGGGTGATCACCACTCGCCCCGGCTGGCTCGCCGCTATGCGCTTCACCAGTTGCAGTATGACGTGCCGTCGCTTTGGCGTGGTGCTGATGAGTGCTATAGGGTTGAGTCCGGACCGCAAGGCGAAGAAGGCATTCGAAAAACTCCGGTCCGGATTCTTCAGCGCACACGCTTCCTCGATCCAGAGCAGATCGATCTCGGCCCCCCGAATTACCTCCGGGTCTTCCGAGGAGAAGAGCGTGGCGATGGCTCCATTCGGCCAGGTGATCCGCCGCTTACTGGGCTCGTAGCTCGGTCGAAACCAGGGCGGAGAGCAAGCCAGGATGCCGCTGCCACCCTCCACCACTACATCACGACCCACGGCAGCCGTGGGAGTGAGGATGCCGATGCGGCGAGAGGTGCCCTCCTCGACCAGGGCCCGCACCGTCTCGGCGCAGGTGCGCGTTTTGCCGAACCCCCTGCCGGTCTGCAGCATCCAGATATAGGGCATCGGGTCCGGACGGCGCTGCTTCGGTCTTGCCCAGAATTCCCACTCGTACAAGAGGGCAAGCCAATCCAGATCGGTGAACCCGTGGAAGTAGCGGCTGGCCGCTTTGTCATCGAGCCCCAGCAGCTCGGCCACCGACATGGCCGACACATCCAAGCCTGCTTCAATCGCTTTTTTTAGTGCTTTTCGCCCTATCAAGCTCTTGCTCTATCTGTTGTTTTGCTGCGATCACTCGATCCTTCACTCGTTTCACCTCAATGGAGAAGTTATCTCCGCTAATCTCTAGACGCTCGCGCAGCGCGCCAACCATCCGAGCCAGCAGGTCTTGCGACTGCTTACGCGAGATGAGCTTGGGCGTCGCTATCACCTTGCCGTCGGCAGTGGACTGATGGGACACGGAATCGATCAGCAGCCGTTGTTCGGGGGTCCACTCGGAGAGCGGGCGAACCGAGAAATCTGGGCGGTAAATGGAAGATCGATCAGCCATCGCCTGAATGGCCACCACTTCCAGTAAGCTATAGCTCAGCTCGTCTTCCCGCGAGCTCCGGCGCTTTGCGCGCTCCCTCTCAATCGCTTGCTGCACATGGGGGTAAGCGAGGAGCCGTGAGCCAACCTTTCCGAGATCCTTTCCTCGGCAGCCGGCTGCCGAGGCGGCTGCTGTAGCGTTGAACCGGTGTTTAATGTACTCGTCCACGAAGCGGACTTGCAGATCCGTCCATCGGGCGAAGATGCCGTAGCGTTCGCGCTCTTTCATTTTTGTCAAGTACCCCCCCTATGGGCGGTCGATCCTCCCGGTTCTCTCCTTTATCACCCCGGGTCAGTGGGGGCAGAATCAGCAGCCTGTCAAGTACCCCCCTTGACCAAAAACCGGCTGCGCACAGCGGGGCGCGGCCTTACAGGCGGATAGGGGACCTTTGAGGTAATTTTTTCGAGGGGCGGCACGAAACCGCGTGGTTAAGCCATCCGTGCGGCGAGCGGCTGCCACTGGGCTGGGAAACCGGGTCTCCCACGGCTCGGTCTCGGGCATCCAGTCCTCCTCGAGGGTATCGAAGAGGACTTCCTGCTTGGGCCGATCACGCCGGATGGTGTCGGGTCGGTGCCGCTCGGCTTTGGTAGGTGGCCCTGGCGATATGCCCAGGGCCTTAGTGGCCAGCCTCTCCAACTCTCTCGACACCGCTCCGGACATTATCTGTCCATTGTTGTGCTTTGCTGACCTGCTGGTGGTGAGGTAGCCGAGCCGGCCATGCTCTGTGGCTGTGAGGTGTTTCAAATATTTCTCCCTCTATAAGGTACGGATTATTGGCGCGCGCCCAGTAACCATGCGGGTTTGGCTTCCCACCCTAGATCTAGCCCTACATCGATGTAGAGTGGGCCTCTGGCTCCCACCTCTCAGCCCGCTTCCTGACCTCGGCGGCAGGGTCAAGACCAGCCTCTTTGCACTCCCGTGCGGCCTCCTTCACTCGCCGGATCGCCCGCTCTCGTTCCTGGCTGATGCGCTTCTTATCCTTGGGCTTGATGGCGGCAGCCTTGCGGGCCTCCACATCCTTCAATCGCTCCTTGGCTGACAGCCACTCCACCAGCTTCTCGTCCTGCACCTCCTCGGGGTCGCGCTCCACCTGGTCGATATAAGAGATCAGGCAGCCGGCACAGGCCGACCGCTCGATGGTGCCAGGTGGCCGGTAGGCATTGCCGCCGTTCGGGCGCTGGTCATAGGCTCGACAGGTTCGGCAGAACCTCTCTGGTCTGCGCTCGTTGTCACAGAGCGTGGCCAGCAGCTCTATCGCCCGTAGCGGGTCTCGGTACTTTATAGGGGAGAACTGCCCAGGGTAGCAGATGGCATAGATATCGATCCGGCGTCGGTCCAGGAACCGAAGGGTGGCCTCGCCCAGTGGCACCCACTCCACCTCGCTATGGCCACCGAGCACCGTTGGGTGCACGCCCCGGGCGATCTGGTCGTCCAGCCGGTTCTTCCAATAGCGTGGCACGTACCTATCGTCTTCTGTTTGCTGGTACTCGCAGACATTGACCGGACCCAGATCGAATCGGGCAAGCTTCTCCTCTCCACGATAGCGTTCCGCCCGATTAAGGTGTTCGAGCTGGCCCACAAAGCGGACCTCTGGGTCCCTCATTTCGCTTTGCGTGCTTGTCGAGCCGCCTTCGCTGATGCCCCAAGGCCACTCTTGGGTGTGGCCGACGCCTTGGTGGCTAACAACTCCTTCAAGGTCTCTTGATAGCGGTTCTGTGGGAGAGGCGCAAAGGCTTCAGTTCGAGCGCGGATAAATGATTTGGCGTCCCGCAGTTCTGCCTTCGCAATCTCCATCAGCTCAAGCTGCTCGGGCTGTCGGATGTCGTCGGCAGAGAAGAGAGTGTGCATGAGCATCCCGCCGTCCTTGTCTCGAATCACCACCAGGTGCTCCTGTTGCCGGATTACGATCGTGCCGAGAGCCACGCTCTTTGTCTCGCGCAGTGCTCGAGCAAACACCTGCAACAGGTAGGCCTCACCATCCGGCAGCACGTGGTACGAAGCAGCGTAGAAGACGGGATCAATCTCCGTGAGGGCGCAGAACCGCAAAACTTCTAAGACCTTGTCATTCTCCGGCGCTATCGCCTTGAGCTCGTCTTGCGTCACTCGCACGGTGGTGCCATTGACGGTCGTCTCTTTCACCAGTTGGCTGCGGTCTACCACCTCCCCGGTGGTCTTGTCGACCAACTGCTGGCGTACTCCAGACCCCGTCTCTGAATTCACCTGGGTGAAGGTCACCTTCTCGGCCCTAGCGGCCGAGGTCAGTTTGACGGATGCAGTAAGATCAAAACCCAGGTGCAGGGCACCCTTCCAAATCGTTGCCATTTTTGCTAACTCCTCTATAGGTTACGAACGAGTGGTTCGCCTTGATAAGATGGGTTAGCGTTTGGTGTTTGAGTCGCGCCGAGAGATTTCTCCGGCGCTCTTTTTTTCTCTCGATGTAACGAAATCTCGGCCAGGGCGGCAGTAAGGTCTCTGCACTGATGCTGGTATTCCATCTCGGCCGAGATAGATTGTCGGCGCCGCCAGGAGCGATTGGTGCGGGTGAAGCGTGCGATGTCTACGGTGAAGCTGCTCTTCCCTAACACCACCACCACTCCGAGACCCAGAGCCGGCTCTCTCCACTGGAGTACCACGTGGCCATCGACCTCTTCAGCCCCATCCCACGCCGCTGCCAATTCATGCTTGGAGGAGAATCGCGCAAGATTCCTCTCCTTCACCTCCGGAGCCAGCGGAGGAGTAGGGTAGAGCTGACCAACGATCTGATTGCAGGAGGAACCGTTGGGGGTCATCTTGCGGGGAAGTCGTTTGCTAAGGATGGGTGCCTCCGGGTGTGAGGCGTTTGGGTTCAGATGACGAAACCTCTATGAGCTTGGGTTTCTGCGTATGACGGTATCATACCTCAAGTTAAAAGTCTATTTTTGCCTTTCGTTTCCAATTGCAGCAACCGCACACCATCCGCCTGAACCCCGAGTAGTAGCAGATGCATCCGCATTCCTCCCAGACCCCATGGCATTCACCGCAGCGACCGGACGGCTTCAAGACCTTGATAATCCTCTTGAGTTCAGCGTTCTCGGCCTTTAGTTTTTCGAGTTGCTTCCAAGTGGGGCGTCGATCAGATCGCATCTAGCGTAGCCTTCCGGCGCCGGCAGATATCCAGGACGATCTGGATGCTATAGGAGCGCTCAGTGCCGTCCTTTCTATCTCCTCTAGTTGTTGCAGCGTTTGCACCTGCGCGGCTCTGATGATGATGTCGGTGAGGTCCGCTGTCTCCGATGGACCCTTGATGGTCCACAAATGACTCAATGCGAGCCAGGAGCTCTGGTCTCTCTATTGTGATGATTCCCACTTGTTTCTTCCTTTCTGGCGTTGAGCAGCCTTCGGGCTCCACGTAGAATCGGGCCCGGATTTCTCTCGACTTCCCTCTTCTGATGACGGTGGTGGTGCACGCGGGCCTGACACACGACTGGAACCACAGTCAGGCGCTTTCCATCCCTAACTATCGTCATCTCAGGCTCGGCCAGAGCGTTCACTGTCGTCGCTCAGCACCTGCCATTTCGTCGAGTAGATCTCCACGCCATTCGCAGGCACGATTACCTGACCACCAATAATCTCGAACATAGATGGACACATCTCGATATCCTCGCCGAGAATAGCGGCGATATCGTGCTGGTCTAATTCATCAGGGTCGAGTCCGTAATTTTTCAACTTAGCATCGCTAATCTCAACATCAACGGACCAGGCTTCGATATAACGGAACTTCACGCCAGCGACCCTCTTTGCTCATCGGTAGTCATCCGTACGCCACCAACCTTTCGGCCTGGAGGGTGTTGAGCCGCATAAACTCATTGACAGGTAGCCCACACCGCATTCGACTGGCGATAAGTGGCGCGTACTCCTTCAGTAAGCTGGCAGAGTATCCCCAGCGCTTTCTCGGCTTTTGTTTCGGCTTGATCATCGGGTCGCGGAGCCTGGCGTGGGTCTCGTTTATGCAGAAACGCATGACCCGTAGCCAGAAGTCCGGGTCAGGCACGTTCTCGATCGCCCAGGCATCTCGCAAGTGCCTGACAAACACGGTGCGCCAGTCACTCTCCTCTTGCCCCAGCTTACGATGGAGCTCCTGAAGCCCATCCCAGAACTCAGGAATCCTGGGATCGTCCGGTTCCAAAAACACACACTCACCCAAAGTAACCAAAACCGAACCAACCTGGTGACGCTCTTCGCGCTCGGGTGGTTTGGGTTCGTTTGGTTTAACTCTAGATTTACATGTTTTTTTATCATGTAGATCTATGTCCGGACGACTCCGGACGGCTCCGGACGACTCCGGACGACTCCGGACGGCTCCGGACGGCTCCGGACAGCTCCGGATAACTTGGGACCGGTCGGGACGATCCTCTTCTTGGGATGCCGGCGATGAGTCGGAATCATGCTCGGCCTCCTCTTCTTCCGAGACACGGTCGGGACGTTCTTCGGAAATTTCTAACTTTAGTTGATCGGGGGGGTCTACCTTAGAGCGGAGTCGCTGCGCCAGCTTTTCCCGCTCTCGTCTCTCTGCTAAGAGTTCCTGGCGCAATTGTTCGAGAGCCTCTTTCGCGCGATCGGACTCCTTCTTGTGCCGATCAACACCGGGATATTCGGACGGGGCCCGGTACCAGGAACTCCAATCGACGATCACCCAGCAGCCGTCCTCGTTTTTAAGTAGTCCAAGCGTCTCGCAAGCCGCCAGAAACTCTTCCCACGCTGGGACATTATGGCAAAAGCCGAATGCAAGCGAGTGGGCGTCCAAGGAGACGCCGGACGATGTTACAAGCTTTCCCCCGCTTATGTTGACGTGGGCCTGTGAAACCAGGTAGTGCCAGCGGGCGACGTGCCCGACATCGATCTCGAGTAGCCTCGTCAGCCTCGGGTCGCGTGCCCAATCCCACTGGGATGGGATGAACCGGCAACTCATGCCGACTTCGCTTTCCGCGGCCACTTCCAACCCGGGACCAAGTGGCGCATCCGCCGGAGCTGCTTCTCGGTGATGGCTCCGTCGATACAGGTGTGGCCGAGGTCGATGTCCACTTTGTCACAAACCCGGCATTCCAAGAAAATCTCAGCACCAGGGCAGGCTCTCGCGAGTTTCTCGAGCAGCCAGCCGTGTTCGACCTCATAGCCGACGACCTCTTTGAGGGTGTCGTCATCCTCATCGTGATGAATATTCACGACCGCCGTCGCCTTTAGAAGGCCTTGGTCGTAGATCCGCCTCCGGAGCTCGGACGCTTCCTCGGTGAAATCCACCGCTTCTTCGTAGGTCATAAGTATTTCTCCAAAGCCATCTCGCAGGCTCGAGCCAGGTCAGAGCGATCAGCAGGGTCTCCGAAGTCATTGCCCGGCTCGCAGTTGGGGCAAGCGGTGCCTCCGGGAGATGTGAAGCCAAGGTCGTGAACGGCGTACCAATGGAGCCGGTGGCCACAATCGCGACACAGTCCCTCTTGCGCGTGATCGCTTAGGACGGCAAACATCTCGTCCTTCGTCATATGATCCCCCCGGGCTCGGAAGTCCGGCAGTTCGGTTCTTTTCCTCACTGCTGCACCGCCTTCTGAAAAATCAAAACTTCCTCAAAACCGAACGTACTGGTCCCGTCCCGAATAGCCCGAAAGGCCTGCAGCCCCGCACCGCTCCCCCCGGAACCCTTCTCGTTGCCGGCCATGTTCTTCACGTTCCTCGCCTTCATCCGGGTGAGGCCCATGCTCATAACCCGGTCCATGCAATACGGGGCCAGCGGGACCCAGCAGCCGCTCCTGTAGGTGTCGCCTATGACCAAGGTCAGGTACTTGCCCGGGCGGAGAATCTTGAGAGCCCGCCAGGCGACGTCCTGAAAACGGTCGAGGAACTCGGTCAACGTTTTGCACTGGGAGAGGTCTTTATCGGCTTCAAAGTCCTTGCCGAACTTGATGATGTCCCAGTAGGGAGGGTGAAGGATCACGTGGTCTGCGTATTCCTTCTCGTGCTCTGATCGCAGATAGCGTTGGATTTGCTGGTAGACGAACGGGCTCGCCGAGTTTCCCCAGAAGATCTTAGTCTTCACGTTGTGAGGGTTCGGGAGCTCGCGGATCTCGATGTAGCGATCGGCCAGGTCCATATTGAGATCGACCCCCACGAAATGCCGGCCGAGGCGCTTGGCCTCGATCGCGGTGGTACCGCTCCCGGCGAACAGGTCGAGCACGACATCTCCGGCCCGGGTGTATCGCCGCAAAACCTGGTCCGGTATCTGGGGGATGAAATTCCCGTGGTAGTCGCCCCGCCTACCCTCGCCTTTTGCCCGGGACTTAAAGATCCAGAGGCTGCTCGTCTGGAGGTCTTCCTCTTTCCAACCTTCCCCATCGAGATCGATATCGTGGAACGGCTCGGATGGTATCGACTTGGAGCCGCCGTGATAGGTCTCTTTCTCTCGGGTGGTGTAGCACCGTGAGTGAAAGTTCCTTACGCTCTCATGCCCACGCCAAAAGGAGTCAGGGTCTTGGAGTGCCTTCTCGATGTCTTCCACTACCGACTTCAGGGAAGGATAGGAGCCGTCCCCGCTCATGCTGTAAGAGAGTGGCGCCTCTAGTGGATGGTTGTCCCACGGGATAAGTGCATGGCCGACGAAGGAGCTCTGGCTGTGGGCCCGAGGAGAGCCACGCTCGATGATTCCGTAGAGCTCGCCGGACTCATCCACTATATGCCAGAGGTCTGGACTTTGCCGGAGGGCCTTGAGGCCAGGCACTTGAGGCTTTAGGTCATTGGTCTCATTGACCCGGTCATCGGGCTCTACGACAGCCTCTTGCAGGTGCACGGACAGAGCCGGCTCATCCGCAACAGCCTCCTTTGCTATCTCGTCGGCCGCCGCCCGGTCAGCCGCCTGACATCCAGGGCAAGTCCAGATCGCGTCATCGTCCCACCACCATCCCGGCGTTTCCGGGTCCGTGGTGGAGGCCTCGCAATACTCGCAGGCCGCAACGATGGCTGGCTCAGGGTCGGCAGCCGGCTCCTCCGGAACCGCCGCCAGGTCGGCCGCTACGGTACCTACCGAGACGCCAACTTCGGCTGCTATTTCGCGGACCGATCGTCCCTCTGCCTTGGCTTCTGCTACCCGCTCCCGCCGCTTAGCCACCGTGCCAGCACTGGCTTGGACAGGATACTGTTTTCCGTCGCTTCCAGTGGTTTTCTCAGGGTGTTCAGGTGCGGACTTTTCCGCACCTGAACACTTCAGATCATTGCGAACGGTCTTCTCGTCCACTCGCACCCGCTCTGCTATCGCCCGATTGCTGAGGCCGGACTCCTTGAGCGCGGACACGATCGCAGAACGACTCTCGGCGTCCAGCTGCCGGCGATGCGCGTTCAGCGCGATACACAGATCCCGCATGGACGCGAGTTCCTCGCTCCGAGACTGCCCCTCTTCGATAAATTGAAGAGGAACATCCGTAAGGCCGAGCTCTTTGGCTATCAGCAACCGGTGCTGCCCGTCGACCACTTCGTTGTACTTGTTCACGTGGATCGCGTTCTGAATGCCGCGCCGGGAGATATCGAGCTTCAGCCCCTCGTATACCTCCGCAGAGAGCGGGGGAAACAAATCTGCAAACGGGAGCTCAAAATCTACCCCCCCCACGGTGACAAAACGGGTAGTAATGGCAGTCACCTCCAAGCCCCATCTTCTCCAACTCGATGCAGAAAATCCGGGAAGAGCTGATGCACCGCCACCACCCACCGCGCGTCATCTGGTGCCAATAGATCTGCGACCAACGCTGGTAGGGGCCGAAGGGTACCCTCCGGATTAGCAAATATAGCGAGCGACTCACCGGGCGGCTCCTCGCTCAACCGCCACTCTCCCAGCGTAGTGCGGCAGTAGAGGCTCCGGACCTCGTTCAATCGTCGCTCGAAATCGACAGGCCTTACCACGTCACCCGCTCCCGAATCTCGGCGCTGACCAGCACCATGGAGGCTTGGACCAATGCGTTGTCCATTCCCTGGCGTTTCGCCGTTTGCTCCAGGACATAGATGATCAGATCCGCGCCGGAACCCAGTTCGTGAAACTTCGCGGCGAGGGCCTCCCCAGTCAAGCCGGAGCGACTCGCATACGAGCACCAGTGCACGAAGCCCACGCAGCTACAATAGCTCTCGTGGATCTTGCTCAGTATCTGACTGGCTTCGGGGTGTCCCTGCGCCAGAACTTTCGACACTTCTTCGCAGGCGTTCCCTGCAGGGATAGGGATAATTCGGATTTCCATGTTGCTCCTCCAAGAATTGCCGCTGATTTATCCTCTCTGCGGCGGTAGCGAGGCGGCCCGGGCGGGGGGATAAGGGGAGGGGTATCCCGCCTGGTCCGAGTCTACGAGGGTCCTGGAATTCTAAGCGCCTGATCGCCCGCAATTGCAGCCGTCGTAACATGCGCTGTTGTCGCTCACGGTCTAGCCGGTACCTGCGATTCATAGAGCCTCCTTGTAGGCGAGGATTGACCGAGCAGGCGGCGGCCCGATCGGGGGCTTGATGAGGCAGGGGCTCAGCCGGTAGATCTTCGGGAACTTGCCCGGCTCTATCGTCTTCAGATCTGAATCCAGAACGACCTCCACCACCTCGAAGATGTCGAGTCCATCGACGAAGGGCACCACGCCCACGACTCGAGCCGGACCCAGGTGGGTCCGGACCAGCGGGCGCTTCCCCAACGGCTTCATTGAGTAAAAAGGGTAGACCCGAGCCGCGGCGTGCCCGAACTTCCGTTCAGAGGCATCGCACAGCTGTTCCCAGGTGACTGAGTTAACGGCGGTCAAGGGCTTCCTCCTCGTCAGACTGGCCCAGGCTCACCATCGCTACTCCGGGCGGGAGGCTTATCGCCTTTCGGGCCAGTTGCAAGAATGCATGCCGCGCGTCTTCCATGTGCCGGCACAGTCGGTTCTCGGAACGTCCGTGGGATAGCATCCGGACCTCAAAGCCGCCAGCGTGGAGGGTCACGATCTGAACGCTAATCATCGGCGCGCTCCCGAAGAAAACTCTCGACGAGTCTATGGCCACCAGGCCACTCGCCATTGCGGTCGCGGATCGTCACGCCGTTGGCCGACATCCAGTCTAGGAAAAGAGAAAGTGTCTCCCGCGTGTCAGCCATTGAGGGCCTCTTCCAACTCCTTGTAGCGAGGGCGGCGGTCTCGAGTCAGCATCCGCTTCTTCCAGCGGTCCACCTGGAATTGCTCAATGACCCTTTTGCCTCCGTCCCATGCGCTCGGAACGCCGTACTCGAGTCGGGCCCAATCGGGGTAGCTCTCGTCCTCGTAGATGATCGCGGCCTTCTGGATCGCGCTTTGAAGACGCTTGACGTTCAACATCTTCCGTAATTGCGATGAGGGAGTCGAGAGGGGGAGGCCGGACGCCCGGACGGCCGCCTCAAAGGTCGTTAGCGGAACCTTCATGTCGACGTAGGTCGGCTTCAGAATGGTGGTGGGTAAGGGTTGCAAGATTTATCCTCCTTTGCTTGGTTGACATGCTGTGGTAACCTGGAGGAGTTCTGGGGTCCTACAGGCCTTTAACGGAGAGCCTCTCCGGTGTCGTAAGCACCGAAGAGGCTCTTTCCTTATGCGGCGGACTGGTAAGTGACTTCGTAACGTAGTCCGTTTTTGTACGCGGTACGTGTCACAGCCTGAGCGCTAGCGGGGCGCGTCAAGTAGCAGATCTCCTCGTTGCGTAAGCGCAGCTGGTGCCGGCGCTCGCGCACCGCCTCCAGCCTTCGAGACAGACTGCGTTCGTCAGCACCGAGTCGTATGAGCTCGTCGACGTTCCGGTACTGCTCGGCCAATAAATCGGGGTTTTTGCTCTGGAATCCCATGGTTCGTTCCCTCCTCTCAAAAAAAATCTGTCGCGTGTCGCAAACTCACCGGACGGTGATAGGGTGTTTTTATGAAGAGTCCATCCGAAGTGAATCCACTGGTCCGCCCTCCCTTCCGGGCGCGTTGTCGCGGGCCCTGAAGTGGAGCTTGTCCGCCAGCTGGTCGATGGAGAACAACCCACCCTTTGGCTGGAACAAATGCCTCCCTCGGCGAATGGCCAATCCAACAGCAACGCTCGCAAGGCACGCTGAAAAAACCAAACCCAAGGGAGACAAACTATATGTATCAACAATCCGACGTTTTCGACTGGGAGAATCTTCGAAACTCTTTGGATAGCGTGAAGGACGAGAAGTTGGCGGAACAACACTTTCGCTCAACAGTCCTTCGAGTTCTTCAAGTATTAGACCATCGGCTTCAGAATATAGAGCGGAAGCTTTCGTCAAAGAATCAGAACTGAGAATGCCTTCCAGTCGTTCCCTCTGCTGTCGTCCGACTTCAATCCCCGAGACAAGTCCGTGCAGGTCGGAGAATCGGCCCATCATCTTGACGATCGGATTTGGCGCAATTCTCTTTTGCAGGGAATCAAGGATAAGGCTTTCAGCAGCCTGGTCTGGGTAAGGGCTACGCATCGGGGAGACCCTCCTGAACATCAAACTCGTGGGTCGGGTCTTCGAGCATCTCGGCGAGCATGCGGAGCTGGGCCGGGTCGTAGACCATGACGTCGCCGGCGTCTTCGTCCAGCTCGGCCCGGGCTTCGCGGCCGATTAGAAGTTCGGCGTGGTCGGCATCGTTGGCCAGGACCGAGTAGGCGTAGCCGCTTCCGTCCGAGTCTTGGAAGAATCCAATGAAGGGGCTGAGCTTAGGCATCGGCGAGGGCCTCCTGGTTCAGATCGTCTAGGCTACAGGATAGGGCCTCGGAGAACTTGAGAAGCAATTCATAACTTGCGTTAGCTTTGCCATTTTCCAGCTCCGAAAGATGCTTGGGAGAGCACCCAACAATGCCTGCCAACTCTTTCTGAGTCTTGCCTCTTATCTCTCGCATCCGGGATAAACCGCCGAGTCCTTTGCGAATCATACTTAACCTCTTAGGTGAACTATGGTCAGGATAGTGCACTTCATAGGTGCTGTCAACATGCAGATCGGGAAATTAAAATAACGTAATAGGTTATGTTTTCAGAGCAACAGTTGGGGAACCGCATAAAGACGGCGCGAAAGCTAGCCAATCTTCGCCAAGAAGAGTTCGCTGAGAAAATTGATGTCGTCGTACAACAGGTTTCAAAATATGAGAACGGACGCGACTTCCCGACCATCAAGCGTCTTTGCAGAATCGCAGAAGTTACCGGTCAGACGATGCCCTGGTTTTTTCTGGAAGACAATCAACGGATCGAGGACGGCGAGAAATCCATCACGCCCCAGGAGGCTCTTGCCGTTTTGGCGCGGCACATTGAGAGCGACGGCTCCTCTCCTCCCACCTCCGCAAGCGACGATCGGGCTCCAGTCGAGAGCCGGCTGGAGGGAGTCCAGAAGGGTGCCTTCGGCCGTCGTGGCGGCAAGCGCAGCGGAAAGAGCGAACAGAAACGTGACCATGGATAATCCATTTCCCACCGCAACCATCGCCCATCGGATATCCATGCGAGACGTTTGGCTTCTATGCTGTGGCCGGTTGGACATTCAACTCATGGCCAAATGGCCAAATGATCCGCGAAGGGTTTAAGAGAACTGGCCTAGCGCCTTTGGGAGGAAAAATGAATAGATTTTTAACGCTGCTTCTATATGCCGCTCTGCTTCTTTCGAGCGCGTGCGCCGACGATGTCGTATTTTCACAAACCTTAATTCCTGAGTACCCTCGTACCAGCGCTCCGAGAACCTATATTCAGTTCTCCGACGAGAGACATCGGTCCATCACGCTACGGGGCAAAGTAGAGCAACTCGCGAAATTTGGCGAAGCGCTGCATACCGCAGTCGTCAAGCTCAACGACATGACACCAGGTGAAGAGGGTGAAGTTTTCGAGATTGAGTTCGAAAACGGGATGATTGACGTCGTAGCTCATTGGCCAAAGGACAGGGAGAAGCTTGTCGATGTGTACGTGGTTTCAGGGGACGATATCCTGGCTGTCCAAGCTCATCCAGAAAAAGCGGGCTTCCAAAAACTCATAAAGGAGATGAGCTACTTCATCACCGAGGATACGGTGCTCTCTCGCCCCGATCGTGTCATCGTGAACGGACGCTCCATTCCGTTTTCCTGGTCGAAAGACCGCGTGCTGATCGACGCAGTAGAAGCGCAGCGCACCATGAGTTACAACGGAGACGGTCTGCAAGTCGACCTCCTGGAAGCAGCAAAAGCAAAGGGATTCCGGCTCATCTCCAACGGTACCACAGTGGAGATCAGAAGGACCTACACCGGAGATGCAAACGCCCCTATGCGTGATGCGGGTTCTTCGTACAGCACCTACAGCGGTGGGTCTTATTCGAGCAGCGGTGGGTCTAGCTCAGCCGGCGGACCGGTACACGTGCGCGGGTACTACCGAAAAGATGGCACCTATGTCAGATCCCATACCCGCTCTCGACCGAGCAGATAGCGATGGTCTAGGACGCCTCCGGAAACGACACTACAACCTTCCGCCCAAACGCCTTGGCGATTTTCTCCAAGGTGCCGACGGAAGCGTTGCATTTCTCCGGATGTTCCCATCGAGAGTAAGTAGGCTGAGTGACCTCCAGCCGGCTCGCGGCTTCCTTCTGGCTCAGTCCCGCGGCGTGTCTCATTGCCCGGATGGTTAGCGCGATGGCCACCGGTAACTCGGGGTAGATGATCTCTTCACCCTTTACCGGCTTACCCGGCTTCTCTACTCCGGGACCGTCATCCGCCGACAAGATATAGCCGGTCAGGCATTCGACTGCCATCTCTCGAGCGTGTTCCAAGCTGTCCCCGTAGGTGGTGACGGGCACCTCTCCACCACCAAGCCCGGGAAACTCCACCAGATACACTTCGTCCTCTTCATTCGGGTCCCGGAAGATCCGGGCCGGATATCCTACGAGCTTCATTTAGCCCACCTCCTTCAGTTTCTTGAGGCAAGCCGCCTCGGTTCCCTTGGGCAGGTCCCGGTTCGCGTGGACCGGGATGGGCCAGGTGTGACCCTTCTTTTTCATGATGTGGTGGCTCCCTTGAACCCGGTCCACCACCCATCCGGCCTTCTTGAACTTCTTGACCATTTGCTTGCCGCTCACAGATAGACTATAGCATATATGCTATAGCAAGACAAGACAGGCGAGCCCGCAGTTTTCAACGAATGGGCAAAAATAAATCCCGACCCAAGCAGCGGGCCGAGACGTATCACGTGGGGTGATGCCTCTTGGTTCCCCTGTGCGGAGCGGAATCCCTTTGAAGGAGGCTCCATGGCCCTATTGCTCTACAAGACGCGGTACTCCAACATCAAACGGAATACCAAACGAGCATCACCCTCTTCAACCTACTATGTCGTTTTCGACGTGACTGTGGAACCCGCATTGGAAACATCTGACGGGAAACGGAAGAAACCCAAGAAGAAGAAATTCCGGATACCGATCGGCCAGGCCGACCCCGAAGACAAAAACGCGCTCGAGCGGATTCGGAAAAGGGGCCTTCAGTTGATGCAGGCCACCAAGGCACCGGCGCCACCAAAACCCCTGGAGAGGACTCTTGCGGAAGCGATCGAGTTGGACCGCACGAACCGCCGGGCGCGCCTCGAAGACAGCACGATGAAGAGATACGATTTATCGTATCGAAATCTGGCAGCTGCTTTTGGCGCGGAGACTCCCCTGTCAGAAATCACTGAAGTCAGCATCAACCTATGGATGCTAACCCGCCAGCACGACCTGTCGAACAGCACGATAAACAGAGACCTAACGCGGCTCAAGGCAGTATTCAAGATGGCGCGTAGGGCCAAGTGGATTCGAGGAAACCCACTAGACGATGTGGACCCTCTACCTGAGCCCGATGGGCGCACGCGATATCTGTCACCGGCGGAATTCGATCGGTTGTGGGCCGTGAGCTGTCCCTGGCTTTGGCGGATCGTCATGTTCGCCGTTCTCACCGGCCTGCGGCAAGGTGAGCATTTTGGTCTCAAATGGTCGCAGATTCGGAATGGCCAGATCCATCTGAAGGGGAGGTCCTCCGATCGAAAAGAGGGGACGAAGGGAAAACGGCCGAGAGTTATCCCGATCATTCCAGACGTGCAAGAAATCCTCGACCAGGTGAGGGGAGACCACGAGGAGCTCGTTTTCGTTACACTCCGGAAGAAAAGGTTAAACGTGAGCAACTTCAAGCGTGATTTTTGGACGCCCGCGTTAGAGGCCGCCCGCATCGAGGATCTCACTTGGCACGACCTGCGACACACCTTCTGCTCTCTGATTGTGCAGCGCGGAGGAGATCTGGAAAAGGTCCAGCTCCTTGCCGGCCACTCGGACTTCAGAACAACAAAAGGTTACACTCACATGGCTCCAGAGCATCTGGTCGAGACGATCGGATTGCTCAAGGGTCTTTGGCGGGAGCCTCAGGCCGTCCCAATTGGCTGGGCCAAGGGTCGGCGAAAGCGAAAGAGCTCCTGAAACAGAAAAAGCCGCCCGGGCGAACCCGGGCGGCTTTCACCGATCCTCTATCCATCCTCGACCGGTCGAGGGGACTCTGAAGCGTTCAATACGCACTGGCACCGGTGGCCACCGGTCGAGTCCTTGCCAATCCTATTGCCGCGTGTAGGTCTCTCCACCCTCGATCTTGGTACCGCAGTGGTCGCCCGGCTGCACGCCTGCACGAACGAAGCAGTCCTTCGCTTCCAAGAGCTTCCGTAGGCCCGTAGTCAGCTCAGGCCCATCGGGAAGCTTGGCGACCATGTTGCCGGCAAGATCGTGGAATGCCTTGCTGATGAGTTGTAGGTGTGGCGGTAGATGTTCGTAGGCGAAGAACCTCATGAGGTGTTGCGTTGATGGGTGCACTATTTCATTTCCTCCGACCTCTGCATTCTAGCCTGCATTAGACGACACCTGGAGACGACACCCATTTCGGTTTAAAGGCCTGGTTGAGGGATCCATGGTCTTATAACCTGCGGTCTCCAAAACCGTAGGTCGCAGGTTCGAGTCCTGTCGTTCCTGCCACAAGAAAGTCTTGCCACCCGGCGAGACTTTTGTCCTTTCTGGACCCAGACCTACAAAGTAGGTCGCAGGTGTCCTCGGGGCTGCGCCCCTCCGGAACGGCAC
>JBAYRN010000111.1:0-18865 GCA_041676625.1 Vulcanimicrobiota bacterium
AGAAGAGTCGGCGGAAGAATCGTTAGTGAGAACCAGCGACTACAAAGAGTGGAAAGCTCGACTCATCGAGCTGGGTGCGGAGACACTGGCCGAGTCTATTATGCGACTGGCCTGTTACGATGACAGAGTCTACAACATGGTTCGCACCCTTGCCGCCACAACGCCAGAGGAGTCGGCCGACATCTTTCGGCAGCAGCTCAAGCGCGCAGGTGACGGGGAGTATCTTCCTCACGACAGGGCGGGCGAACTGGCTCTGGACCTGACCACCTTACTTCAGAGCTTACGACACAGTGTGAGAGACCCTCGGATGGGCCTGGAACTGTTGGCCGAGTTCTATCGAGCCGATGCGACCATTCTGGAGCGGAGCGACGACTCTTATGGAGAAATAGGCAGCGCGTTTCAGAGTGACGCCCAGACATTGCTGACGGAGTACGGGGTACGTTGCGAGGACAAGGCATGGTTGCAAGACCTTCTGATCGAGCTCTATGCGGGGGACGAGTATGGGGTGAGAGACAAGCTGTTCACCACCGCACAAGAGATCTTTTCTGAATCCGACATCCAGGTTCTGCTGAGCAAACTGCAGCAGAAGGCCGACTTCGAACACGGAAGAGTCAGCAAACAAAGATGGTTAAGAGTCATAGAAGCTCTGAGGAATCCTGAACAATGATGACTTCAGCCGCTAAGAACTGGTTGAAAAAGACGGTGCGAGAGTTGCGGGAACGTCTGCTCACCGACATTCGCGCCCAGGTGGATTCCTCATACAAGCTTGCGCTTAAACGGGCTGATGCCGTACTGACTGAAGAGCAGCGAAAAAAGCGGGTTCGTCTCGAGGAGTGGCTGGAAGAACAAGTTCGGGCCGGTTCGCGGGGTGTGAAAGAGAAAGACGAGCAGGCCAGGGAGCGTCACCTCAGTGAGGCCATCAAATTGGCCGCCGCCACTTTTCTGAATCGTCTGGTGGTCGTTCGCCAGATGGAGACGCTGGGGCTACTTCGTAGCAAGGTGTTGATGGGTGGATGGAGTTCACCCGGCTATAAGGACTTTCGAGATTTCGCGCCCGAGATCCGGCATCTCGAAGGGGAGGGCTTCCCATTTTTGATGCAACTCATCTTCGACGAGTTGAGTTTGGAGCTACCAGGGCTATTCGGCCCGGTAGGCCTGGAAGAGTTTCTGCCCATCTCCGTTGCGATGTGGCGGGATGCGGTGAAGACTCTTGAAGCCAAGGAAGAGTTGAGCGAAGAGGACCGCCGGGGGCTTTGGCAAGACGATACGTTGCTGGGGTGGGTTTATCAGTTTTGGAATGATCCGGATCTCGATGAACTGAGGGCGCGCAAGGGGAAAATCGAGAATCACGAGCTAGCAGCAAAAACCCAACTCTTTACCGACCGGTACATTGTGGAGTGGCTCTGCCAGAATTCTATCGGTCAAATTTGGTTCAACATTTGTGCCAAGAACGGATGGACTCCCGAAGCCGTAGAAAGCAAGACTCTTGAAAACCTCGAGACTCGACGAGCAACACACCGTGCACTGCGAGAGCAAGGGAAGGTGTCGATGGAGGCGCTCGTGCCCATCGAGAACGAGAAGGAAGAGCATTGGAAATACTGGGTCCCACGCGACCTAGCTCAGGGCGATCTGCAAAACACACCGGTCAGCTTAAGGGATTTGAAGCTCCTCGATCCCGCCTGTGGCTCCGGCCATTTCCTGGTCTACTCTTTCGAGCTATTGGCCGCACTGTATGAAGAAGAGGCCCGGCATCAGGATACGAGTTGGAGCGCAGAGCAGATATCGAAGTGGATTCTGGAAGAGAATCTTCATGGGATGGATATCGACGGTCGTGCCGTCCAGGTTGCTGCTGCCGCTTTGTGGCTGAAGATGAAACGCTATTCACCGGAGGCAGAGGCTAGACCAAACAATCTCGTTTCAACCGATCTCAAACTGAGGGCTTTGTCCGATGACGACCCGGCGATCAAGAGCTTCGTGGCCTCTCTTGAGGACGAAAGTGGGATCCCAGGACCGCTCCTGGAGGCCATTGTTACAGGTCTTCGTGATGCCGATCATCTTGGTTCCCTGTTACGATTAGAGAAGCTTTTGACGAAGGCCGCGAAAAGCGTCGAGGGAACGTTTTTCGCTCAAACCGACGTACGAGAATTCTTGGTTCAGAAGCTTACGGAGTTTGTCCAAAGTCATGCGGATGACGCTGAGCTTAATGCGAGGTTGCGCGGGGAAGGTCTGGCGAGGTGTGCTGACTTTTTGCGCTTGAATAAAGAAGAGTACTACGATCTTGTTATCGGTAACCCACCTTATCTTCAGTCGAGTGACATCCCTGGCATCAAACTGGACAAGAGCTATCCGGATGGCAAATCTGATCTCTACGGAGCTTTTCTTCTGAGAAGCCTAGAATTTGTCAAGCGGGGCGGCCTCTCCGCGTTGGTCACGATGCGAGGATGGATGTTCCTCAAGACGTTTCGAAAGCTTCGTGGAAGTCTCTTGAAGAAGAACTACCTGCAGCTACTGGGTGACTTGAACCATGGGTGTTTTGATACCATACCCGGCGTCCACGTAGCTACGGTTATGACACTATTTCGAAGAGGAGCGATGAAGAACGGCAAGTCTGTAGCAGTCATGCCGACACCCCTCGAAGACTATCAGCAAGACAATCGCCGTACCTATCGCAAAAGGGCCGCGTTGCTAGCTGGGGTTGGTCTACACGAATTCCGAGCCGAGGACTTGAAGGTAGTCCCGGAGCAGCCGCTGGTTTATTGGTGGAGCGACGAGTTTCTCGAAGACTATGTGGCGAACCCAAAATTCGTGGACATAAACCCAGCACGTACTGGCGCGAACACGGGGGACAATGCCCGCTTTCTTCGCTATCCCTGGGAGACAAATTGGGAAAGCCTAGCTCTAGAGCGGTCCTTCAAGAAAAGAACAATAGCCGCGCAGTGGTACCCCTTCATAAAAGGAGCGGCGGGTACCGTTTGGTTTGAACCTGTGTCTTTTATTGTAAATTGGCTGAACCTGGGCCTTGAGATGAAGGTGAACGTCATCAAAAAGTTTGGACCAGATACCGTTGGTTGGAAAATTGCCCACGAATCGAGCTATTTCACCCCTGGAATTGCCTTCGCCATGGTGGGCGCGGCTTTCACAGCTCGACTCCATCGTTTCGCGAGCGTTTTCGGGAACATGGGTTCGTCGGTTTTTCCGAGAGACGAAATGAACACAGTTTGCCTTATGAACTCGCAGCGAGGGAAGTTCATTTTAAACTCTTTGAATCCTGGAGTTCACTACGAAGTCGGCGACGTCAACCGCCTCCCCCTCTTTCCCATAGAATCCGCCAACGAAATCGTAGCTCAGCTTGACGACGCCTTCACTGCACACGAACAAGCCCGTGAAACCTCAGTGGAGTTTCTGCAGCCCGGTAAGTCCGCTTGGACGTACGCCCAGGAATGGGCCCAACGCGCGGTGGACCGGCGACCAGGCGAGCGACTGCCCCCGTACGAACCGGTGTATGAAGACCCCGCCCCCGAAGACCGTTTCAGCTTTGCCGTGGGTCTTGCCCTGGGTCGCTTTCTCCCGCCGGACAAAATATCCGCAGACCCCAACGAGCCGTCTGCCAGACCCGTCTCCGCCATCGCGGACGCCGGCAAGGACGACTTGTCCCATGCCCTTCCTCACGGCATTCTCTTCCTAGCTGAACACGGCGACAGCCTGGACCACCCGGCTGCCAAGCCAATTCTTGAGTTGTGGGAAGCCGATCCCATAGCAAGGGGCGACGTTCGTGATTATCTCAAGAACAAGTTCTTCAACGATATCCATAACCACAAAGACCGATATCGCCCGCGGCCCATCTACTTTCCCCTCAGTTCCGCGAAGAGGACCTACGTTGCCTTCATCTCCATCCACCGCTGGACCGACAACACTCTCGAACACCTCCTGGCCGACTACCTCCAGCCCGAACTCAACCGCCTATCCGGCGAACTCAACGACCTGGCCGACGCCCGCACGAAAGGAGACGTCAAGCAACAAAGCCAGGCCCAGAAACGCTATGAGCAAATTCTAGAGCTTTCTCAGGAACTTCAAGATTTTGCCAACCAGGTCCGCGACATCGCCGAACGCGGCGCCCCACCCGTGGACAAAAAGTGCCCACCCCGCGAAGTCGACGCCCCCTTCAAAATGAACCTCGACGACGGCGTCATGATCAACAGCGCCGCCCTCTGGCCCCTCCTCGAACCCCAATGGAAAGACCCCAAAAAATGGTGGACCGAACTCTGCCAGTCAAAAGGAAAAGACTACGACTGGGCCCACCTCGCCAAACGCTATTTTCCAAGTCGGGTCGACCAGAAATGCCAACAGGATCCCAGTCTAGCCGTAGCCCACGGCTGCTTCTGGAAATACCACCCCGAAAAAGCCTATGAATGGGAACTCCGCCTCCAAGACCCCGAAGAACTCGGCCCCTCCTTCACCCTCGATGAAGAAAACAGCAACGAACTAAGAGCCCAGTTCGAAGCCAAACACCCCGACAAAGCCCGCGAAATCCGGGAGAGCGAAGAAAAGCGACGAGCAAAGAACGCCGCAAAGGCGGAAAAGGAAAAGGTCGCAGCAGAAGGGCAACTGGAGTTAGGTATATGAGCACACATCAAGACTCCGGTATCGCTTTGACGTGCGTGAGAGTGAGCAACTTTCGGGCTCTCAAGAACATCGAGGTTCAGCTGGGGAATCTAACGGTGTTATTGGGTGCGAACAACTCCGGCAAGACCAGCTTCCTCGAGGCACTCTGCCTCGCCATCGGAATCGGGCACAACCGAATGACCCGCGACGACGTCCATATTGGTAAGGGCGAGACGGACATGCCCTCAGACCGGAAGACGGTCATCGACGTCCTCATTCAGCCGGTTGATGAGAGTGGAGCGATACTGGAAAGTTTCCCCGCTGGCTCGTTCTGGACTAACCTTTTTGGTACCGGCATTATGCAGACCGATGAGGACGATGACATCGTTGCTCTTCGAACCGTTCTAGAGATCGAAGCTGGAGAGCTCGTCCGTCGCCGGGTCTATTTGAAAGAGTGGCGCCCCTTCGCCACCTGGCTAGAAGCCGAAGAAAGCACCTATCGCGTCTCGTCGAAATCACTGGAGAGTTTCGCCATTCAGTATATCGACGCGAAGCGAGACCTGGATGACGAACTTGACCGCCAGACTTCTTTCTGGGGACGCTTGACCGCTGACCTGGGCATCGAGGACGAGGCGGTTTCTGATCTAGCCCAGAGTCTTGCTGCGATGAATGAGACCATCCGGGAGAAGAGCGATGTTCTGGATTTCGTGAGCGGTCACTTGAAAAGCATCGATAGTGTGATAAATCCCGGTCAGACCGACATTTCCATTTCAGCAGTACCCCTCCAGGTACGGGATCTTACCAAGAGCCTAAGTGTGAGTGTGAAATCCGAGAGCGATCAATCGTTCCCACTAGCCAAGCACGGTGTCGGAACTCGTAGTTTCTCATCCTTGTTGGTATTCCGGGCTTTCGCGACTTGGAAACAGCAGTTAGCCATCGGGAAAGGAGACAAGTTTCATCCTGTCCTTGCGCTCGAGGAACCCGAGGCCCACTTGCACCCGCAGGCTCAACGCGCTCTGCATGGCCAAATGATTTCAATCCCGGGCCAAAGAATTGTAAGCACTCATTCGCCCTATTTTGCAAGCCAAGTCGAACTTGCCGATCTTCGGCACTTTCGTTCGACGGTGGACGGAGCCGTGGTTTCCGCCATAGATACTGAAAGCTTGGGCGATGAGGACCTGCGAAAGCTTAAGGTTGAGATCCTATCAAACCGTGGTGACTTCCTCTTCGCCCGCGCTGTCATTTTGTTTGAGGGTAAAACTGAAGAACAAGCTCTTCCAATTTTCGCAGAGCACTACTTTGGTAGGAACGTTCACGAATTCGGACTGTGTTTTGTGGGGGTTGGCGGCGACACCAGTTATCTTCCCTTCCTGCGTCTTGCTCTGGATCTAGGGATTCCCTGGTACATCTTTGCCGATGGCGAGGACCTTGCCCTTAAGGCGCTTGCCGCGGCTTTTCAAAAGTTGGGACTTGCAGAAAGCGCCACCAAAGATAGACTCAAGGCAATCCCAAACAAGAAAAGCTTTGAAGAGTATCTGGTCGATTGCGGATATCAAAGCGAGATAGAGGCCGCTTTGGCGCGTACAACAGAGCCCGGCCCCATCGAACAGTACATTTCAGCACTGCACGGTGCTAAGGGCAAAAAGGGTGTGGTTCGAAACTATAGTGGAGCGGCGGGCCGAACTCAGGCCGTACTCGATGCGATGAAATCCGCAAAGACGAAGCTGGCTCCTGTTCTGGCGCACGAGATTACTCGGCTCTCCGACCCGAATCGTTGCCTTCCCCCTCTAGTGCGTAGCCTTTTCGACCAGATGAGAACAGACCTCGGATTGACTATTTCATGACCAAGATTCAACTCTCCCCAAAGCAACGACAGATTGTAGTGCACGAAGGCGGGGCTCTACTGGTGGAAGCCGGCCCCGGATCCGGAAAGACTCGTGTTCTGACGGAGCGAATTCGAAGATTGCTCTCTATTCCCCAATCTCATTTTCGTGTCCTAGGCCTCACCTTTACGAACAAAGCTGCCAACGAGATGGGCGAGAGGCTGAAAGACCTGGGCGAAGTTTCAAACCGCCTTTTTCTGGGGACTTTGCACTCCTTTTGCCTGAAGGTGCTGGAAGATCGTGGTAAGCGCGTCGGAGTGACGGCACCCATTGTGATCTTCGAGAAGATTGAGGACCGCAAAAGCGTTCTACTGGAAGCTGCAACCCAAGACCCATCGCTCAGGTTCCATCTTGATTTCGATGAGCCGAAGGAGATAGAGCGTACTCTGGGGCGCTGGCTCAATAAAGTCAGCTTTTACAAGTCCAATCCGTCCCAAAAGGTTCGATGGGAATCGGAATTAGACCCTCAGATACTTGAAGCGTACGACGGAGGGCTTCGAGCTTCTCACGCCTACGACTTTGATGATATTCTTCTTCTCTGCTATCAGCTTTTCACGGAGTATCCAAAGGTGGCGGGCTTCTACCGGAGGCTATATCAATACATCTGCATCGATGAGGCTCAGGACCTCAATGAAGCTCAGTATTCGGTCATTCGAGCTCTCTGTGGCGGTGAACTCCAGAACGTGCTTATGGTCGGCGATGACAAACAGTCCATCTATGGCTTCAGTAACGCCGGGCCAAAATATATGCGTCAGTTCGCCTCCGATTTTTCCGCCGAGGTGATAACTTTAGATGAAAACTATCGGTCCGCTAAGATAATCGTGGAAGTGGCTCATAGGCTCGCACCCGAGTACTCCGTATCCGGCCAACTACCGATCCAAGGTGAGTTGACTCTACTCGTAGGCGAGGACCCGGCCGACGAGGCAGACGAAGTTGCCGAGGCGATAGAAGCGCTGGTGGCAAGCGGACACGATGATGTCGAGGGTAGGCTAACCTATGAGCGGTGTGCCGTACTCGGACGAACACGATATGCGCTCTTGGCGGTGCAGAATGCGTTCGATGAGCGAGAGATTCCATTCTATAAACGCATATCGTCTCTTCACGTAAATGAGTCAGACTTTGTTGAAGATTTCATCCTCGCACTACGCGTCTTTGTAAACCCAAGAGACGCCTTGCATCTTGGGCAACTTGTCCTTCGCTGGACAGGTCACCCCCCGGCGACCGGTACACCGGAAAATCCGGTCGAGTATCTCGGGAAGATCTCTAGGACGGCGGAACAGATTGCTATCGTCAGAGCGCTGGCGACCCTAGAATCTCAGGCCCGACCAGACCTTGTGGTCGTGATCGAGCAGTTCAGAGCCATCGCCAGGGCAATGGATGACCAGGAAGAGGAGAAACTGGCGATCATCCGAGATACCGACGTCTTGCTCGCCGAATGGGACTATTACCTGAAAAAGTCACACGGAGGCTCCGCCACGCTCAGCGGTTTTCTCGCCTCCATGGCGCTCGGAACCACCCATCAGTGCCACCAAGACGGGGTAGCGCTGCTTACCGTGCATTCCTCGAAAGGGTTGGAGTTCGATGTGGTATTCGTTGTTGGACTCAACGAAGGGGTTTTCCCCGACTACCGTGCCAAAAGCGCGGATACCTTGGCAGAGGAGAAACGAAACCTGTTTGTTGCGGTGACAAGATCGAGAAGATTGCTCTATTTGTCCTATCCGGAGGAGCGAGAGATGCCGTGGGGCGATGTTAAGCCTCAGTTCCCCTCTAGATTCTTGAGAGATCTGGAGCTTGTCTGATGAGGCATTCCCGCGGCATCAGGCTTGCGACCCGTGAGGAGGTGCGGCAGATGTTCATCGATTCCGGTGAGCTATGGGCGGAGAAATATCCAGCCAAGGGTCTCCAGGTCTCCGACATCGACTTACCCTTCTTTCGTGACTTTTACGAGTCTCATTACGGACCGTGGGATGAAAACCCGTTGCTCCTCCCGCGCTTGGTAGAGAACATGAACCTGGCCAAGGATGGCGCCCTTAACGTGGCCGGCGCACTCTTGTTCGTTTCAGAACCTCATTTCCGACTTCCAACCTTCATCATCAAAGCTGTCGTCTTTCAAGACAACGACTTCGCCTCAACGAACTTTCTTGAGTTTGACGACCTTTACGGGAAGCTCTCGGTCGTGTTCCAATCCGCCCTTGGTTTTGTCTTACGAAACCTCCGTCCCCTGCAAGACGGAAGAGGATTCAACACGCTTGGGGAGCCGGAGATACCGCGCCTCGCTCTAGAAGAACTCATCGCCAACGCGCTCATCCATCGCGACTATTTCACCTCGGCTGCGATACGTCTTCTGGTCTTTCCAAACCGTATCGAGATCGTGAGCCCTGGCTGCTTGCCCAAGAACCTGACGGTCGAGAACATTAAACTTGGAAATTCGAACATGAGAAATCCCATTCTCGCTTCGTTCGCCACAAAGTTGCTCCCTTATCGCGGACTCGGAAGCGGCATCGTCCGCGCGCTGAAAGCGTATCCGGATATCGACTTCGAAAACGATCGCGACGGCAATCTTTTTCGAGTGACCGTACAGCGGAAACAGGCATAACAGGAATCTCCTGGCTTCAACGGAACCCTCCCAAGGTTTTTGTGGTCCCGCCCAGAAACCTGAAGTCGCAGGAAAAGTTGGAGATCGAAGGGTAGAATGGCCAGAAGCGACTTGTTAGTTTCGCTGGTGCGTGCAGGCGCATCTGGCGACGAAGCTCTCTTTCGAAAGACTGTCGAGGCGATCATCGCTGAAGAGCGAGCCAAGAGACACAATCTTTTGGCTGACGAGCTCATGGTGCATCTCCGCTCAACTCGTGTCATTGATGAGCAGTCCCGCGTCAAGAATCGGTGGGTTCATGCCGTTGAGCCTAGACGGTCTATTTCGAGCCTCTTCCTTCCCGTGCTCGCCTCAGCCGCTTGCCAGGAACTCGTGGAGGAGCACCATCGTCGAGATCTTTTGCGCTCGCACGGGCTTGAGCCCAGGCACCGCGTCTTGCTTTCCGGGCCTCCGGGAAATGGAAAAACCTCTCTAGCAGAAGCGCTGGCCTATGATCTGATGGCTGATCTCTATGTTGTACGCTACGACGCCGTGATCGGAAGCTACCTTGGTGAGACTGCCAGTCGATTGGCAGAACTCTTCTCCGAAGTGCGCACCAGGCGCTGCGTGCTGTTTTTTGACGAATTCGACACGCTCGGCAAAGAGCGCGGAGACCTACAAGAGACCGGTGAAGTAAAGAGAGTAGTGTCCTCACTCCTGCTTCAGATCGATGCCCTCCCTTCTCATGTGGTGGTAGTCACGGCCACCAACCATCCCGAGCTGCTGGATCGCGCTGTTTGGCGTCGTTTCCAGGTTCAGATCGAGCTACCCAATCCAAAGCCGGCGCAAATCCGGGATTGGATCGAGACCTTCCAGAAAAGTTCGGAGTTACCACTGAATACCAGTCCGAAAACGTTGTCGAGCAAGCTGAGCGGCCTCAGCTTTGCTGAGGTCGAAGAATTTTTCCTCGATATCCAACGGAGGTATGTACTTCAACAACCTGAAGCAGATATGAAGGCGCTGATCTCCCAGCGCCTGAAGCAGTGGGCGTCGCGCCTCAAAAGCTAGCATCTCAAGGGGGGATAATGAGCCGACCATTTCTTTTCTTTCCAGCAGCGTCGGATCCGGTTCCGCGAAAGACCGGACGTGATATTCCGGCGTCGCTGGACTTGCCGACACCTGGCCGCCAGAAGGAGCGTCTTCAGGCCAAGTTTGAGGCTATTCAGAAAGCGCTCAACTCGCCGAATGCTCGGATCACCAGTTCGACTGCGGGGACCACTCCGGAAGAGGTCATCGTCCTTGATGTGGCGGGTTCGGTCGATAGCTTTCTTGACGCCGTGGCAAAAGTAGAGGGATTAGATCTTCTTCGAGAATTCGAGGTGGAAAAGCTAGAGCCTGACGACGATTTTCAGATCAAGGGCAAGGCTGAGAAGCCCTTTGATGGTCGACTCTATCTACTGATGTCAAACCAAAAAGCCATGACGCAGATTCTGGCCTACTGGGACCAATGGCAGAGCCACGGTAAGGTTGACCGGGGTTTTGCACCTTTCAAGAACGTCTTTTCACGGCTCCGCGATGTGCGGAAATGGAGTGTCGAGGACAGGCTGAGAGAAACGGGTCTCATCGAAGACTGGCAGCAACGGGTTGATGACGGCTATGAGACAGTTGTGGGCGAAATTGAACTTTGGTTTCACGAGAGCCAGGCGCGCCGGACTGGAGCGGAGAGCCTCGTGACCGCGCTTATTACTGAAGTCGGTGGACAGGTTGTCCATCGTTGTGTCATTTCCGAAATTTCTTATCACGCGGTCCTCGTTGAGTTTCCAATTTCAGCGTTTCCAGACCTCTCTAAGCTTGAGCAGATCAAGCTTGTTCAGTGCAGCGCCATTCAGTTTCTCAGACCGGTGGGCCAGTTCGCCGCACCCGAGATTCCGCCCGCAGTGTTGCCCGTTGAGTCAGTCCCCTTAGAACCAGCGAATCTATCGAAGGCTCCACGCGCCGCACTTCTAGATGGTATGCCCATGGCAAATCATCCCGTGCTCCGAGGGAGAGTGCTAGTTGATGACCCCGACGGCTGGGAATCGGAATACCCGGCCGATGCAAGACGGCATGGAACGGCGATGGCATCCTTGATTCTCCACGGCGACTTGGAAGCGAAGCACGATGTCTTAGACCATCTGATTTACTCCAGACCTATTCTTCGACCAGGCGCCTCGTGGCATTCCCCTCCTCCGGAAGAAAGTCCCGAAGGCCAACTCTTTGTAGATGTCGTGTACCGAGCCGTACGCCGGTTGTTCGAGGCAACAGATGCCGGACCACCCGCGGCTCCTAGGGTCGAATGCATCAATTTTTCCATCGGCGACCGCTACCGAACCTTTCTCGACAGTCTCAGCCCTCTAGCACGTCTGCTGGACTGGCTCAGTTGGAAATATAAGGTCCTGTTCATCGTTAGCTCCGGCAACTATGCTGATGAACTGTCTCTTGCGGTGAAAAGGTCGGACTTCTCCAGCCTTCCCAGGACGGAAAAGCGCGATCATTCGCTTCGGGCATTGCTCGAGGACAGCCGCAATCGACGTCTCCTGTCACCGGGCGAGTCCATCAATGCACTCACCGTTGGCGCAACTCACTATGACGAACATCCAAAGCGGAGTTTCCCCACCGAAGTCTATGACGTCTTTGACGGACAGAGAATGGTTAGCCCATTGTCCGCGCAGGGTCCTGGTTATCTGAGGAGCATAAAGCCAGACGTCGTGGCACCCGGTGGGCGCGCAATCTACGGCGAGAAGCTCAGCTGCCCTCCCGACCTGACCATCCTCGAATTCAAACGGCTTAGCCGCGGGCCGGGTCTGTGTCACGCGGGTCCGCAGCCAGGTGTAGGGACCGGGGGGAAAGCTTACTCCGTTGGGTCGAGCAACTCCGCAGCACTCGTTACGAGGCTCGGTCTTCAGGTACTCGACGAACTAGAAAGGCTTTTTGCGAATCGGGACCTTGTGGGTCTCAGTAGAATTCCGATGTCACTCTGGCTCAAGACCCTCATCGCCCATTCTGCGGATTGGTCTAATTGTCGTGATGCCGTCTCGGGAGTTGTAGAGGCAAGAGAGCTTCGAGAGACTCTTTGCCGTCTGCAGGGTTTTGGAGAAATTCGGCCGGAAAGAGCTCTCGGCTGCACAGACTATAGGGCCACTGTGCTTGCCTACGGTGAGTTGGAGAAAGACGAGTCGCATATTCTTAAGTTTCCCCTTCCGCCTATTCTTGCGAGCAAGAAGGTCATGCGCCGCTTAACTCTGACCTTGGGTTACTTCACTCCTATCGACCCATCTTCCAAAGATTATCGAGTAGCCGCAGTAAAATTTGAACCACGTAAAGATGGCCTCCTGGAAATGGAGAGATCTCACGCGGGATACAACGATTGCAAGCGAGGCACTTTACAACACGAAATCATCGAGGGAGATAAGGCAGTATCTTATGTTGACGGCAACTTTTTGACAATCGATGTAAGCTGTCGTGAGGCAGCTCCGACCTTAACCACCAAGATTCCGTACACCATGGCGGTCAGCCTGGAGGTCGCTACGGGAACCGAAATTAAGATATACGACCAGATAAAGGCTCGGATCCAGCAGCCGGTTCCGATTAGTGCGAGAGAGTGATCCGAGGCCGCAGATCACTCCTCAATTTCGATCAGTTCCCAATGGCCTTCTTGGTGCAGCCATATCGGGTCTGCGTTGCGCCTTATAAACTCGTCGACAGGCAAACCCTCGATCAGAGGCTCGCGCTTGACCCTTTTCTGTTTTCCATTGATGAAAATCCACTCATACATCTTACGGCGCTTTGCCTTGGCGGCCTTTTCGGCTTTAGTCAGTTTTCGTTTTTTTCGACTCATGACTCTTCCCGTCTCGGTCGTGAGGTAAGGGAGCTATCGCGGCACTTCATCTGTTTCCCGGAATCCCTCATGTTCGTGTACAGCTAACCGATACTCGTCGTTCTCGTCTTCCCTGTAGACACCGATCTCCCAGTAGTCTCCCTCCTGCGGTACCAAGTGGTTTGAGGCCCATTTTCTTACTTGGTCGAGAGAGAAGGTGGCGATGAGAACCTCAGGTTCCACCGTTCCGCCAATAGGGATCTCCGCGAGTCTCAACTTAACCTTGTCAACCGAGACTGTCTCCACCCTAGCAGCAAACCAACGCAAAAGTCCCTGGCCCGCCTTGCTATCGCGGCGACTAGGGAGCTTGAATGGGCCCTCGCTCCACCATCCTTCTTGGAGATAGGGCATAGGAACGACGGCTCGGCCCTCATTCGCCAGTTTCAGAGCAATGAGTCGCCGCTGACAAGCCTTCAGGTGAGTATCGTTTTGGCGCACGACTTGTGGAATCTCGCTGAGTATTCGGTCCGCGAGACCGAGTTGACTGAAATCCAACGCTTTGTCTAGGACACGCCGATGAAGGCTGCGGTAAATCTGGGACTCCAAGTTTCCCTCGAGACTGCGCGTGCCAAGGGTGTCTAGCGCGTCGACCCAGGCCGCCTCAGCCTCCTCGATTCGCCCTTTGGCGAGCAGAGAGCAGACGACGGTTGCACCTTCAAATTGCTCGGGTTGGTCTGACATTTATCTTCATCAATCCTCTAGCCTGGCCGTCCGCGCCTGTGGAGCGTGAAAGGCCACCTGTGGGGGAAGAGTTCCCTGAGGTATTTTGCTTACCCTCTATGTCAGCTTCTGTCGCCCAGACCCTCCAGGATATGAGTACCGGCAACAGGAAGTGCAGGCAGGTTATGGCTTTAGCAACAGCAACGACAAAAACTCGACTTTCCAGTCATCTGGAGGATGTTCTTGCCCAGAAGCTACGTGACGGAAATTCGTCACTCCGTATCTGGTTGGACAGCGATGGCGTTTACTCAGGCTTTGTGGAGAGACTAGAGGGGAACTTCTTCGCCGATGTCGTCTCTTTCAAAGGAAGCTACATTGAGACCATCATGGCTCTGGAAGGCAAGGCTGAAGGGTTGGATCCCGAGCCACTGCTACTTCATCTGCCGGGCCACACGCCGGAGTCGGTGCGTGAGACGCCGCTTCTGGAAATCTACCATTCCGGTCTTACCTTTCAGAAGAACCTTCAGACGCTGGTGAAGGAAGCAGCGGCGGGGGTTGTCCCGCCGGAGATTATCCAGTCCGAGGTGCCCTCACTCCAAACGTTCGAGCAGGCTGAAGTTTGGCTTGAGAACGCGATTTCGAGAACCGGTGCGGAGCAGGCGCCCAATTTCGATATGCCGCCGGACGACTTTGTTTATAAACTTTTTCGGTCACCCGAACAGATTCTTGGTCGCCCGATCAGCTCGGACGACCACGATGCTCTGCTCGATTATTGGTCATTGAAGACCGGTATGCTGCCCTCTATCCGCGAGCCTCTTGGGAATCGCTACAGAGACTTGAAGACGCGTGTCGTTGGTTGGCTACTTCTTGTGGAATACGCCTTCGACCTGAAGCGGAACCCGGTGGGCATTCTGTCTGCGGTCAGAGAGCAGAGGGCCTTTGAGAGCGTGTGTAGCCAGTGTTTGAGTCGCATCCGTGATAGTTTCCCGGACGAATACTGCCAGGTTGCCATGGAACTAGAAACCTGGGGTCCGCTGGCCGAAGACCTACAAGCTGGCAATCCGGAGGAACTTGGGAAAGTCGATACCTTCAGTCGCGAGGACCAACGTCTTCTTGAGGCAGCGTTGTCCGAAGTTGAAGCTCGAGAGTGGCAGCGCCCAATGTCCTGGGCCAAGCAGCGATTAAAGGCTCGAAGCATCTGGCTCAAACGCGAGCCCGAAAGAGAGAGATTATGGCGGTATGTGCTGGCCTGTGCGGAGCTTGGCCGCCTCACTGAAACAACCGATGTCGATCTGAGTTCATGCCACGATCATCACGAAGCGTTGAAATTGTACACAAGCAAATTCCACCGCGTGGACCGCGCCCACCGGGAGGTTGAGCAACTGTATGACGGTCTTCGTGTTCACGGCGACTTGACCGGCATCAATATGGCGCGGGACTGCGTGCGAACTGCTTATCATGCCTGGTCAGATCTGCTCAGCCGAGGATTTAACAAGTTATGTCAACGACTTGGCTTTTTGCCGTCGTCAGAGCTTCAGCAGCGGAACCTTTACGAGGATGTGGTCCATCCTTTAGTCCAGCAGTCGGAAAAGACAGCGTACTTTATGGTCGATGCTTTGCGCTACGAGATGGCGACAGAGTTAGAAGAGAGATTGGCGGGCGGTGAATTGACCTCGACTCTCAGCGCTCGCTTCGCCGAGCTTCCCACCGAGACCAGGGTCGGTATGAATGCGCTCGCACCGGTGGCTCGAGACGGGAGACTGACACTAACCAGGCCGTTCGAGGGCTTCACTTACGACAACTTCACAGTAAACTCACCCAAGCAGCGACTCCGTGCTATGGGGCACCGAAGCTTGGATGCGGCTAAGAAGGACAACAAGACTCCGACTCATTTCACTTTGAAAGAGTTGATTACCGAAAGCGGTGAAGAGATCGCCGCGCGCATCAAGAAATCTCGTATGATCGTGGTGACCAGCGGTGAGATTGATGTCGCGGGCGAGAAAGACCTCGGTTTTGCGACCTTCGACGACACGCTGGGCAAGATAGCTTCCGCCGTCCGTGCCCTGCACAACGCTGGTGTGACAACCTTCGTCCTGGCCTCCGATCACGGATTCGGCGTAACAAACCCCACCTCTGTGCCCATTAGCTACTACAATGGGGAGCCCACGCGACGTTATGTCTTGACAGATGGAGGAGCAAGCGTCTGCAAGGACGCTCTTACTGTTCCGCTTCGCGAACTATCGTATCAGGGCGTGGATAAGGTTTTGGTGCTATCTTGGGACGGGCGTGCTTTCAAGTGTCCCGGAAAAAGCGCCGAAACTTTCTATCATGGAGGCAACAGCCTACAGGAAAGGGTCATCCCTGTCCTCGTTCTGCAGTACATCGACCGACGCCGGACTGAGCGTCCGAGCTATCAGATCGAGGTGAACAACATCAACACGATGCCTACGCTTGCTCAGTTCAGCCTCATCGTCAAGGAGGCTGCGGAGCTTGAGTCTCAACTTTTGCTCACCGAAGCGGGCGAGCGACGCATTCGACTGATGTTTGAAGCTGTCGGTTCGGGCTCCCTTGCTCTGAGCGGGACGAGTTCCGGTGCGATCGAGAACGGTCAGTTGGTGGTTTCCGCGGACAAACAGGTCCAGAGCGTCTATGTTCAACTTTCCGGCCCTGTTGAAGAGATCCGTGTTTCCCATCCCGACGGCGAATACGACATCCAACCCATTGCCATTCGACTCCAAGAGCCCAGACAGGAACTCAAAATATCCGAAGGCTGGGAAGAGACGATAAAGAGTGATGCGGACCTGAAGATTTTAGAATACATCGATAAGCACGGTTCTATCTCGGAGGATGAGATTATTGAACTGACTGACAGCACACGGGCACCACGGCGATTCAGCAAGACGTATCAATCGGGAGGCTTCAAGAATTTACCCTTTAGCCTTCGCATAGATACGGGCCAGGGCACGACCTACATTAAGGAGTAGACCATGGAAGAAGACATCCAGATTATCTTTGAAAGACTACGTAATGGGGTTGTTCCGGAGCGGGGGCTCCATCATTTTGAAGTGGGCACAGAAAAGACGCGAATGGAATTGCGTCGTCAGCTCGACCTGGCCAAAGCCAAACAGGGCGCTTTCAAGTTTCTTCGCGGTGGGTATGGATGCGGGAAGACTTTCTCCGCAAGGTTAGCCATCAACCAGGCCCTTGAACAGAATTTCGCTGCCAGTTTCGTGGTCGTCAGCGACAACGATCTCCGATTTCATCGCTTCGACGAACTCTATCGCAAGATTGTGAGCGAACTCGCGACGGCCTACTGCGAGCGAGGCGCTTTGAGCACCATCCTTGATCGGTGGATCGGTAACGTTGAAGATCGACTTATTGACCTGGGTGAGGACGATACGTCTGACGAGTTCGACGAAAAGGTGCTTCATCTTATTGAGAAGGAACTTCATACCGCAACAGGCGGGGCAGTCCCTCAGGATATGATTCGGGTTCTGAAGACTATATTCAAGTGCAAACAAGAGCGGAATCTTGCCGACGCCGGAGCGCTTCTATCTTGGCTTTCCGGTGGGCAAAACGTTGCGGCTGCAGCAAAGAAGCTGGCTGGTATCAAAGGCGATATCGGTAGCAGCGACGCGATGGCTTACCTCCGAGGTGTGCTGGAGATCGTCAAGCTAGCCGGATTCGAGGGTCTCGTGGTGGTTGTGGATGAGGTCGAAACGATCTTGAGGTCGAGAAGCGACACCAGAAGGAATTCCCTGAACGGCATCCGGCAGATCTATGATGCCAGCGACACCTATAAAGGCCTTCTTTGGCTCTTTACCGGGACACCGGAGTTCTTCGATACCCAAAAGGGTGTGAAGGGCCTGCAGCCTCTTCACGATCGGGTCAAGTTCACCAAGTCTGGTGACTTTGTGAATGTGATGCAACCGCAGCTAGAACTGACGCCTTTTGATGAGCCACGCCTGAAACAAGTTGCTCGGAACCTCAGACGCATCTATCCGTATGAAAGAGACAGAATAGTCAACAAAATCACCGATGAATTCATTGACGCTCTGGTGCAGAAGTACGTGGAGGGCTTTGGCGGCAAAGTGGGCATCGTACCGAGAAAGTTCTTGCGAAAATTTGTCGATATTCTGGACCTCGTGAAACAGTACCCGGAATACGAGCCCGACTTGGCGGAGAAAATCGAACTGAGTGCAGAAGAGAAGGAGTTGGTAGCAGGTGATACCTCCTGGTTGGAAGGCGAGGACGACGAAGTGGAGCCTGTTGTCATTTGAGCGAGCACAGCGCCTTTAGCCGCTTCCCAAGCCGGCTTCAGCAAGCCATTGTTTCCCGGCTGGGATGGACGTCGCTTCGGCCGGTGCAAGAGGAGGCTGGCCACGCCGTTTTGGATGGCAAGAATGCTGTGATTCTTGCCCCCACGGCCGGTGGTAAGACCGAGGCGTCTATGTTTCCAGTGCTGGCGAATCTAGTAACCGATGAGCCAGTGGGTCTGGGTGCTCTTTACGTGGCGCCCATCAAGGCGCTGCTCAACAACCAGGCCGAGCGTCTGGGTATGTACACCGAAATGGTCGGCCTTCGTCGTTTCTTATGGCACGGAGATGTTACGGCAGCCCGGAAGAAGCGTTTTCTCTCAGAGCCCGCCACTTTGTTGATGACCACTCCGGAGTCGCTGGAAGTGATGCTCCTTTCCAACAAGGTGCCTCATCAAAGGTTGTTTGAGGACCTTCGATTCGTCGTGATCGATGAAGTTCACGCTATTGCTGGGAGTGATCGTGGCGCCCACCTGATGTCTGTTCTGGAGCGCATCAATCGCTTCAACAAAAATGATCTCCAACGCCTTGGGTTATCGGCCACCGTTGGGAACCCGGAAGCTATCTTGGAATGGCTTAAGGGCAGTTCTAAGCGTGAAGGCATTGTTGTCGATCCGCCCAAGCCGCCCTCGCCCAAGGATATACGTATTCTCTACACACCCAGCGTGGCCGAGACCGCACAGGCGGCCGGCCGACGTGGACGGGGCCAAAAGAGCCTGTTCTTTTGTCAGAGTCGCTCATTAACGGAGCAGGTTGCTGAAAAATTGCGCGGGTATGAATTTGACGTGTTCGTTCATCACAGTTCCGTCGCGCTGGAAGAGCGGCAAGCTGCGGAAGCTCGCTTCCATTCTGGTGGCAACGCCGTGATCGCTTGCACGTCCACGTTGGAACTCGGCATTGATGTGGGCGACCTTGA
>JBAYRN010000112.1:0-18754 GCA_041676625.1 Vulcanimicrobiota bacterium
CACCACCGTGTAAGCTGCATCATCGGCTCTCAAAGCGTCCGGCTCTTGTCCCGGCAAGGGCAGAACAGTAAGTCTGAATAGAGTGGGTTGGTCGACCTCGAAACGGGCAGCGGAGATGGACTCGACCAGGGTCTGCCCGCTACCCGCCGGAAGCAGCAAGGGTTTCTCCAGGACGGTGGCTTCGGCCATCTCCGGCTTATCAGGTTTTACCTTTTCGATCCGGACCAATCGCTGCTGCGCGCTGCTCGAGAAGTTTTCGACTCGAGCGTAGACGAAGGGCCTGGGCCAACCTCGTTCGGGATCCGGTGGCCGCACTGAGAAGCTCACCACGCCCACGTTGTCATCCGCCTGTCCGGCCACGCTGGAGTACTGCACCCCGGCCACCCTCAGGGGCTCGGGCAGGTGATCGCCAAAGATCCAGATTTTAGCCCGGTGGGCTTTGATCAAAGAGCGGACAAACGGCCCCATCTGGTCGAGTCCGTCGGCCAGTTCAGCGGGCTCCAGGTTCTGCAACGCCTGCACCAGAGTGGACTCGTCCTGGGTGAAGGGCACCAGTACGCGCGGCTCAGAATCCACCGCGATCAACATGACTTCGGCCCGGCTCCCGGTCAGGCTCATACCCAGAAGATCGTCGACCGCATCCAGCGCCTTGGTGCGAGCCGATTCAAAACTCCCCTGGGCGGCCATCGATGCGCTCCGGTCGATCATCAAGATGACCCGGTTGGTGGTGGGTCGCTGACTCACCCAGGGAGTGGACAGACGAGCCAAAAACAACAGCATCAGCAACAAGAACAACAACTGAAGCCAGAATAGCGGATTGTTTTGAAAGCGGTTGGCAAAAGTGCCACCGGCGCTCTCCGGCGCCGCCGCTTTCCACAAGAAGTAACTCGTGCTCCCACGGCGGCGCGGGTCCGGCCGAAACAGATAAAAAATCACTAGCAACGGTAGGCAGAGAAGCCCCCAGAGCGCCAATGGCTCGAGCACGGACATCAGGCCAGCAACCCCGCTTTACGAAGCTCTTCGGAGAAAAATCGAATGGGATCCAGATCGGAGGTCGCCGATACAAACACCGCTCCTGAGGTACGGCAGAAATCTCGCAGTGATTGGTTGTGCTGGTCCAGCAGCTCCAAATAGCGGTCAAAGCTTCGCCGACCAACGTCCAGCCTCACCGAGGCCTCACCCTCCTCCGCTTCGGGGTCGAAGAGCTCCCACTCCCCGGGCGACATAGCTCGGCCAGGGTCCCGCTCCTGGGGCGATAGGAGTTGAATCAGACTCATCCGGTGTCGGCGGTATCGCAGTTGGTTCAGCCCGGCCAGGCCGGCATCTGGTCGCAAGAAATCGGAAATCACCACCAGATGACTGCGGCGGCGGAGCTTCCCCGCCGCTCCGGTCAACGACTCGGTCAAAGGCGTCAGTCCCGCCGGTTCCGTGCTATTCAGGTAGCGGGAGACCATCGAGAGGGAGCTTCTGCCCCGGCTCGGAGCAACACCCTTGACATCCTTCAAGCTGGAGTTTTCAAGAGGCATCACCGAAACTCGATCTCCCTGACCCAAAACCACGTTGGCCAATCCCAGGACCACTGTTTTCAGAGCCGCCCACTTTTCCACCATGGAGAGCGATGTGTCCAACAAAAAACAAACGGTTTCTTCTTGCTCCGGCACGTAGAGTTTGGTGTAGAGACGATCGGTGCGTCCGTAAACCTTCCAATCCAGAGCCCGGAGATCGTCCCCGGGTTGGTAGGGACGATACTCAGAAAAATCCATGGACTGGCCCAGACCTTTGGACAGGTGAGCCCCTGGACCTGAACTCCGGCGCTGCCGTACCTTCTCGGGCACGATCGTCATGCGCCTGAGGAGACTGACCAACTTCCGGTCCAAGAGCACCCCGAGCTATCCCTGTCGAGCAGCCCGGGACTCGAAGCGGGAGTGCAGAACCAGACCCGTAAGGAACAGGCCTAAATAGAAGATGACGGCTAGCATCGGAACCTCTATGGGCGTCCTGTCGGCATACGCAAAAAGCATGACTGCCGGACTCAGAGTTCCGGGGTGCCAGGTCTGACCGGAACTGGTCAGGGGTTCCACCAGAGTGAAAGCGGGCAACACGCTCAGTAGCAGCCAACTCCCACCCAGATAGGAGGGATAAGTCCGGGGGTTCTTCAAGGCCATCCCCCGGGCGAACCAGGCTATGCTCAAACCGGCCAGCAAGCTGTAGAAACAGATCGCGATAGCCTTGTCGTCGTCGCACCATGCAAGAGGCGCGAGCAAGCCCACGGAGAGTACCACCATCCAGACCCCGGGCCGGCTCACCAGGTACCGGGCAAAACGCTCCCGTTCGATCTTACTGGAGGGGCGCATGGGGTTCATGAGCATCCCGAACAAAAAGAAGTGAATCGGTCCGGAGGCAGCCCAAACGGCATCGGTCGGGTCGGGACTGGAGTACTGCAACAGCCCGATGAGCGCGAGGAAAAGCACATAAAAGACCAGCCCAATGAGGAGCAGCACCCGGAGGTGATGGGCTCGCTCTTCCAAATGGTTGACCGACTTCCAGAACAGAAAAAGACCCAGGTACAAGACCCCCAGGGCAATCGCTCCGTAGACCAGAGGAGGAACGTCCGAGGCATAACGTAGTCCTACCATGCCAAAGAGCCCAAGCCAGCCGATGAATATGAGTCCCAGGTAGGTCTGTCCGGTGGCGTAGGCTGAGCGGGATTCCCGGGCGCTCATCATCAGCCCGTAGAGCGCACAGAGAAATCCGAAGCTCGCCAGTATAAGCTTGCTGAAGAAGAACGAGGTGAGAGAGACGCCTCCCAGAAAAAAGACGATGGACTCCAAGGGAATTGTGGAACAGAGCGCTAGAATGATGAAACTGGCAGCGAACCCAAACTTACCGAAGATAAGCTCCGAGGGAGACAGGTGAGTGGTCAAGAGCATGTCGAAACTCTTGCGCTCTTTCTCTCCGGAAACAGCACTGGTGGTGAGCGAGGGCGCCAGCATAGCCAGGAGACCCATCTGAACCCAGAAGAGAAACTCCATGAAAAAGACCCCGGCATCGGGTAGGGCGTCGATACCTTGGGAATCGTTGAAGGCTCCCATGGAAGTCAGGGAGGCGACCAGGGCCACCACCACCACCCAGGCCATCAAGGCGTAGAACACCTTCTTCTCTCGAAAGCCCACCCGCATCTCCTTTACGAAGACGGGATTGTCCAAGGACTTCAACCAGTTCATCATCGTACGATACCCTCGGTCACTCGCAGAAAGAGATCCTCGAGATCGGTTTTCTGCTCTTCAAAACCCACCAGACCGAACTCGGGATCGGCCAGCCGATGGGACAGCAGAGCGAGAGATTCCAGCTCACCTGCATAGGCAAAGGTGATCTGGGCAGGGTTGCTCGCCTCCTTTAGCTCAAGATCTGAGGTGTGCTCATCTCTGTCCAAGAACTCCATCGCCTTCTCAGCGTTGCGGAGCAAGCTCACTGTGATGCGGCGGTCCGACTGCAGTGTTGCCATGATGTCGTCGACCCGACCAGCGGTGATCAAGCTCCCTGCTTCCAGCACCCCGATCATATTGCAAAAGTCGGCAAGCTCAGGCAAGATATGGCTAGAAATCATGATGGTTTTTCCCATCCGAGTGAGTTCTCGCAGAAGCTCTCTCATTTCGATCCTGGCTCGGGGGTCCAGTCCTGAAGCCGGCTCATCGAGAATCAACACCTGGGGGTCGTGGAGTAGGGTTTTGGCCAGGCAAAGCCGTTGCCGCATTCCGGTGGATAGGGCCTCCACGAAAAAATCCCGCTTCTGACCGAGCTCGGTGAGCTCCAGCACATCTGCGATCGACTGACTTCGCGATTCCCTGGGTATTCGATAAGCCCCAGCGAAAAAGTCCAGATACTCCCACACCTTCATACCGTCGTACACGCCGAAAGAATCGGGCATGTAACCCAGGATCTTGCGAATTTCGTCGGGGCTCTCGGTGACCGAAATACCACCCACCCGGGCCTCCCCTTCGGACGGCTCCAGCAGAGTGGACAGAATCCTCATGGTGGTGGTTTTTCCAGCCCCATTGGGCCCGATAAATCCGAACGTATCACCCCGCTCGATCTTCAGACTCAGGTCGTTCAAGGCCACGAAATCACCGTACGTCCTGGTCAGTCCTAGACACTCAATCAAGGGGAAACTCCACACTCACCAGATAATCATGGCGGACCAGCGATCGCTCCGCGAGTTCCAACGGAGTCTTCAACTCCCCGGTAAAGAAATGGAGCTTGCCGGTGGCCGCAGGCAGGGCGTTATGAGCCTCCCTCAAGAGGTCTTCTCTGCCCGGGTTTGCCTTCGGATCGAAGTTCAGCGCATCCTGAGGGTAGCCGGAGGTAAACTGAAGCTTGTACTGTTGCTTGCCCGGAGACAGGGTGAAGGCTTGGGAATGCCCCTCATCAGGCAGGTACAAAACGGCTGCCTCGGCTTCACCGGCAAGCGGGGAATCGATCTCTACAGTATCGGACGACAATATCTTCACCTGAAAGGGCGACTCTGTCTCCAGGATGGTGCGAGCCTGAAACCGCTGAATGTCCCAGGTTCCCATCTCTAATGTGGAGCGCAGTCCACCCTGGGGTGCCTGCTGGAAAAGTCCGAAATCTCGAGGTTGTCCAAAACCCCGATAGCGATAAGCACCTGTGAGTTCGAAGTAGGTGACGGAGTCACAAAGAATCTGAAATTGCTGAGTATTGGGACTGAAGAGCAGTTGCTCCGACTCCGCCAGCCCGATTTGTTGTCCGGCGTGAATATTGAGATGACCGAGTTCTCGCAAGACCGGGATGGAGGGCCGAAGAAAACGGTTCACCGCGTAGGCGCCACCGGCAAACAAGAGGGCCACCAATGGAACGGTGACAAACGACCAGAGCATCTTGTCTCTCTTTCTGAGGATGGACAGGTTGACCGGACCGACGATGATCCCGTACAGGATCACGAATAGTGCTACCCAACCGCCTTTGGTGCGGGGGAGTTCGGGGATAGAGTTCAAAAGGTTGTAATTGTGAGGGTTACCGGAGTAGCTCGGCTGCTTGTCGAAGATCCACCTCCACAGGGTTTCACTCTCGCTCTTGCCTAGAACCTCGGCTTGCACCACCGGCACCGTGATGAAATAGACTTCACCTTTCAACTCCGGGCGCACCAGCAACAGCTCTTCACCCTCCGCACCCATGCGACTGCTCGCATTCGGTTTGAGCGTGCCTGCAACTCTCAGCAGGCTCTGGTCGGTCACCACCTTCTCGGGAGTCATAGGCAGGATCGCCTGCAGAGGCGTGCCCCTGTACTCAGTCGGTAGGCCGTTGCTAACCACCACCAGTTGCCCCCCCTGACGCACCCAGTTGACGATGGCCTGGTACTGAATGTCGCTTAAGTTCAATTTGGTCAAGTCGTAGCAGATCAAGACCTTGAGAGGGGTGAGAGCCGCCCAGTGCTCCGGGAAAACCTCTTCATCGAGATTACTCAGGTTCTGTGGGGGACTGTACTCCTCACCTTCGCTCGGGCTGGCCTGAGTGTAATACGGATTCTTCACCAGCTTGAGGGATCGCAAGTAGTCGAAGCTCTCCCCCTCACCGGTCAGCAGCCCCGTCACAATACCCTGGGGGTTCTGAGTCACGCCTAAGAGAACAGACTGCTGATTGACCTCCAAACTGTAGAGTTGGCCGAGCAGGTGAGGGGGAAAAAGAAAGGGGATGCGCTTCTTGGTGCCCGGCTCCAAAACCATCGTCTCATACTCTTCAGGAACCTCGATCGGCAACGGCCAACTCAGCTGGAACTTCTGGGGAGATAAAGATTTGTTATGGTACTCCAGGACCAGTGGAAAAAGTGCTCCGTAATCGGAGAAAGTGCCGGCGGGATAGAGGCAACGCACCTCGATCTCGCGTCCGATTCGAGCCTGCCCCATCACGGTTTGGGCCCCCGCCATTGCTATCAGGGAGAAGAACAGAAGGGCACTAAGTAACGTCTTGTTCAAAGGATACCTCCTGGAGGATGGTCTCGACGATCGAGTCCGGGGTGATCCCTTCGGTTTCACCTTCGAAAGAGAGGTGGATCCGGTGCCGAAAAACTGGTTTAGCCAGCGCCTTGACATCCTCCAAGGCCATGTGTTCACGGCCCTGGCTCAAAGCTCGCGCTTTGCCTAGTTTCAGGAGAGCTTGAGCTCCCCGGGGGCTGGATCCGTAGCGGATAAAAGACTCCACGCTCGGGGGGCAGTCCGGGGACCCCGGGTGGGTGGCACAAACCAATCTGGCCACATAATCCAGGAGCGGGTCAGCCACCAAAATCTGGGCCGCCTGTCTCTGAAGTTCCAGAATATCTTCCGCCGACAGCACCCGATTGACTTCAGGAAGCTTCAGGCCGGTGGTGCGCCGCAAGATTTCGCTCAACTCACTCGGCTCGGGGCGTTCCACGGCCAACTTCACCAGGAACCGGTCGGTCTGCGCTTCCGGCAGAGGGTAGGTGCCCTCCATCTCGATGGGGTTCTGGGTAGCCAGTACGAAGAAGGGTCGAGGCAAGGCGTGACCCTCACCGCCCACCGTGACCTGGAACTCTTGCATCGCTTCCAGCAGAGCCGACTGGGTCTTGGGGGTGGCCCGATTGATCTCGTCGGCCAGGACCAGGGAATGGAAGATGGGGCCTCGCCGAAAGCGGAACTCCCGACCGGTTTCGGTCTCTTCTAAAATAATGGAACCGGTGATGTCGGCCGGCATCAAGTCCGGGGTAAACTGGACCCTGGAAAAGGTAAGCCCGGTGCAATCGGCCAGAGTCTTCACCAGCACCGTCTTTCCTAAGCCGGGGACCCCTTCCAGGAGCACATGCCCCCCCGCAACCAGAGCCAGGAGCACTTCGCTCAACAGATCGTGTTGACCCACAATCATCCGGCCCAGCTCTTCGCGCAACAACTGGATCGATTCCACCGGTGACCGATTTTCCGTCTGAGTCGTCATCAAACCCTCTCCCCTATCGCCCTTGATCGAGCGACTCGAAATAAACCCTCACATTATCCCGATAGTCGGCGGGCACCTCCTCGCGCAGGATGGCGTTTTCCGCCTCTTCTCGGTACTGCAAAATCCCCCCCGAACCGTCTCGCTCTGCAGGCTCGGTCACCGCACCGCGGCCCTCTTTCTGGGTACGAAAACGGGGGCCGTCGTCACCCAGTTGCCCCTGAACCCTGGTCTGGGCCCGCTCAAACTCGGTGCGCTCCGGGGCGTGCAAGTGCTGGTACTCTTCGGTCCAATCGCTCTCAGACTCACTCCGACGCAAAGACTGGACGCCCGTAGCGCCCCCGGCCTCTCCCTCCTCGAGAGTGGTGCCCCTACCTGCATCGCCGCCGCCCGGCACCTCCTCTCCCCCCGGACCCTGCCCAGTCCCCTGTCCCTGTCCTTGACCTTGACCTTGCCCCTGCCCCTGCCCCTGGCCCTGGCCTTGCCCCTCCCCCTGACCGTCAGCGAAGCCTCGATCATCGAATCGATCCCCCTGAGTATCGTCAAACTCCTGACCCCCATCAGGCTCCAAACCACCCTTTTGCGCGGCTTCACCGGCGGCTTGACTTTGATCCTTCGCTGCTTGCCCCACTTCTTGTTGGAGTGACTCCAGAGCCTCCGCTGCTTCGTCAAACTCCCCTTTTTCCCAGGCTTCCGTCGCCTGCTCGAGCTGCTCCTTTTGCTGGTTGTCCTTCATGCTGCGGCGTAAAGTGTTCAAGGCATCCTTATCCTTAGCCGACATTGACTGGGATTGCCGCGCTCTCTCGGCCAGCGTCTCCAGCAACTCCCGGGTCTTTTTCTGGGCTTCCACCTCCTGCATCATCTGGTCCACGGCACGCTGCAGCTCTTTTCTGGTGTCTTCACTCTCCGGGTCCCCCGGTTTCTGACTTTCCAGTTGCTGCAACAATTTCTCCAGCTTCTGAGGATTGTCACTTCCAATCTCTGCTAACTCCTTGAGGAGGTCCTCGGTCAATTGATCGACCTGTGCCTCCCCCAACCACACCGAAGCCGCCGGATCCAGGCCGGAATGAGGCGGAAGCACAAGAACCAGAAGAAGAGGCAAGGCAAAACTGAAGATGAGCGCCCTGATCGAATTGGGGATGCGTTCGAGCTTTCCGAGTAGGCGACGAAACCGCCGCTCATCCTGCAGCAGTTCACCGGATTGGGCGAGGAGTTTTTCCGAAGAGACTGTTCGAGGCTTCTCGCTAAAAATCCAATCCACTGAAGTCAGGATACGCTCCTGGCTGTCCAGGAGTTGGTCCAGGCGATAGGCGGTCTTGCGTGGGCCGGGCGTGCTCACCCAGCAACTGGCAAATCCGCCCAGAGCGGTCAAGAAAGGCAGCCACAAGAACTCACGTGGGCGCCCGGCGGCCGCCAGCCATTGCCAGGGGCCGGGTAGAAGATTCCAGTTCCAGAGTAGGATGAGCCCTACTGCCGCGAGTAGCGACCCGGCGGCAAACCAGTGTAGAGCCGCGCGCAGACTCCGCACGAAACGAAGCCGCCGTTGGGCTGAAAAGAGTCGGGTCAAAATCACACTTTCCAGGCATCTTCCAGCTCCGTCACTCTCCATTTTTCACCCCTTCGTTTCGCATCAAAAAACTCAGTCTAGTTTGAGGAAATTTTATTTCAAAAGGAGGCATATAAGAAGAGCGCCCGGGTAAGGCGCTCAAGCCGGATTGTTAGGTTTTGGGGAGGGAGGGGCTGTATCCGGCTCAATCTTTATAACACCACCCGGCAGAATGAGTTGCGCTGACCTCCGGGGATTTTTCTACCACATCGCGAACGCCTGAAAAATGAAAACAGCAATCATCCTCCTCATCGTCCTTCTTTCCGGCGCGGCCCTAGCCGACGACGAACTCCACATTCGCCAGAGCGGCCAGAAACTGAACTACACCGTAAACGATCACGAGATCAACGTCTACGGAAGCAACAACATCATTGAAATCGACGGTTCTACTTCCGATCTAGATGTCCAGGGAAGCGGAAACACGATCACCGTTCGAGGTCAGGTGGAAGACCTTGATCTCTATGGCAACAACAACACCGTCAAGGTCATAGGGCACCTGGAGGAAACCGACCTACAAGGAAACGGCAACGCGGTGTATTGCACCACGGTCGAAGAAGTCGATTTCTACGGCAACGAAAACTTGGTGGAATACACTTCCGGCAAGGCTCCAGAGATGGACGAGTACGGCTCCAAAAATCAACTGCGTCGCGTCAAACCCTAAAGATCAGACCATCGAGCAGCTTTCCATGAGAGCTGCTCTTTCCTTTATGGTGAAATGACGCCACTCTCCCGGCTCCAGTGCGCCAAGATCCCACTCGGCGAAGTGGCTACGGTGCAGGCTGAGCAGAGGATTGTCCACCGCCTCCATCATGCGCTTCACCTGATGGTAGCGGCCCTCCACCAGGACCAATTCCAGGCTACGCTCTCCGCTGCGTCGGCAACGCGCGGGAGCCAGCGGCTTGTCGTCGTCGGGTAGGCACCAGCCCCCCTCGGCCAGACGCTGGACCTGCTCTTCGGTCACCTCCAGGGCAGCCTCCACCTGGTAAACCTTCTCCACCTTCCAGTTCGGAGAGATGAGCCGGTGCAGCAACTGGCCGTTGTCGGTCAACAGGATCAGCCCAGTGGTGTCCTTGTCCAGCCGGCCCACGCAGGAAAGCTTGGGCTCCCGGTGAGCAAAGCGCTCAGGGAGCAGTTCGAAAATAAGAGGAGGTCGGTCTCGATGACTGCAGGTAAAACCGGCCGGTTTGTGCATCAAGAGGATCAGTTCGGCCGGGTCCAGGGGCTCTCCATCCAGTCTCACCCAATCCGGATCCACCTTGTCCGAGGCCTTCTGAAAGGGAGTACCATCGGCGCGGGTTAAGGCCCCCGACTTCACCAGGCGCCCGACTTCTTTGCGACTGCAGTAGCCCAGATTGGAGAGCAAGCGGTCTAGTCGAATCATTTCACCCCCCGATAAACCTTGAAGCCGTCCTGTTGCATCAGTACCTCGACCCTGGGAAACAGAGCCTCCAGGACTCTGCCGTAAGGGAGATGAGAGTTCCCTACCAGATACAGCGCGCCCCCTCGCTTCAAGCCCCAGGCGGCGGTGGCGGCAAAAGCCCCACCCAGCACCGGGTCGGCCTTCTTGTGCGTGTGAAAAGGCGGATTGGTGATCACCGTCGCCAGCCTCTCCCGCAAGGTCGGGGGCAGGGTCCGGGGGTCAGTCCCGTCGGCCCAGTGGTAGTGAACTCGGCGCCCCTCGAGGTTGGCCCGACAAGCATCCAAGCCGCGCCGGTCGGCCTCCACCAGATGCAGTTCTAAAGCCGGGGGCAGGCGACCAGCTAGATAGCCCCAACCGGCCCCGAGATCCAGCACCGGTCCGCGTAAAGACTCGCTGTCCAGTGCCTCGGCCAGGAGTTCCGAGCCGCGATCGACCCGGTCCCAACTAAATAGGCCCGGGGTGCTCCAGTAATGAGAAGAGTTCTTCTCCAGTTCTTCAGGGCGAGAACCCCCCCGGGATCTCAGGACGAAAAGGCGGGACTTACGACCCACCTGCTCCTCCAGGATCTCCTCCTGCTCCCCTTTCCAGGACTTCCCCCCGTATTCATTCGGCAGGGCGAAGTACACGCGATCGCGAGCCAGCGAGTGGGCCAAATCCAGCAGGCGACGAGTCTCCTCCTTGTGGCGAGTTCCCAGCACCACCACCCGATCCCAGTCGGCCGAGGTTTCATCCCAGGCCTTCCAGCCCAGACCGAGGAGTCGCTGATGCTCCGGATACCAGGGCTGTTGAAAACGGGAGTCCGGGTGATTGCAAACGGTATCACCCGGTGGGCGCAACCACAACGCAGGCCCTGCAGGAAGAGACTTTAGCACCAGATCGCGGGAGCGACCGATGGCGGGGTCTATCTCAGAAAGGCTGGACACAACAACACCTGTTGCACAGGAAGAGTCAGGTACCTTTTCAAAAGAGGGAACCCGAGGTCCGGCCTGGCTGTTAGAGACACCATGAAACATCTAATAGGAATCCTTTTGACGATGGCGATGCTCGCCGCCGGTTGCGCCCTGGCCCACCCCTCGGACCCAGGATTGGAAGAGAAAGGTAACGAGTCCATGCCCAGCAGTGAAAGTCTTGAGAAAGCCACCTTTGCGGGAGGCTGTTTCTGGTGTACGGAAGCGGTCTTCCAGGAGCTGGAAGGTGTCTACAAGGTGACCTCCGGATACATCGGCGGCCACACCGAAAACCCCACTTACAAAGATATCTGCACCGGTACAACCGGCCACGCCGAGGCCATCGAGATCCAGTATTCTCCTGAAGAGATCACCTTTGAAGAGCTCCTAGAAGTCCACTTCAAAACCCACGATCCCACCACCCTCAATCGCCAGGGCAACGACGAGGGTACCCAGTACCGAAGTGCAGTCTTCTTTCACAACCAGGAGCAAAAAGCCGCCGTCGAAGAGATCATCGAGCAACTGAAAAACGAGCAGGTCTACGCGGATCCGATCGTGACCGAGGTGACGCCCGCCAGCAGGTTTTACTCGGCCGAAGACTATCACCAGGACTACTACGCCAACAACCCTCGCGAGGGCTACTGCCAGATAGTGATCGCCCCCAAAATGGAGAAGTTCCGCAAGGTCTTCGCCGACAAGATCCGCAAAGCCAAAACTAAGAACTCCTAAGTGATCAGCGAGTAAAGATACTCCAGGGGATGGGGAAACGGCAGCCCCCGGGCGAGCTGCTGAACTCTTCGTTCAAAATGGGGATGGGTAGGGCGCTGCAGGCTCTCGGGAGACACCCTTCGACACAACGAATGGAGCCGTTGGAGAGCTCGCACTCCCGGATCGCTTCCCACCCACTCGGCCGCCTGACTGTCGGCCTCAAACTCTTCCTGATGCCGCACCGTGAGTACCGCCGCCTGCTCCATACGGGCCCGAGCCGGACTGCCGATGGGGGCCGGAATCTGAAGCCTGAGGTCGCTGAGTCGACGCCTGCGGGTGGCGTAATGCCTCAGTTCGGTGTGAGCCAATTCGTGGGCTGCGAAAAACAGAACCTCATCATCTTCCAGCGACTGCAACAGGGCACGGGTAAAGTAGATAGCCCCGTTGGGGCAGGAGGAAGCAAACGGCACCGGGGCATCCAGGGCCAGGAACTCATAACCGAGTTCCAGTCGTCGCATGTGCGGGCGAAGGGCCTCGAACAATTCGTCGAGCAGATGAAGCGCCTCTTCGTCTTCCCATAGGGAGTACTTCTCAAGGAGTTCTTCCTCATGGCGCTCTCCCTCGGCCCGCTCCTCTTCGTGATCGAGCTCCTCCTCCGCCAACACCCCTTCGCAAAAGCCGTCCCGGGAGCGGTGATCATCGTGTTCCGAACCGGACTCCTCCTCCTCTGATCGAGAAAGTCCCTGTCCTTTGACCTGCGAGGTCATCTGAAAACCGGGCTGCCGGATGGAATCCATGTTGCCGAGGTGCACTAGTCGTCCAGTTCGTGCACGCGGACTATCCCTGGATAGTTGTCAAGACCCGCGTCGAAGCTCAAGATATGAGTGATTCCGTGATGTTCCATAATGGCTAGATGCAAGGAATCTCTGGCTGAGACCTGGAGTCCGGAGGCTAAAATACCACGCGCTCGCTCCACATCGGAAAATTCAATCGGAAAAACTGTTTCAGCTAGACTGGATAGAACCGCGAAAGCATCGTCTATAGCCGAGGGGCGTTGGATTGCCGTATACCGGTGAAGTATTTCCTGATAGACCTCTGCGTCCGTGACCAATTGGTCACCAAGCATCACGTGGCGTTGTAAAAGCTGCTGGCTGAGTAGCTTGAGGGGGTGATCAGTACCGACCAGGTACATCGGAATATTAGAGTCGACAAGGATCATACGCTGTAGCCGCGTTCGATTTCTTCGAGCATTTGGTTGATGTCTGGAGAGGGGTGACGACATTGAGCGGCTCGGGCGATGGCCTCCAGTTTGTCCGCCACGCTTTCTCCTGGTCGCACTCGGCGAGCTTCTCTCAGGGCCTGCCGGACCCAATCGGACACTGTAGCCCGACTCCTTCGAGCCGCCTCTTGAATCTCGGCAAACTCATCTTCGTGAAGGAGAACTTGCAGTCGCTTTGTCATACCATTATGCTATCTTACTCATCAAGATGAGTCAATCGCCTTAAGAGGGACTTCTTCTCCTTACCAGGTAGTGAACTTGATGCGATTTCTCATCTTCCTTCTGGCACTGTTTCTGGCTCAGGGGGCGACGGCCTGGCCCGGGCTGCCGCCGGGGCCGGAGGAGATCAAACCAGGGGCCGACTTTTTCGCCGGAAACGAGACGGTGGTTTACCTGGAGGATCTCCACAACGGGAGGGTCTACGCCGTGCAACCCCAACGGATAAAGGATCGTCACCCGCCGTTTTCCAGCTTCAAGATCCCGAATCTCTTGATCGCTTTGGAAACCGGAGCAGTCGACGGACTGGACTCCCCCATCCCTTATCATCCCGAGCAGCGTCCGGCTTTCGAGTTCTGGCCGGCGGATTGGGCTCAGGACCAGACCCTCAGGACGGCTTTCCGGCGTTCGGCCGCCTGGGCCTTTCAAGATCTCGCGCTGCAGGTGGGGGACGAAGCTTACCAGGGCTACCTCTCTCATTTCAGTTATGGAAACGAAGTGGGTAAAGGAGATGAGTTCTGGCTGGACCGCTCCCTACAGGTTTCGCCTAAAGAGCAAGTCGATTTTTTGAGGAAACTTCTCACCAACCAGTTGGAAGTTGCGCCTCTTCACCTGGAGTTGCTCCGGGAAGTGGCTCAAGCTAAAAGTGTTGAAGGGTTTACCCTGTACGGCAAGACCGGAGCCGGACCGCTCAAAGCAAATGACTTCTCAGGACCCTTCGAGGGCTGGTACGTGGGCTGGCTGGAGCGCCCCGGGCAGGCTCCTCTGGCCTTTGCCCTGTGGACCCAGGGGCCCAGCTTTCAAGCCATCCGTGATTATCGCCGCCAGGCCGTGGAACGATTGTTGGAAGAGTCCGGATTTCTGCCTTTAAATTGGAACGCCGAACCTCACTCCGGTAAAAGCTGATTGAAGACTCGGCGCCAGTTGCCTCCCACCACCTTGGCCACGTCCTCCTGGCCCCATCCGGCGTCGAACATATGTTGCACGAGTTTGTGCACGTGGGTGGGGTCGAGCAGGTCGTTGGGCAGAAACCTAACCCCGTCGTAGTCGCTACCCAGGGCCACGTGATCGATCCCGATCAACTCCACGGCGTGCTCCAGGTGGCGGAAAACATCTTTGGAGGAAACCTCTTCGGTGGGCTTGGAACTGAGAAAGTCCGGCACGTAGGTGATGCCCACCACGCCACCCGTCCCGGCCAATTTGACCAGTTGATCTTTGGTCAGATTGCGCTCGATATCCACGAACTCCGCGCAGCAGGCGTGGGTGTTGATCAAGGGACGCCCGTCCATCAATCGCAAAAGATCGTAAAACCCTTTGCGGGAGAGGTGGGCGCAGTCCACGGCCATCCCCAGCTTCAGGCACATTCGTACCAACTTCTTGCCGTCATCGGTCAACCCGTACCGCTTGTTGTTGTCGGGGGTGCAGCCACCGGCAGCCCAGTTATTCACGTTGTGGGTTAGCCCCACCGAGCGAAAGCCGAATCGCCAGAATAGCTCCAGCACGTCCAGATCAGCCAGCAGCGGAGCCACCCCCTCCAGGGTCAGCATCATGTGACGCCCCCCCTGCTCGGCCACCTTTTCCAGATCTCCCCTGGTCCGTACCAGGGAACTGCCCTCGCCCATCCCTTCACAAGCACGATGGGCGAACTGGGCAATCCAAAGAGCGGTCACGGTACCCTGGTGCCGGGTGATGTGGGGAGGAATGTAGACCGCCATCAACTGCAGATTGAGACCGGACTTTTTCATCCTCTCGGCGTCGATATGAAACGCCTCGGTCCCCGCCCCCGACACAAAGTCGGAACCGGCAAACGCTACCCGCGCGAATGTATCGGCGTGACCGTCACAGAAGAAATGATCGTATAAAAACTGCTGCGCATCCACAATGGCGGCAGTGTTCTCAGCCCCAATCGCTTCTTCCTCGCGACACGCGAAGAGTTTGTTCGTTCAGAACCCCGGTTTACAATCTGTTCATACTTCCTTCCACCCGCTATGGGATATTCGCCCCACAACAGGAGCTCAGACCACTACGCTAATCAAATGACCATAAGGTCTCTTCGGAGTTCTATAATATGAATATTCAAGCAACAGCTGTACGGCCTAACATCACCAGGCCTCAAGTACAACAGCAGACCATCCAACAAGAAGCCCCTCAGGCCCAGGAATCAGTCACCTTCAGCGGTGGCAACGGGGTCGGCTGGGGAGATGCCGCCGTCGGTCTCGTCACGGGTGTGGCTACCGGCGCCGTCACCGGCGTGGGTGCCGGACTCAGCGCCGTGAAACACTCGGCCCTCGGTACCGTAGAAGCTTACAAAGCCCTGTGGACCAACGAAACCATCGGACCGGTTCTGAAAACCGCCATGGGTGCGCTGCTACCGGTGGCCACCGTGGGTGTACCGATCCTCTCAGCTCTCGGCGGCGCCGCTTACGGTCTCTACGCCGGATTCGTGGAAGGCGCCACCAACGGGATGGCTGCGGGTCTGAGCAAAGGCCTCAAAGACGTCTCCAAATTCGAGAACGAACTGGCTCCTTCGGTGCGCCGGGGCATCCAAGAATTTGGAGAGAGCAAACTCGGAGAAGGCGAGCAAGCCTTCGACATCTCGCCTGTGCGTGGTCTGGCCGCCGTGGGTGCCGGACTGGGCAACACCGTGGTCGGCGGGGTCGGTATCGGCCTCTCCACCGCAAGCCAGATCCCCGAGGCGTTTATCACCGCCAACCGAGCCATCCACCAGAGCGACATGGGCATGCCGCTGAAAACCGTTTCTCACGCCGTGTCTCTGCCGCTGGCCGTTCTGGCCGCTCCCCTGGGAGTCGTCGGCGGAGCCCTCTTCGGCCTGGGTGCCGGTGCTTACCACGGCTACAACGACGGCTTTGTCGAGTCGTTCCAGAAAAACGTCGAGTACGTCGGTGAATACCACAAAATGGTCGACGATGGACTGGCCAAAATGGCCGAAGAACTGGTGAAGGATCCTCGGACCTAATCGCTTCTTCCTCAGGAAAAGCTCCCGCCTTGGCGGGGGCTTTTTTTGATCTGGGTCAAGGAGAAGCCGAACCGCCGCCTCCTAGAATCGACTATGAAGTTTTTATTACGACTTTTTCCATTGATTCTTTGTTTATTGACGGGGTACGCCGGGGCCGACGAGGCTGGACCGGTCCCGATCAGGGTGGAGCCTGAGTCAACTCCCTCCGGAGAGGCGGCCTTCCTGGGCCCGCTTCGTCGGGTGGAGGTGGGGGACATCAGCATCGGCTTTCGGCAGTTTGGCTCGGGGCCGCCGGTGGTCCTGGTCATGGGGTTTTCAGGAACCACGCAACTCTGGGACGTGGCTCTCTTGGGCAGCCTGGCCGAGGAACACCAGGTGACCATCTTCGACAACCGAGGGGTCAATGAAACCACCCGCGGTACCGCTCCTCTCACCATGGAGCAAATGGCCGATGATACTGCAGGTTTCCTGGAGGCGGTGGCTCCGGAAGCGGTGGTGGTGGGGTGGTCCATGGGAGGAGAGATCGCTCTCACCATGTTGGTGAGACAACCCGAGGCTTGCAAAGCAGTGATCGCCTGTGGCTCCGACTTCGGTGGACCTCACGCGCTCGAACCCACCGAGGACGTCCTGGCGGTCTTGAACGACCCCGAAGCCCCCCCGGAAAAGCTGCTGGCGCTCCTCTTTCCGGATAGCCCGGAAGGTATGACTTCGTTGGTTCGCTTCGCCCGGGGTACCGAGGTCATGCCAGAGGGCCATCTCGATCCGGTGGTCTTACAAGAGCAGTCGGCCGCTGAGGAGGCCTTCGCCGAGAGCAGCAGCACCTACGACGGCCTGCCCCAAGTCCAAAAACCGGTGATCGTGGTGGGGGGCGAGCTGGACCCCGTGGTCCCGGTAGGAAACGCGCATCTGGTGGCCAAGCGGGTCCCAGGAGCGCGTCTGGAAATCTTTGAGGGAGCTAGCCACGGCATGCTCTTTCAAGACAGTGAGCGACTGGTGAAACTGGTGAGGGAATTGACGAGGGATTAGCAGTCTGAGTCAAACGGCTGGGCTAACTTCGTGAATCGAGAGCATGCCACGCCAGGCCGCATGCTTCGAACTCGCCGCGCATAAGCCCAATGCATGCCGCGCCAGGCCGCATGATCATGCCGCGCGGGGCCGCATGCCGATAAGAGTGGATGACCCTGTGGACGGCGCGAAAGGTTTGGAGCACGCTTCAGTTTTAGGGAAGATCAACAGGCACGTCGACGGAGGTCTGCCTCAAACTCGGGAGTTTGGTTGATATTGAGCTGCGCCATACTATACAGGTACCATACATATGGGTTTAAGGGAATTTTTCACATACCGTTTGTGGTGACTCGACTATAGTCGAGTCATGCAACAGCGAACTGTGAAGCCTCGGACCGAAGAGGCACCTATTTTCCTCGGAATGCGTGGGCAACACCTCGAGAAGCTCGATGGCGGTTTGGTGATGGGTCTCTGGGAACAGGATTTGCCCAAGGATTTTGAATTCCGCGCTTACTGTCATGTGGCCGACTACTTCGCCGTCTATTGTTCGGCCCAGGGCTATCTTCTGGAGTTCACCGAATGGAACAGTCTAGGCAAGGTTTTTCGTGCCCTTCGCCTGTCCTACCAACCCTCGAGAGATCAGATCAAGACACTCTTTTTCGATAGGACTACAGGCGGAAGCTGGTGTTTCGAGATGATGGATTTTGACGATCTGTCAGACGAGGATCGACCGGGTTCGCCCGAGACACTCTAGAACACGCGGATGAGTGAGCCCTACCTCCATTCTTAGCAAGTAGGTAAGCCCTTGGAACGAGCGGGCATCTTCGGAGCACCCGCTTAGTCGTAGCCAACCCTTTCCCAAAAAAAATTCTCTCGGTGCACTAGACGTTCGCAAAGTTGGTGGGATACATCCAATAAGCACACTTCTTGGTCGGCTCTCGAAACAAAAATTCGAGGGCTTTTCTTTTTTCACGGGGGAGTGGTTTATTTTTGGGTGACGGGTCCATCCAGTCAGGTGTTTGTAAACTCGCCGCGCATAAACCCAATGCATGCGGCGCCGTGCCGCATGCTTCGAACACAACTGACTGCAGCAACGGGCCCGCCGCATGTTCACGTCACCCTTTCCCTAAAAAATTTTCTCTCGCAGCACTAGACGTTCGCAAAGTTGGTGGGATACATCTAGCAAGCACACTTCTTGGTCGGCTCTCGAAACAAAATTCGAGGGCTTTTCTTTTTTCGGGGGGAGTGGTTTATTTTTGGATGACGGTTCATCCAATCAGGTGTTGCAAACACTCCGCACGCAAGCCCAGTGCATGCCGTGCCGTGCCGCATGTTCATGCCACCCGGCGCCGCATGCTTGCATGCTTCGAACGCGCCGCGCATAAACCCAGTGCGTGCCGCACCGTACCGCGAAAACCCAATGCGTACCGCGCCGTGTCGCATGATCATGCCATTCCAGGCCGCATGCTTCGAACACAACTGACCGCAGCAACGGGCCCGCCGCATGTTCACGTCACCCTTTCCCTAAAAAAATTTCTCTCGCAGCACTAGACGTTCGCAAAGTTGGTGGGATACATCTAGCAAGCACACTTCTTGGTCGGCTCTCGAAACAAAATTCGAGGGCTTTTCTTTTTTC
>JBAYRN010000113.1:0-18742 GCA_041676625.1 Vulcanimicrobiota bacterium
CGCCGTATGCGGCGTCCCCGCGCCGCCTCAAGCTGCCCCGCGGGGGTTGAGGCGGCCCCAGCCCGCCGTATGCGGCAGCCCGGCGCTGCCGCAAGCTGCCCGCGGGGGTTGAGGCGGCCCCGGCCCGCCGTATGCGGCGTCCCCGCGCCGCCTCAAGCTGCCCCGCACGTGTTGCGGCGCCCCGGGCCCGCCTCAAGCTGCCCCTCGCAAGCCGAAGGCGTTCCGGAGGGCCGCAGGCCCGAGGACACCTGCGTCGCAGGTTCACTTAGCAAGCTAGTCATAAAAAAAAGGACTTCTTTCTTCAAAGAAATCCCTTTTGGTGGGTCGTGCAGGACTCGAACCTGCGACCATTCGATTAAAAGTCGAATGCTCTACCAACTGAGCTAACGACCCGAGCGCGCCCTGAGGGATTCGAACCCCCAACCTACAGATCCGAAGTCTGTCACTCTATCCAGTTGAGCTAAGGACGCCTACGACCGGACCAGCCGGCCATGAATATTATGGGGCGAATGATGGGAGTCGAACCCACGACCCTCGGTACCACAAACCGATGCTCTGCCATTGAGCTACATTCGCCGTATATGTACACCCAACAGGACTCGAACCTGTGACCTACTGCTTAGAAGGCAGTTGCTCTATCCAGCTGAGCTATGGGTGCCAACCGCCCGACTTTTGGTCGGAGCGAGAGGATTCGAACCTCCGACCCCCTGCTCCCAAAGCAGGTGCGCTACCAGGCTGCGCTACACTCCGCCGTTGTGGGCCCGTTCAGTATAGCGACCGTCCCTAGTCTCGTCAACGCCTGCTCGAAATTCATCTTGCACACTCCCTATGAAACCGCACGGTTATGCGGTTTTGGGGCTTCCTAAAAGCTCAGAAACCAGGGCTCGGAAGGCCTTCCCGCGATGGCTTAATTCGTCTTTTTTCTGGTCGCCGATCTCTGCCACGGTCTGACCCAGTTCAGGGATGTACACAATCGGGTCGTAGCCGAAGCCGCCGGTTCCTGAGGGAGCAGCGGCGATGACTCCTTCGAGGGCGCCCTCGGCGTGCAGCTCTCGCCCATCGGGAAAGGTCAGGGCTGCTACGCAACGAAAACGTGCGGTTCTGGGCTGGTCGGGGATTTCAGCGAGCAACTCCAGCACCTTTGCCATCTTCACGCTGTGCGGGGTGTCGCCGCCGGCAAAGCGTGCCGAATAGACCCCCGGCTGCCCTCCCAGGGCGTCCACCTCCAGCCCGGAGTCATCGGCCACCGCGGCCAGTCCGGTGGCCTGACAGTAGTAGCGACTCTTCAGACGGGCGTTTTCAAGAAAGGTAGTACCGGTCTCTTCGGGTTCAGCCAGGTCGGGGTACTCGGACAGGGTGACCAACTCGCAGGGAGCGTCTCCCAGGATCCGGCGCAGTTCCTCCACCTTGTGAGGGTTGCCGGTAGCCACTAATAATTTCATTTGGAGAGGTGGTTGATCTCAGTCCAGCTCTCATCGATCTGCCATTGTAGGGTCTTGATGTCCTGGCAGAGGGAGAGGAGTTCGGGGTCGGTGAGCTTGTTCTTGGCGTACAGCTCATACACTTTATGAGCCAGGCTTGTCATCTTTTTCTCTTTGTCTTCCCGCTTGGTCTGCACGTCCATCTTAAGACGCTGAATCTTGAGCATCTTTTCGGAGTTGCGAATGGCGGCCTCTCGAGACTTCTGTACACTTTTTGAGGCCCCCCGCAGGGAGTCTCCTAACATATCAAACAAGCCCATATTCCTTACGTTCTGCCCCTTCATCATCGAGCCCTCCCCCGGGGATCCGCATCCATGATAACCGCGGCGGCTCTGGTTAGTTTCTGAACAACCAGGTCAAGCTCCTCGTAACTGTGAGCCGAAGAAAGACTCGCTGAGTCCCAGGTGGAGGGGGGGAGATAGACCCCTTCGGCCAGGGCCGCGTGAAAAAACGCCGCGAAGCGCTTTTCGTCGAAGCCCATGGCGTCTCGATGGCAGGTCAGCCGTTTCACCCCAAACCCGATGCTGAACATGCCTCCCACGTTGGCTATCAGGGCATCGGGAAGCAAGCGTCGCAGTCTTTCGCAGAGGTATTCAGTCTTCTCACCCAGAGACTGGAAGAAGCCTTCCTTTTGGTACTCCCGCTGGGCCGCCAGTCCCGCTCGCATGGTCAGGGGGTTGCCGCAGAATGTACCGGCCTGATAGACCGGACCCAGAGGCGCCAGGCGCTTCATGTATTCGGCCTTTCCACCGTAGGCGCCCACCGGCAGGCCACCCGCCACCGCTTTGCCCAGGCAGGTGAGGTCGGGGCAGATGTTCAGGCGTTTTTGGGCTGAAAAGTCCACTCGAAAGCCGGTCAGGACTTCATCGAAAATCAAGAGGGCCCCGTGGCGGTCGCAGAGTTCTCTTAACCCGAATAAGAAGCCCGCATCCGCTTCGATCACCCCCATGCTTCCGGTTACCGGCTCCAGGATCACGCAGGCGATCTGATCCGGATGGTTTGAGAACTGCTGCTCCACAGATTCCAGGTTGTTGAACTCTGCCAGCAGGGTGTCGGCGATGGCGGCAGGGGTGGCCCCCAGGGGCACCGCTCCTCCCTGCTGCCGGGCTTCGTGTCCCACTGCATCGAGCGGAGCCACGTGCCCGTGGTAGCAACCCTCGAATTTCAAAATCTTGGCTCTTCCGGTCACTGAGCGGGCGACCCGTAGCGAGCTCATGACCGCTTCGGCTCCCGAATTGACGAAGCGGATCATCTCCATGCTCGGGATCGCCGCCGTCACCATTTCTGCCAGTTCAAGCTCCCAGGGAGTGGGGGCTCCGAAGAGCACTCCCTCCGCTGCCGCCTCCTGGATCGCCTTTACCACCGCGGGGTGGGCGTGGCCCAGGGTGAGAGGGCCCCATCCGCAGCACAGATCGATGTACTCCCGACCGTCCATGTCCCAAACCCTGCTCCCCAGGCCGCGCTTCAGAACTCGCGCTTTGCCGCCCACCAGATGGAACGAGCGAAAGGGGCTGTTGACACCACCGGGGATGATTTGGCAAAGGCGATCGTAGGTCTGGTCGGATAAGGACATGTCCGTGACTTTACCAGAAAGGGCGCGGGCTACCTGCCTCGAACTGGCGAATTATGCCCACCTTTCAGTTCGATGCTGTCGACAATCGGGGACAAGCTGTAAGTGGGGAAGAAACGGCCAAAAACATCGGTGAACTGGCGGATCGTCTGAGACGAGCCGACTTTACCATCATTGATATCCGGGAAAATCAGGAGTTCGGCCGTTGGGTGTTGCGTCGGTTAGGCTATCGTCAGCGGTTGCCGCTTTACCCCGTGGCGGTGATGATGCGCCAGTTCGGTACGATGATCCGGGCTGGTATTCCCATGCTGAGCGCCCTCGACATTCTCAGTTATCAAGGCCTGCACAGCAAAGTGGATCTCACCATGCAGGCCATCCGCAAGGATGTGGAAGAGGGGCACAACCTTTCCCAGGCTTTCGACAACCGAGGCCCTCTTTTTCCCCCCATCACGGTCCCGCTCTTGCGGGCCGGAGAGGTTTCCGGGCAACTCGATGAGATGGTGGAGCGGTTGGCCGCCCACATGGAGCGCGAGTTGGGTCTGGCCAGGGCCTGGTATCAGGCGGCGGCCTACCCGGCTTTCATTTTTTTGTTCTGTTCGGTGGTGACTCTGGGGCTCGTGACCCACATCTTTCCCACCTTTATCGGAATGTTCAAGGGGTTGCAGGTGGATCTTCCCCTGGCGACCCGAGCCCTGGTGACCATCACCGAGACGGTCCGCAACCCGGTTGTGATCTTGCCGCTGATTCTGGGCTTGCTCTGCGGGGCCTACCTGCTGTCGATCCACTTCAGGTCTCCGGTGGGGCGCCGCCAGTGGGACTGGCTGAAGCTGGAGGCGCCCTATCTCGGGCCCCTGGCTAAAAAGATCGCTTTTGCCCGGATCGCCCGTACCCTGGGGGTCCTGCTGGCCAGCGGAGTGACCACCCTGGCGGCGGTGCGGGTGGCTGGTTTTGCGGCCGCAAACTCGGTGGTGAAAGACGCCCTGGATAGGGTCGTACACGTCATGAAGCAGGGAGGGAAACTCTCGGAGCAGTTGGCCCAGAGTGAGCTTTTTCCCAAGATCTTTGTGCAACTGGTGGAGGTGGGGGAGGAGTCGGGCGATCTCCCCGGCCAGTTGATGGGTCTGGGGGATTTTTTTGAGGAGGAAGTGGAGGTTGCTCTCGCCGTCTTTACATCGCTCCTTGAGCCCGTTATGATCATCGTCATGGGATCGATCGTCATGTTTGTCTTGGTGGCTGTCTTTCAGCCGGTTTACCAACTGATGAGCTTATTTTAGATGATGCGCAGCTTGCTATATTTCCTGATGGTGTTGTTTCTGGCCACGGCCCCGGCCTGGGCCGGAGTGGTGGAAGACGCCGAAGAGGAACTCAGAAAGCTGGGGCAAGGCCAGGAGCAGCATCAGCAAGTGACTCGAACCACCCGCAGCAGCACGACTCCCCCACGCCCTGCCTCCACCGATAGACCGGCCCGGACCAATTCAGAGCCCGTCTCTTCCGCGCGACCGGGGAGGGGGTCCGAGGCTTCAGAATCCGGCAACTCGACAGCAGCAGCAGCGGCCACGGAAGAAGCGCCGACTGAAACCCAGCGTTCCCGATTGGACCGTTCCCAAAAAAAGCAAGGTCGCTTGGCAAGTTTCGGGGTGATTCTCTTTCTGGCTTTATTGGTGGGCCTGGCCACCGCCGCGGCCCGGCGCCTGGGTAGCTCTGAATGAGTCCTTACTGCCCGTCCTGTTTGGGGGTGGCGGGCAGTTCAGAGGTACGGTGCCCACTCGATCAGCAGTTTCTCCGGCGTAGAAATTGCGGAGCCTGTGGGGCCGAACTTTTTCCCAGGGAGCAGTTTTGCGCCGAATGCGGGCAACCGAATCGAAATCCGGTGGAGGTCCTGCTCCTCCCCCCGGAAGCCTCCGCCCGGCGACAGTTCGGCTCTCTATTTTTGGACTACCTGGGGACAGGGGTGCTGGTGTTTATTCTGGTCACCCCGTGGTTTCCCATACTGTCTCTGGTGCTTTTTCCACTTTTCGGGATTTTTTACCGAACCCTGGGCCGGGCCTGGGGCAATCAGACCTTTGGCCAGGCGGTCTTTTCCACCACCACGGTCACTCCTGAGGCCGGCCCTGTGGGCCCTGAAAAAGCTCTGAGCAGAGCGCTTTGGGAGCTTCTCAAATCGCCGCTGCTGGCCCTGGGAAAAGCCGGAGTTGAGCGGGACCTGGAAGAGCGCAGTTCCAGCCTGGAGATCCACCTTGCTTAGTCAGCTTCAAACCTTTCTGCTTTCACTCTTGCCGGGCATTTTCTGGATAACTTATCTCCGCTCGCTGTCCGCCGGACGCAGCCCCGCCTGGTGGAAGTGGGCGATCGCCCTGGTCGCGGGATGGGCTTCCACGGAGCTCACCCTCTGGCTTTCCGGCGTTTTGAAGGTGGACGCCCTGCAAGGCGTACCTTATCTCGGTTTGTTGATTTATTTCGTGGTGGGAGTGGGGTTGGTGGAGGAAGCAGCCAAGGCCCTGTGTGCCCTGGTGGCTTTAAAATGGCCCGGGTTGCTCCCTCAGCCTCTCACCGCTTTGCAGCTTTCAGGCGGTGTCGCCCTCGGTTTTGCCACCGTTGAGAATATGCTGTATGCCCAGAACTACGGCGACACGGTCCTGGTTTTTCGGTTCGTGCTGGCCACCCTGGGCCATCTACTCTTTAGTGCGCTCTGGGGTTTTGCCCTGGGTCGTGGCTCGTCACCGAAAATGTTTTTCGGAATGTTGCTGCTCTCAGCTGGGGCGCACGGTCTCTACGACTGGTTTCTGGTGACCGGGCGGCCGGTACTGGCGGTGCTGGTGCTGGTCGTTCTGTGGGCCGGATTTCGAGAGGCGGTGGTGGGGGCCTATCTCAAACAGGAGTATCAACGGGCGTTGCCGTTTGAGCTCGAGGCCTGTTCGTCTTGCCGCGTTCTGACCCGGGCAGACGGCAATTACTGTAGTTTCTGTGGAAGTCCCTTAAAGCCTAGGAGCCCGTGTGAGTAATCTCCCTTCGCCAGACTCGTTCATTATTGTTCATGCGAATATCTCATTTCACCCGAATATGACCCGATATTAGGGTGAAATTTCACTATCCGCCTGAACAAAATGCACTTCGTCTGGCTCGGTCCGATTACTCACACGGGCTCCTAGCGAGCCAGCACTTCCTGAACGATCGGCTTGATCTGCCGCTCTTTCAGGGTTTTGGAAGGAGCAACCATGTTGCGGCCTCCGCGTTTGGCCACGTAGAGCGCATCGTCGGCGGCCTTGGCCAGATCCTTCTTGGTGAGCGCATCGGTGGGGTAGCAGGCCAGACCGATGGAGGAGGTCACCTGAACGGCGTTGCCACCGAAGCGCAACTGAAAAGCTTCCCGGATCCTTTCGCACATTCGCAGGGCGTCTTCCTTGCGGGTCTGCTTGAGGAGCAGGGCGAATTCGTCGCCGCCGTAGCGGGCCACGATGTCGGTGGCCCGCACCTTGTCTTTCAGCAGGCTCGCCACCTCTTTGAGTAGAGCGTCGCCCGCCGGGTGGCCCAGGGTGTCGTTGTAGGTCTTGAAATTATCGCAGTCCACCATGACCAGGACGATCTCCTGACCGTGTCGGGAGGCCCACTCGATTTCCTCGGATAGCTTTTCCTGAAAAAGACGGTGTGTGTAGAGACCGGTCAGGCCGTCGGTCAGGGCTTGCTGCTGGGTCTGTTCGTAGAGCCGGGCGTTTTTCAGGGCCATGGCGGTCTGGTAGGAGACCGTCTCGATCAGGTTGCGGTGTTCTTCGGTCAGGGCATCCGATTGGGCCGCCCCTACGTAGAGCACGCCCAGTAACTCCTGTTCAGCCTCGCCGCCACCGTTGCGCCTCTCTTCGCTGGCGGTGATCAAGGGGGCCACGACCACCGAGCGTTCCGAACCCAGGATGTGCTGCACGTCGAACATTTCCGTATCTTGAACCAGCACCGTACACTTAGCACTGATGGCTTTGCCCAGCAGTCCTTCGTCATCCCGGATGGCCAGGTTTTTGACGTAAGCCTTGTAAGGGGTGTCGGCGAACTCGGCTTTCAGGGCGTGTCCACCCGTCTGCTCCTTGTCGGGGGTGAACAGGATAACGCTCTGCGCCCCAGCGATCATATTCCTCAACGATTCCGCCACCACTTCGATGGTGGTGGAAGTCTTCAGAGTGGCTCCCATCCGCTGACCCATGCTTTGAAGTTCGGCGAGTTGAGCGTTTTTGGCTTCTACCGACTCTCGGATCTTGCGCTCCTCTTCCACCTCGCCCACTTTGCCTTCAAACAAGATGGCGGTCTTGATGGAAGGAGCGGCAAAGGCGGCGATCATCTTGAGGTGCTTGAGGTGCTCTTCAGTATGAGTGTCGGCGGCCACCGAGCCCACGTAGATCACCCCCACGCACTCTTTGCTCACCAACAGCGGCACGCAGATCACGGAGCGCTCGTTTTTAAAAATGCGACCCTCGGAAGAAGCGGATAAAGCAGGCTTGAGACGGGACTTGCGGGTCTCCACGACCTCTTTGATGAGAGTTTCTTCCAACTGCAACAGATGCGACATTGCCAGCACATCTTTGTAGGGCGTCTCCGCTAATTCGGGTTGCAGCGAGCCGTTTCGGAAGAGCAGTATGACAAAGGATTGATAGGGGATCCGCAGGGTCTTGATCATGCTGGCCACCACCCCCACGGTCTCCTCCACTTTGGTGGAGGCACCGAGGCTTTCGGCCATCTGGTATACGCTGCCCAGTTCGTCTTGGAACTGCTTGTTCTCCGAGAGGTAGACCGCGTTGGCTTCCTTGAGTTTTCGCTCGTTGTGTTGGGCCTTGTTGAGCGACATCTCCAGCTCTTTTTGGTCCTGCACCACGATCTCGTCGATGTAGTAACGCGCGTTGCCCCGAAACGCCAGACCTAATAGGGCGACTCCGAAGACAGCCAGGACACCGTCCTGGACCTTGCCCCCACTGAGCCCGGAGCCCACCAGGCCAACCACTGGGGCCAGTGCGAAGAGCGCTTTCCCACCGATCGGAACCTCTTCCCACAGGGAACTCACCTCCAGGTCTTCCACCTTGGAGAGAACCGGTCCGACCAAAATCTGATCCAGCAGGATCCAGGCTCCGGCACCGGCCATCCCGGCCACCAGAGCTCCCAGGCCAGCTTTGGTGGCTCCCAGCATGGCGGCTCCTACCAGGGCTACCCTGAGCACGTTGAGCCCCATTCCGGCCATTCGTGACTGGAAGGTAAGGTGAGGGTCCGGAGTGGTAGCGACGAAGCGGGCAAATGAACAGAGCCCGGCCACACTGATCCCCAAAAACAGCGGGAGGATCCCATACATCGTAGTGCTGTCGACGCTGTTGCTAAACATCACCAGGAAATAGAGGGGCGCCGCCATGGAGAAGTATCCGATGGCCGAGATGGAGACAGAAAGGGCATCCAATACCAGGCCTGCCAGCAAAGCGCAGAGGAGGGCCGGACCCCAGGACACACTGGGCAACGCAAAGACCGCCGCAGCCGCAGTCAGGATGACCGCGCTCAACGCCAACAGGCCGGAGATGGCCTTACTTTTGCCTTCGTTTTTCTTAGACACCGAACGCTTTCCGAGACCTTCTAGAGAACTCTTTGTTCGATTCTTTCGAACATGGGAAATTTCCCGAGCAGCTCAAGACTTCCCTTCTCTAACTACGATTCGGACGGGGTAGGAAGAGGCCCCCTCGGGAATGGTTTTCAGGACCAGATCGCGGGTGCTGTGGGGGGGCAGTTCGGTGCGGAAGAAGACCCTTTCTTCAAAGGCCTTGACGATGGGCACCTCCACGATCTCTCCATTCACCGTAAAGGTGCCGGTGGCCGCCCCGCCCCGGGGCACGAAGACCAGTTCGACCTGCCTGCTCGAAGAGCCGGGATTGGACAGAGTAAGGTCTGCCCGATAAGTCACTCCGTAATCTCCCCGCAGTTCTCGGACTCCGGAAAAAGTCTGTTGGCGAACCGCTCCGATCGCGATGTGGAGAGGGTCTTGGCCTGGGGAGTAATGCCGGCGGACCCATTGCTCGGGGACCGGATAAAAGCCTCGGGAGTGAACATCTTCTTGTTTCAACAGATTGTTCAGGGAGAGTTGCTCGGTGAGGTTGGGACGAGCTACCAGGGCAAAGCTCAAGGGAGCGCCCCGGGTCTGGGTCAGCCCCAGAGTGCCGCTGACCACCTGTTCGAGGGGCAGGGGTTGATGAAAGAGTTCCACGGTCTGACCGGGAGGTATCGTCTTGAAGACTCCGAGATTGTCCCGGACAGCGGCAAACCATCGGACATTGTTGGTGTGGCCGCTGGAGAAATAGTCGAGGGACGTATTTCCGATCCCCTGTTGTAGGTGGATGACGGCCGGTTCGGAACCACTGTTTTGCACCACCAGGGTGAGATGAGGTGCAGCACCGACCAGTTTGCCCAGGTGGTAGTATTGAAACAGCAGGGTTCGGTAAGGGGTCAACCCTCCAAAGAAGAGTCCACCTCGCCGCTCCACCTTTTCCGGGTGATCCGAGAGGGCCACGATGATCGGTTCAGGGGGAACCCAGTCCAGGTTGATGACCCGATCCCCGGAGGGTGATTTCCAACTCTCTCCGGGAGCCAGACTCCGAGCGGGCCAGTGATTCCAGCCTTCGGCCTGAAGCACCGACTTGAGAAAATCAGGGGTCGCGGGAGCACCGGTCACCCGAACGTCTTCAGCCAGACCCGATCCGCAGATCATCAGGGTCAGGAGAAAAGATTTAAAGCTTCTCCAGCGCATCTAGAGCCTCGTTAAAGCTACCGACGGCTATGACCTGCATCCCTTCCGGCAGTCCATCGATCTCGCCAAGGTTTCCCCGGGGGATAATCATCACCTCGGCCCCTGCTTGCGCTGCACCGATCAATTTCAGATTGACACCTTCGATTTCACCCACTCGCCCCCGGGGGCTCAGGGTTCCGGTGGCGGCGATCAGGCGCCCCTTGGTGATATCCTGGGGAGTGAGTTGGCTGTAGATCTCAAGGGCAAACACCAGCCCGCCGGAGGCCCCGCTGGTCTCTCCCGTGTCGAAGCTTATGGCAAAGGGCAGTTCGGAATCGTCTTTTCCCAGTTCGTAGCCCAGAGCTTTCAGGGCGACCCTGGTAGCCAGATACTGGCTGGCGTCCATCTGTTGCTCCTCCCGGGTTTGGGCCATAGGTTCGCCGGACGACCTATCCGACAGAGTGGCGTTGGGATCCAATAAAGAGTAAATGACGTAGAGCACAGTGGCCGGTTCGGACACCACGGTAGGAAGTAGAAAAGCGCCTTGAGAGGGGTAGGTTTTGGTTTTGATATCCACCATGGGAGTGACCCTTTCCACTCGTCCAGGGGCCTGGAGATGGTACGGGGTCGGGGTAAACGCTGCCGCCAGCGAGAGGGATATCGCCAGCACAAAGCCTCTCAAGATCCTTACCTTAAGAGGCTTCTGAAAAAATGCATTCGGCATAAAGTATCAAGTTCGCCGAGGCGGTAAAACAGCCTTTAGTAGAATTTCACTCGTCTTGCAGCGACTCTTGCCCAAGCTTCACGATCCCCAGGATCTTGGTGAGCTCTGACTCCATTCCACCCAGCACCTTCATGGCGTAGCGGTCGGCTTCTTCCCGGATTTTTCGAGCGGCGTGTTCGGCCGCCGATTTCACCGCAGCGGCTCGGGCGTCGGCTTCGCCGAGGACGCGATCGGCTTCGGTTCGAGCGTCGGCCAGGATCTTCTCGGCTTCCTTGCGGGCCTGGACCAGAACTTCGCTATTTTTCACCTTCTGCTGGGTTTCCAGTTCGGCTCGGCTCAGGATCTCGTGGGCTTTGCTATGGGCTTCCTTGACCACCCGATCCGCCTTGCCCCGGGTTTCCTCGGCGATCCGCCGGGTCTCCCGGGAGATCCAACGGGCTTGATGAACCTCTTCCGGCAGGCTGTCACGGGTGCGAGCGATCAATTTTTTCAGGCGGTCCTTGTCGATGACGCTGCGCGCCTGCAGTGGCCAGGGTAGAGGCTTGGCTTCGTTGAGAGCTTCCTCCATGGAGTCGAGTGCCTGGAAAACGTTCATTATTTCCTCCGGGTGTTTCCTTGATTGTTGGGTTTGGGTGGGCCGTATCGCTCCACCAGTCGACGGTTGACAACATCTGGAACCATGTCGGAAACGGGGCCCTGCAAATTGGCGATCTGACGTACCATGCTGGAACTGAGGAAGGCGTTTTTCACTGCCGTCATCATAAAGAGCGTTTCCACCTTGTGATCGAGCGTGGTGTTGAGAGCCGCCATCTGAAATTCCGACTCGAAATCCGAGATGGCTCGCAGGCCCTTGATAATGATGGGGACTCCCACCTCATCTAAGTAATGCACCAGCAGCCCCGAAAAGGTGGAAACCGAGACATTATCCAGGCCGGAACAGACCTCCAGGATCATCTCTTGCCGCTCTTCCAGGGTGAAGAGATGGCGCTTGGACGGGTTGACCATGACCGCCACGACCAGTTCGTCGACCAGCCGACTCGCCCGGGTAATGATGTCCAGGTGGCCGTTGGTGATGGGATCGAAGCTGCCGGGGTAGACCGCGCGTTTCACGTAGAGACCTTTCGTAGATGTTGTCTGAAATTTTTTCTAGACTTGCTCCCACTGATCCTTTAAGTTTTTGAATTTCCTTCAGCTTTTTTTTCAATGAGCTTCTGATGGTTGAGAAAACGGTTCGTACCATTGTCTTTGATCTTGAAGGATTTTCTATTTTTCAAAAGAACGTGTTTCTGTCATGTCAAAGAAGGTCTTGGGTCGACGCTTTCAGCTCGAAGGCAAACTAGGTGAAGGAGGCATGGGTTCGGTTTACCGGGCCCTGGATCTCCAGACACGGCGTACTGTCGCCGTAAAGATACTGAGGAAAGACCTCAGTGAATCGCGTCATGCGCGACGCCGCTTTGCCCGAGAAGCTCGGGCGGCCGGTATGCTGGATCACACCAACATCGTGGGCATCTACCGCTTTTTCGATGAAGCTCGCCCCTACATGGTTATGGAGTACGTCGACGGCGTTTCCATGCGGCGCTTCGTGCGGCGCGAAAAGCCTTCTCCTGACAGACTCCTGGATCTGGTGCTGCAACTCTGCGATGCCCTGGCCCACGCCCACGACCGGGGCGTCGTGCACCGAGACATGAAGCCGGACAACATCGTGGTGGCTAAGGGCGACGTGGTAAAAGTTTTGGACTTCGGGCTGGCCCGGGTTCGCCTGCCTGAGATTTCACACCTGACCCGCTCGGGCTCGGCCCTCGGAACCTGCTCTTACATGGCCCCCGAGCAGGCCTCGGGTCGGCCGGCCGATGAGCGCAGCGATCTGTATTCCCTGGGAGTCATCCTGTACGAAGCTGTTTGCGGGCGGACCCCTTTTACCGCCGACGATCCTGCTTCTATCCTTTATATGCACGTGCACGAAGACCCCCGGCCTCCCCGCACCCACAACCCGGACATTCACCCGGAGATGGAAAATCTGATCCTCAAGCTCATGGCCAAGAAGCCGGACCAGCGCCCTTCCAACGCGCGAGTTTTAAAAGAACGAGTGATTCGGCTGCAGAGGCTGTTGCGGGGCGAGGTGACGGTGATGGAGGAACTGCCCCGGGGCGGAGTGGGGCTGCCTCAGGCCCTGCCTGAAGCGGTGCCCATGGAGCCGACACCCGGCCAGCCCGTCTCGGTTCTGACCGCCGACATCCCGGCCTTCAGCATCCTGACCCGGGGGCGCAACCCCCTGGAAGCCACCGAGCTGGAAGCAGAACTGGTGGAGAATCTGGAGGAGTCGGTTCGCCAGCACGACGGCACCGTGCTCGACCGCTATGGAACCCGCGTGGTGGCGGCCTTCTGTGGTCTGGACCACGGAACCCGAGCGGTCTACTCGGTGCAAAACATGCGCAGCCGGGTGGGAGCCGTTTTAAACCGCTTCGCGCTGGAAGTGGTACCCACCGTCTCGGCCGGGGTTTTCGGGGGAGAGCTGGGAGAGCGAAACGCGGGCGATTCCTGGGAGGAAGTAGCCAAGCAAGAGCTGATGCACGGTGCCGCTCGTCTGGAGAAACTCTCCCGCAAGCTACCCGACGACACCCTGGTCTCGGAAGACTGCCTGGCTGAAAACCTCCAGGCCGAACACCTGAGATCCCTCTTCGTGCGGGGGCGCCGGGAGCCCATCAAGGTTTTCCGGGTAAAGCCCGCTTGATTGACGATTAAAGGTTTGACTTTCGGCCCCGCACTCGATACCTTGTTAGCATGCAGGTCTTGACTTTGATCAAAGCCGTTTCCGTGGCTCTGGCTGCGGGTTCTCTGTCCTTTCTATTGACGGAATGGCGTTATTACAAGAGAACCTTTGCCAAAGCCAGGGAGATGACCGGACCTGCCCCCGACATCGGCCGGCTGACCCGGCGCACTTTCGGTTCGGCGATCCTGCTCACCATGGCGGTCCTGATGTTTTTAGGTGAACTGCCCAAAGCCGGGGAGCCCCCCGAGCAGGTCCTGAGCCTCTTTTACTACTGGAGCGCCATCGTGGGACTGGCCCTGTTGTTGGGTTTGACTGCCCTGTACGACGCCATGCGGGGGATGAAGCGCCTGGGAAACTATGTGACCGCTGTCGAGGGACAAGAACTCGCCACGTTGGCCAAGCAGCTCAAGGGCGTGGATATCAAGAAGGAATTGCTGGGCGAAGACGCCGTTGCCGAGGATTAAGGTCTGTGGCCTGACCCGGGCCGAAGATGTGGAGCTGGCGGTCAACCTGGGAGCGGATTTCCTGGGTTTTGTTTTGGCGCCCAGCCCTCGTTCGGTCGAGGTTTCTCAACTGGAAGCTCTGGTTGCACCCGTGCCGGCGAGCGTATTGACGGTGGGGGTGGTGGTCAATGCCCAGCGAGAGCAAGTCGATCGCCTGCTGGAGGTGGTCGATCGGGTCCAGTTTCACGGCCACGAAACTCCTGACTTCTGCGCTCGTTACGGGCGGCGGGGGATCAAGGCCTTTCGCATCCGAGCGGTCGAGGATCTGAACTCCCTGGAGGCCTACGCACAAACGGTGGGTGCGTTTTTGTTGGACAGCTTCAAGGAAGGAGTCGCCGGGGGCACGGGGCAGACCTTTCCCTGGGGCTACCTGCGAGAGCGAAGCTTTTCTCGGCCCACCTTTCTGGCTGGTGGTCTCAACTCCTCAAACCTGAGGCAGGCGGTTCAACTCCCTCAACTCGAAGGGGTGGATGTCAGCAGCGGTTTGGAAAAGGCCCCGGGGGTCAAGGACGCCGATCTGATGAAACAGTTTTTCGCCGTAGTTCGAGAGTAGGAGATCTCATGTCATTAACAACCTGGCCCGACGCAAGGGGCCGATTTGGTGAGTTCGGGGGGCGCTTCGTGCCGGAGACGCTGCACGGCGCCCTCACCTTGCTGGAGGCCCAGTATCGCGCGGTCAAGGAGGACGTTGCCTTTCAGGCCGAGCTGCAGTCGGAACTGCAGGACTTTTCCGGCCGACCCACCCCTCTCACCCGGGCCACCCGCCTGGAGAAGGCCTGGGAGGGTCCGGAGATTTGGCTCAAGCGAGAAGACCTCAACCACACCGGATCCCACAAGCTCAACAACTGTCTGGGGCAGGTGCTGCTGGCTCGCCGTCTGGGCAAAACCCGCATCATCGCCGAGACCGGGGCCGGCCAGCACGGGGTAGCCACCGCCACCGTGTGCGCCCGCTACGGACTGAAGTGCGTGGTCTATATGGGTGCCGAGGACGTGCGCCGACAGGCCCTGAACGTGTACCGGATGCGCCTTCTAGGAGCCGAGGTGCGGCCCGTGGAGTCGGGCTCTCGCACCTTGAAAGACGCCACCAACGAAGCCATGCGCGATTGGGTGGCCACGGTGGACGACACCCACTACATCATCGGCTCGGTGGTGGGGCCTCACCCCTTTCCCATGATGGTACGGGACTTCCAGTCGGTCATCGGAGCCGAGATCAAAAAGCAACTGGGGCGCCTTCCCGATCGCGTCATCGCCTGCGTGGGCGGAGGCTCCAACGCGGCGGGCACCTTCTACCCCTTCCTGGAGGATCAGTCGGTGGCCCTGGTGGGGGTGGAAGCCGGTGGGGTGAGCGACCGTCTCGGCGAGCACTGCCGCTCGCTTTCGGCGGGCAGCCCCGGGGTTTTGCACGGGGCTCGCACCTACCTGCTCCAGGACCAGGGCCAGGTCAGCCGGACCCACTCCCTTTCGGCCGGTCTGGATTATCCGGGGGTGGGTCCGGAGCACTCCTTCTGGAAAGAGACCGGCCGGGTGACTTACGAGTCCGTCACCGACGCCGAAGCCCTCGCTGCCTTTCAACAGGTGGCCCGTTGCGAAGGGATCGTGGCCGCGTTGGAGTCGTCCCACGCTTTTGCCTGGGCGGCCCGCTCGGCCAAGCGGTTTCCCCAGGAAAAAGTCTGGGTGATCTGCTGCTCCGGCCGGGGAGACAAAGACGTGGCCGAAGTGGAGCGACTGACCCGGGAGCCCCAATCATGATCCCGGCCCACAAATTCCCCGCCATCGTCCCTTTTGTAACCTGCGGCTGGCCCACGCCCGAACTCTTCCTGGAGATCACCGACGCCCTGGCCGAGGTGGGGTGCCCCTTTTTCGAGGTGGGCTTCCCCTTCTCCGACCCCATAGCCGACGGTCCGGTGGTGCAGGCCACCTCTTCAGAAGCTCTGGAACAGGGCATGGGTCTGGAGCAGTGCTTCGAGCTGACCACCCAGGCCACTGGCAGAACCGGCCTTCCGGCGGTGGTCATGACTTACGCCAACCTGGTCTACTATCCGGGTCTGGAGGAGTTTTGCCGGCGCCTGAAGGCGAGCGGCGGGGCGGGGCTGATCGTGCCCGATCTCTCCTTCGAAGAGTCCGAGCCGGCCCGGGCTGCTTGCACCGCTCAGGGTCTGAAGCTGGTCTCCTTCCTGGCTCCCACCACCGGACCCGAGCGGCTCCAGCAGGTGGCCGTGGCAGCCGAAGGTTTCATCTACCTGGTGGCGGTGCGGGGGGTCACCGGCGGCACCAGCGCCACCGGCCCCGAGCTGCAGCAGTTGATCCGAGACGCCAAGCAGCACGCTTCCTGCCCTGTGTTGGTGGGTTTCGGGGTCAAGGAGCCCGGCCAGGTCCAAGATATCCTGGCGGCCGGGGCCGACGGGGCCATCGTGGGCTCGGCCCTTTTAGAGGCCGTGCGGGCCGCCGAGCAAACCCCCCGGGGCGTAAAACAAGCGGTCAAAGACTTCATGGAGCCGCTGCTGAAAGCGACTTCCCCGGCTCCTCGAGGATAAGTTTGGAAAGCTTGGAAACATAGGCCCATGCTGATAGCCGTCATGGAGAAATCCGCCTCCGTCAAAGATCTGGGAGCGGTCTTGCGTCATATCGAAGAACAGGGGTTGAAGCCGTACCTCAGCCGGGGCGACGAGCAGACCCAGGTGGGCTGCCTGGGCGCCCCCCGTGAAGAAGAGCTGCGGTCGCAACTGGCTGAGTTCTCCGGGGTTTCCTCGGCCTTTGTCTCGCGCAGCCCGTTCAAGCTCGCCAGTAGGGAGTTTCGACCGGAGCCCAGCAGCTTCAAGGTGGGGGCGGCCACTGTGGGCGGAGAGCAACTGACGGTGATCGCCGGGCCCTGCGCGGTGGAAAGCGCCGAGCAACTCACCCAGGTGGGAGAGCTATTGAAAGGCCTGGGGGTACCCATGATCAGGGGCGGGGCCTTCAAGCCCCGGACTTCCCCCTACGACTTTCAGGGCTTGGGGGAGGAGGGCTTGAAGCTCTTGGCCCAGGCCAGGGCCCGCTTCGGTCTGCGGGTGGTGACCGAGTGCTTGAAGCCCTCCGACGTGGAATTGGTGGCCCGCTACTCCGACGTGATCCAGATCGGGGCCCGCAACATGCAAAACTTCGCCCTCCTGCAAGAGGTGGGTAAGGCCCGAATCCCGGTCTTGCTGAAGCGGGGCATGATGAGTTCGGTCAAAGAGTTCTTGCTCTCGGCGGAATACATCTTGTCTCAGGGCAATGAACAGGTCGCCCTCTGCGAACGCGGCATCCGAACCTTCGAAACCATGACCCGAAACACCCTGGACATCGCGGCGGTGCCGGTGCTCAAGCGACTGACCCACCTGCCCGTGATCGTGGATCCCTCCCACGCCGCCGGCGATCGGGAGCTGGTACCGGCCCTCTGCCTGGCCGCTGTGGCAGCCGGGGCCGACGGCTTGATCATCGAGGTCCACCCCAAGCCCGAGGAGGCTGTCTCCGACGGACCTCAGTCCCTGACCCTGCCGGGTTTTCAGGAGCTTTACAAGATGCTCGGACCGGTCGCCCGCAGCGTGGGCCGTAGCCTCTAAAAGTTGTCCTGGATGTAGCGCTGTAGCATGCCCTTGTGGCCCACCAGTCGGAAGTCCACGTGAAGCTCGTTGTCCAGTCCGGTGGACTCCATCTTCCCGGCTCGACCGTACTCGTCTAGCACCGCTCGCACGTCCTTGAGCAGTTCATTGAGTTCTTGCCGGGCCTGGGGGCTGGTGGTGCGGAAGCGAATGGCCAGTTGCAGTTCGTTGTCGGAAAGCAGGTCGCCCTCCCAGGTCATGCTCTCGACCTGCCGGGTGACCCGTTCAAAGCGCTCCTTGCCCACCGCCGCTTCGGCCTTGCCCACGTCGCCTTTGTGCAGCCAGCGCAGGAAATTGACCACCGAGCCGCGTTTGTTGAAAAGCACTCCGTAGGTGTGGTGGTTGGTGTCGATAGAGCTGAGCAGCGACTCCATTTCCTGGTCGGGGCTGGTCTTGACCTCGTCCACCCACCTCTTGACCGCGTAGCGGGCCAACTTCGCACTGGGAAAGCTGGCGATGGTGCCGTCTAGCTTGGTGAGCACCCGCCCGGTGGTGGGGTTGTCGTGGCCGTCTCTTAAGATCAAAGTGGCGTCGCCCAGTTCCACCGTGGGGTAGTCCTTGCCGTCGCCACCGGTGCCCTGAGCGCGGTACCAGAGCGCCTGCAGCCCCGGCCAGCCGCTCACCGTGGTGGCGGTGGTGGGCATGGGCTCCAGGTCGTCTTCGTCCATGGAGTCGATACGGATGAACTGGGCTGGAAGCAGCGAGTTCAGCGCGCTCGAGTCCTCGCCCCGGACTTTGTCCAGGATGGTCCGATAGATCCAGTTTTGGCCCGCCCCGCGAGGCCCCGCCAACGACTCCCAGGCGGTATTAAAGAGCGAGCGAAAGGCGTCGTCGTCGGGGTTGGCTCGGATCACAAACAGCGAAACCGTGTCCGGGTTCAAAAAGATCTTCGGCTCCGGAATCGGCAGCCGACTGGTGGAGTCGTCGGCCAGCGATAGCGCGGTGAAAAGCAGGAGGAATAATCCCGTTTTCAGGAGGTGAATGGGTTGGATCGGTATCTTGGGGCTCACGTGGATATGAAATGCGGGAGTGGGGTTTGGGTTTCGGTTTTCAGGGCCTGCCGCTTGCAAATTTCTGTAGATTGGCGGAACCAACGCAGGAGGAATGGGGGGCAGCCACAAATCCGATCGCACACTCACCCGCAATGGGTGAAATTTACGGAGGTTATAAATCTTGAAAAACCCCAAAAGAACAGGCTTTCTGACGCTGTTAGCGCTGAGCCTGGTAGCATTTTTTTCAGCAGGCTGCGGAAACTCGGAGAGCTTTGTGTTCACCGGCACGCAGAACCAGCCCACCCCGGGCACCGGAAGCCTGCAATTTCGCTTTCTTTCACCA
>JBAYRN010000114.1:0-18452 GCA_041676625.1 Vulcanimicrobiota bacterium
ATTTTCCACCTCCTGAAGCGAAATTTTCCTCAAATAGGTCCACTATTCCACAGAAAATTCCACTCCAGGAGGAGAAAAATGTCCTGCGTTTGGCTCGGAATGCCAAATGTCCACAGGCCCTAGGAAAAGCCAAAGCCACCCGAGCCAATATTCTGGTAGTAGACGACCACGCCATCAGCCGGTTCGCCCTCAAGGGGATACTCAGTAGTGCCGGATACCCGGCCTTCGAAGCCGAAGATGGTGAAGAGGCCTGGGAGGTTCTCAACCAGTACGAGATCGCTCTGGTGATCGCCGACTTCAGAATGCCTCGTTTAAACGGATTCGAGCTTTGTGAACGAATGAAATCTCACCCCGAGCATTGTCTCACCCCGGTGGTCATGGTCACCTGCGCCGACGATGTCGCGTCCCGGATCTCGGCTTTCGAACACGGGGCCGACGATATCTTGCCCAAGCCGGTGATCAACGAAGAACTCCTGGCCCGGGTGCAGAGCCTCATTCGGTTTTCCGAACTCGTCAATCAGCAGTTGGAGATGGAGCGGAGTCGGGCCGAACTGCAACGCGAGCTGGCCATCGCTAAACTGAAGAGAGAACAAGAAGAAACTCGAAGCCGTCTCTATCACGACGTACTCTTTGCTGCCACCGGGGGAACCCTTCAGTTGATGGAGCCACCGCAGCTGGCCGCACTGCTGGAGGAATGGGAGGATGTGAGCAGTTTCGAACTCACCGATACCTCTCAGATCGCTCTGACTCGCCATCTCACCGAAGATTTGGCCCGTCAGTATGGGATGGACGAAGAGTGCGCCGGCGACGTGGTGTTGTGCGTGTCGGAAGCGGTGACCAACGCCATGAAGTTTGGTAACAACGTGCACTTCCGGTGCGGAGCGCGAGACGGCTGCATCCACCTCTACATCCAAGACGACGGTCCCGGACTGGAACGATCGATGCTCCCGCAGGTGACCCTGCAGAAGGGGTTCTCGACCCACTCATCACTGGGTATGGGGTTTTCTCTGATGCTGGAGACCATGGATAGAGTAGGCCTTTGCACCGGCTCTTCCGGCACGGCGGTCCTGCTTTCCAAGAAGTGCCAGGTCGATGAGCAACTCGAACTCGACAAATTCTTGGAGCGGTTCTCTGTAGCCTTGGATTAGAAGGAAAGTGTGAACCCCGGACAAGAAGGGAAAGTCCTAAAATGACAACACCCGTTGATTTAGGAGTTTTCCCTTTGGGCACACAAGCGGTCACCAATTATCAGCCGAAAAACCATGTTCGCATCGTCTGCGCAGCCTCGCTGTTCGATGGTCACGACGCGGCCATCAACATCATGCGGCGCCTCATGCAGGCCTCCGGAGCCGAGGTCATCCACCTGGGGCACAACCGTTCGGTCCACGAGATCGTGCAGTGTGCCCTCCAGGAAGACGTCCAGGGCATCGCCATCACCTCCTACCAGGGCGGCCACCTGGAATACTTCAAGTACATGGTCGACCTGATCAAGGAGGCCGGCGCCAATATCAAGGTGTTCGGGGGAGGCGGCGGCACCATCTTACCGGAGGAGATCGAAGAGTTGCAGGCCTACGGGGTGGCCAGGATCTACTCCCCGGACGACGGGCGGCAGTTGGGCCTCCAGGGCATGATCGACGACCTCTTGCGCCAATGCGACTTTGAGAAGCGTTCCGCCGACTTCACCCCTTTTCTTTCCGCTCTTCAAGAGCGTGAACAAGCGGCCGTCTCGGCCTTGATCACCATCGCCGAAAACCATCCTGACAGTGGAGAAGAGCTGCGCCGGAGCTTGCCGGAATCGCAGACCCCAGCGCCGATCCTGGGCATCACCGGTCCGGGGGGGGCAGGGAAGTCCAGCCTGGTGGATGAGCTGGTGCGGCGTTTTCTGGCCGAGTTTCCGGAGCAAACCCTGGCCGTGCTCTCGGTCGACCCTTCCAAGCGGAAATCTGGTGGGGCGCTGCTGGGCGACCGGATCCGCATGAACGCCATCGACAACCCCCGGGTCTACATGCGCTCTCTGGCTACCCGAGCGTCCAATCTGTCGCTCTCTCGGCACGTGGGCGACTCCCTTCGGATCTGCCGGGCCGCAGGTTTCGATCTGATCATCCTGGAGACGTCCGGGATCGGACAGTCGGACACCCAGATCACCGAATTCGCCGATCTTTCCCTGTACGTGATGACCGCTGAATACGGCGCCGCCACCCAACTGGAAAAGATCGACATGCTCGATTTCGCCGACATCGTGGCCATCAACAAATTTGACAAGCGAGGTTCCCTGGACGCCTTGCGAGATGTGCGCAAGCAGTGGCGACGAAACCACAACGCCTTCAATCTGCCCGAAGAAGAACTTCCGGTCTACGGAACCATCGCCTCTCAGTTCAACGATCCCGGCATGAACCGGCTCTACCGGGAAGTGATGACGGCCCTATCCAAGAAAACGGGGGCGGCCTTGATCCCTGCAGGCCCGGCCGAGGAGGAGTTGAGCGAGAAGCAATGGATCATCCCCCCGGACAAGGTTCGCTATCTGGCCGAGATCGTGGAGACCAACGAGGCGGTCGATGAAATGGTCAGGAGCCAGGCTCAAATCGCCCGGCGCATGTACCAGCTTCAAGGCACCATCGAGGCCCTGCGGGCCAACGTGGGCAAGAAACAACTGGATATCGTGGAACCGGAAGAGACCGGAGACACGGTCAGGGTGACCGAACGCATTCAGGGAGAACCCGACTACTTATTGGAATTGGAACGGCTCTATCACGACTTGCGGGAGCGGCTCCATCCGGAGTGCCGGAGGCTTCTTGAGGAGTGGCCGGCAACCCGAAAGCGCTACGCTGCCTCCAAGTACCAGTACGAGGTTCGGGGCAAGATCATCGAACTGGACCTGGTGAGTGAGACCCTGTCTCATCTGCGCATCCCCAAGGTGGCTCTGCCCAAGTATCAAGACTGGGGCGATCTTCTCACCTGGATGATGAGGGAGGGCCCCCCCGGGCATTTCCCCTTCACCGCCGGGGTCTTTCCCTTGAAGAGACAGGGGGAGGATCCGGCCCGTATGTTCGCCGGAGAGGGTGGCCCGGAACGGACCAATCGGCGCTTTCACTACCTCTCTCGTGGCCTTCCCGCGGCTCGGCTATCCACCGCCTTCGACTCGGTGACTCTGTATGGGGAGGACCCCGACAAACGGCCCGATATCTACGGAAAGATCGGAAACTCCGGGGTTTCTATCGCCAACCTGGATGACGCCAAGAAGCTGTACTCCGGGTTCGACCTTTGCGATCCCCGGACTTCGGTGTCCATGACCATCAACGGACCGGCTCCTATGCTTCTGGGGTTTTTCCTGAACGCTGCCGTCGACCAGTCCTGTGAAAAGTGGATCAAGGCCGAAGGAAAGGAAACCGAGGTTCGACAGAAGCTGGCGAAGCTATTTGCCGAACGCGGAGCACCCCAGCCCAGCTACCAGGGAGAGCTACCCGAAGGCAACGACGGACTAGGGTTGATGCTGTTGGGCGTGTCGGGCGATCAGGTTTTGCCTCGGGAAGTGTATGAGGAGCTCAAGGCGCAAACCCTGTCGGCGGTGCGGGGAACCGTGCAGGCTGACATCCTGAAGGAGGATCAGGCCCAGAACACCTGCATCTTTTCCACCGATTTTGCTCTGCGACTCATGGGAGACATCCAGGAGTACTTCATCGAGCACGACGTGCGCAACTTTTACTCGGTTTCCATCTCCGGCTACCACATCGCCGAGGCGGGTGCAAACCCTATCTCCCAATTGGCCTTCACCCTGTCCAACGGATTCACGTTCGTGGAGTACTATCTATCCCGGGGCATGCACATCGACGACTTCGCTCCGAACCTGTCGTTCTTCTTCTCCAACGGCATGGACCCGGAGTACACCGTGATCGGTCGTGTAGCCAGGCGGATCTGGGCTCGGACCATTCGGGACAAGTACGGGGGCAACGAGCGTTCTCAGAAGCTGAAGTACCACATTCAGACCTCCGGACGCTCTCTGCACGCCCAGGAGATCGCCTTCAACGACATCCGCACCACCCTGCAAGCGTTGCTGGCTCTGCAGGACAACTGCAACTCCCTCCACACCAACGCCTACGACGAGGCCATCACCACCCCCACCGAGGAGAGCGTGAGGAGGGCGTTGGCCATTCAGTTGATCATCAACAAAGAGTTTGGCCTGGCCAAGAATGAAAACCCCATTCAAGGCTCCTTCATCGTGGAAGAGTTGACCGACCTGGTGGAGCAAGCCGTGTTTGCCGAGTTTCGTTCTCTCTCAGAGCGTGGGGGCGTTTTGGGCGCCATGGAGCGGATGTACCAGCGCTCCAAGATTCAGGACGAATCGCTCTACTACGAAGCCAGAAAGCACGAAGGCACCCTCCCGATCATCGGCGTCAACACCTTTCTCGACCCCCAGGGTTCGCCCACGGTCATCCCTCCCGAGGTGATCCGGGCGACCACCACCGAGAAAGACTACGCCATCACCGCCCGGAACGCGTTCTGGCGAGCCAACGAGGAGCCGGCCAAACGGGAGCTTGCCAACATTCGTAGGACCGCGGTGGCCGGCCAAAACCTCTTCGAGGCTCTGATGGAGGCCTGCAAATGCTGCACCCTCGGCCAACTATCCGGTGCCCTCTACGAAGTGGGCGGGCAGTACCGGCGGAATATGTAGGGCTCAGGTCGGGAGTCCTCCATATTCGCAGACTAGCAGTTACCCGAATTGGTTTTGCTTTCCGTTCATGGGCGGACAGCCTTTCCCTCAGCGCGCCCGGAGACGAGACCATCTCCTTTGGGTACAACCAGGGCCTGATGGCCTCCCGGACCAGTAGTGGCACCGTCAGCGGCAGCGTGGGGTGGGTTCACGACAACGATTTTCGAGTTCGCTCTCGCAGTGTCAGCGGAGCCGGCACTCTGACCCTCGCCTATGACGACGATGGCCTCCTGATTAAAGCCGGCCCTTGGACGCTAAACCGGGATCCACAGAACGGCCTTCTGACCGGCACCGATCTGGGGCAGATCAGCGACCAATTCACCCGCAATCAGTTCGCGGAAGTGATCGCCTACGAGGCCACGGCTGGGAAGAGTTTTTCCAGAGCTTTCTGCCAGGGGAGGCAGCAAACCTGATGACTGGTTCGGGAGAGTTTGTCTTGACTGATCACAAGCTTTTGCTCTACCCCGAGCTGGTCAGCCAACCTGGCAAACCTCTCCACTTTCTGGTCCTCCAGCTGCTCGGTGGATTTGATCTCTATGGCGATGGTGCGGCCCGAGCCGGACAGGATGAGATCGATCTCGCGTCGACCGTCAGAATAATATTCTAGGCGGTAAGGGGAACTAGAATAGGCGTTGTGCCGCTGAATTTCCAACAGAACAAAGGATTCGAAAGCCTCCCCGAAGGCAGAGGTGCGGGGGCTCAATCGGCTATCCAAAATTCGAGCCAGAGCCCTCTGTACTCCCAGGTCGAGAAAGTAGAATTTGGGAGCTTGGGTAAGACTCTTGCGCAGAGAACTGTGATGGGGATAGAGCAGAAAGCCGACCAGAGTGTCTTCCAATATTTGGAAATAACTTTGTACAGTCTTGCCATCAATCCCCAACTCCCGGCCCAGTTTCCGAAAGCTCAGGCTAGTCGCGTGACACTGGGCAGCGACCTCCAGAAATCGTCGAAACGGTTGCATCTTTCGGACTAGTTGCTCGGCAAAGATCTCTTCCTTCAAGTAGGCATTGGCGTAAGCATTGAGATAGGCGGCCTTGGCCGTTTCATCGGGAGCGGAAAAGATGGCGGGGAGGGAACCCCAGTGCAGCACGTCGAGCAGGCAAAAATCGGTCCCTAGTTCGATGGCGGTAAGGGGAAACATCTCATTCAACAAGGCCCTGCCGGCCAAGAGGTTGGCGGCTCCACGACGAAGCTTTCGAGCACTGGAACCTGTCATGGCAAACTTGAGTCTTTTCTCTTCGATAAGCTTGTGCACGTAGTTGAGTAAAGACGGGCATTTCTGAATCTCATCCAAGACGACCCACTCTACCTCCTGCCCCCGAACTTCATCATAGAAGAGGCGGGGTTGGAGCTGGTAACGGTCTTCGAGTTCAGGGTCCAGAAGATCGATCCAATAGACCGATTCCCCCTCGAAATATTTCTTGAGAAAGGTGGATTTACCAGTGGCGCGAGCTCCAAACAGGAAGAAGCTTGAGGAGCGAAGAGGATTGCACAATCTGCGGAACATACTCCTCAATACTACCATAATTGCGGAGTATACTCCATATTTCTACCTTGAAATCAAATTGGTTGTTCACCACCAGTCAAAACTTATGGTATGCACGCCCTGGTCGGAAAAGGGCCCACAGCGTGGCTGCGAAAAGAATTAAGTACGCCATCACCGCTCGGAACGCATTCTGGCGAGCCAGTCACCGGCGGAATATGTAGGAGTCGGTTAAATGCCATGCCCTCAGGTTATTGACAAAATGGGGCAAACCGGGTATTCCTATGTGGTCAACTTTGAAAGTGTAATAAGGATTTAAGCGTAATGGCAAGATTTAAAGTAGGAAAGATGAGCCGCCGGCTTGGGATCGGCCTCACTGAAAAGGGCCGCAAGGTTTTGGAGCGTCGCCCTTATCCGCCGGGGCAGCACGGCCTGAGCCGCAAGAGCAAGCCCTCGGAATTTGCGCGCCAGCTCTTAGAAAAGCAGAAGCTAAGATTTTTGTATCGTCTGAGCGAGAAGCAGTTCAAGCGACTGTTCGATAAAGCCAGACGACTGGAAGGGACCACCGGTGAGACCTTCCTCGTCCTCCTGGAGAAGAGGCTGGACAACGTGATCTACCGCGGTCGTTTCGCCAAAACCAGGGCTCAAGCGCGGCAACTGGTGGCCCACGGCCACATCACCGTGAACGGTCGGAAGTCGAAGACCCCCGCCATGCAACTCAGAGCGGGTGATGTGGTGACGGTCAGACCGGAAAGCATGGACGCGACGTATTTCGCCGACCTCAAACAGCAAAATCCGGTGTGGTTCGAACACGGACTGGGCTGGTTGGAAACTTCGGCCGACGAACTGTCCATCAAGATCACCCAGGAGCCCAGCCACGAAGATGCTGAGCAACTGGCCGACGTTCAAGCCATCATCGAGTTTTACTCGCGATAAGGACCCTGAACTTACCTTTCAAAAGAGAAAACCGGGCTCTACAGAGACCCGGTTTTTTCTTTCTCACAGCTACATCTATCGGCCTATATCCTCAGCCCAAAGATGTATTGAATCATACGGTCGGCTCTCTATAATAGGTCTGTTATTCCGCGATGAAAATGAGTTCGATGAAGCGTAAAGTTTCAAGGCTCGAAAGTGGAAACAAAGGAGATTTATCACCCCTATGACTAAGATTTTGACAACTCTCGTGGTTTTGAGCTTGCTTTTTGCAGGTTGCACGGGTACGACCCCGGATGCCACGACTACACCAGACGCCGCTCAGACCACCACCGAAGGGGCCGCTACTGAAAGCGCTCCCAGCGGTGAAACCGGCCAGCAGTCCACCACCACTGAGACCACCGAGACCAGTCAGGGAGAAGCCACCACTTCTTCAGAGACCGACACGGCGATCACCACCACTGAAGGTGAAGTCAGTTCGGAGACCGATACCCTGACGGAAACCGGTGCCACGGAGAGTGAAGCTGCGCCTGGTGAAGGTGAAACAGCAACCACCGAATCTGGTGAGCCCCAGGCTCAGGACGGCAGCCAGCCCGAAGAAGCCAGCACGACCACCACGGAAGACCAGAACTAAGCGGTCGCCTCCGAGGAGGTTGGGTAGCCCCCAATAAAAATGGGGCCGGCACTCAAAGTGCGCGGCCCTATTTTTTATTGGGGGGATTACTCTGGGTCTGCCGGGGGGTCGACCGAGTCTTCTTCAGGGGTCTCTTTCTTATCGGAGTTCAGGGGTAGCAGGTTTCTCCAGCCGGATAGTCGGCGCCCACCACCTCCACCACCCAGGCGGCCACGGCCCCGAATTCGACCTCTCGGGCGTTGAGTCTCTTCTTTTTTCTCTTCCGGTTCAGCCTCCTCATCGGGGGCTTCCTCTTCCTCGGAAGTCGCGGGCGATAGGGAGCGAATCTTTTTGATTCTCTTTTCCAAACGAGCAGCGATGCTGGAGGTCTTTCCTCGGCCGGCGGCCGGGGCCACCGCTTTTTCCGGCTCCTCTTCCGGTGCCGCTGAAGAGGAAACTTCCACCGCTTCGTCACCGTACCACTCGGTCAGGATCTCGTGGGCCCGCTCCAGCACGCGTTCCAGGAGTTCCTGGCCGGCGGCGGTTGACTCCGGCTCTGAACCTGGCTCCGGCGGCTCGAGTTCGAGTTCTTCCAACTTCTCCAGGACCCAATCCACGGTTTTATCTGGATCTAGATAATAACTGGAGGCCCGGGCCCGTAAGAATCGCCAGCCCAATCGTTCTAGAACAGCTTCCCGCTCCAGAGAGCGCGCCAAGCGCTCCGGCGGGTGTTCGTTGGCTCCATCGCAGGTGATGGCAACCCGGCCACCTTTGCCTTCCACAACCAGATCGAGCTGGTAATTGCCCACGATTTGATCGGTCAGGACCCGGTAACCGGCTTTCTCCAGGCCTCGGCGAATCCGGTATTGATAGCGGTACTCGGGATCGTCGGTGGGAATCGAGGTCTCTTTGACTTGAGTCTCTTCGAGTTCTGCGATGGTTTTTTCGGGGTGCAGACAGTGCTCGATGAGGCGGCGTCGGAGATCGCCTTCCTTGAGATGGTTTTCAAAATCTAGAGAGTGGACCGTCCACATCTGGTTTCGGGCCCGGCTGGCCGCTACGTTGAAGCGCTTGACAAAGGTTTCGGCGGTCCGCAAGGGTAGCGCCTCGCCGTCTTCGGAGTGCTCGACCAGAGACAGGAAGATCACGTCGCGCTCATCACCCTGAAACTGAGCCGCGTTTCCGCAGACGATCCGGCGTTCTTGATACTCCGGTAGCTCCATGTTCTTCATCAAGACTTTGTCCACGGCCAGCGCTTGCTCTTCCCCGACCATTGAGATCACGCCGAAGCTCGCCTCTTCATACTCGGGTTGCTCGCAGCAAGCAAGGATCAGAGCGGCGATCATCTCCGCTTCTTTCTGGTTGACTCTCTTTTCGGCCACCCCGTTTTCTACCCGAACCACCGCCGTGGGCGGCTTGATCTTTAAGCGACTGGACTCGCGCAGGGGTTGAATCTCTCCTTGATAGCAAAGAGCGTTGCTGAAGGCGATGATCTCGTCCACGCAGCGGAAGTGTTCGAGCAGTCGGATGGAGCCGGAAAAGCTTTGCCGGGCCAGGTCGTAGACCGAGGTTCGCCCGTCGTACAGTTCCTTGTTGGGGATCTCGCCCATAAACTCTTCGATCAGGGCTTCCACGGCCTGAAAAGAGAGGCCGACCGCTTCCGGGGAGACCTGCTCGTGGTCTCCTACCACCAGAGTTTCCCGCCCCAGGGCAAAGGCTAAGAGCCCGGTGACTTCGCATTGGCTGGCTTCGTCCAGGATCACCACGTCGAACATGGATTCACCCGGGTGATAGCTCTCGGCCAGACGAGAGAGAGGCATGATCCAGACCGGCACGGCGTCTCGGCACTCGGCTAGCTTCTCTCGGGCCATGGCTTTCAGACGCGGTGCCCGCTTGCCTCGGCCGGTGCCGATCTTGCGCATGAGATCGAGCCAACCCACCAGGGCCTGCTGCTGTCGTACCCCGGTGCGCCGTAACTGGCTGGCCCAGGTACGGTTTTCCACGTAGTTGGCGGTGCAGGCTCGCAACTGGTGCCGGAGGCGGTTGGTCTCGTGCTGGAGGCTGTCAAAATCGACCTTCTGACGCCGCACCAGTTCCTGCACCCATTGAGCCAGGTTCCAGGCCTCTTTGACCGGGCCCGGTGGCTTAGGGGCGTCGTGGGGAGCCACGTGTTTCTTCATCATTTCCGCCCACAGCGGAGCCACGGCCTTTACGCTCAGGAGCAGTTCGTTGCGTCTCTTCACCGGCTCGGCCAGGGCAAAGAGCTGGGAGAGCCAGGCAAAGGCTCGGGCGTACTCTTCCACGGAGCGGTGGCTGGTGGCCTGGCGCAGACGTTCCAGGATGCCACCGGTGTCGCTCTCAGAGCCTTGTCCGAAGGAGGCCAGGTAGCGCTCCTGTTCGGTGAACCGCTCATCAATGTTGTCCAGTTCGAGACGCTGTCTACGGGCTCGCACTGCCGTGGCCAGGGGCTCCCCCAGGGCCGTCTTGATACGGTTGAATTCTCCGTACAAAGAAGGGTCGGCCGGCACCCGGCTGAGCAGAACTTCCCAGTTGAGTCCGACCTCGGCGCACGAGGTTTTTAATTCTTCATAAGTGACCTCGCCCCAACTGAGAGCCTCTTTCATCGGCTCCACGTAGCGCAGCGCCACGTTTTCCGGCTGCTCCCCGAGGGAGGCGAAGGGGTCGGCGCCCTTGGGAGTCATCTGGTTCTCCCAGCGCACCTTCAGAGCTTCTCGGAGGGTGGAGATCTTCAAAACCGAGAGGATGGCTTCAATATCTTCGGCGTTTACCGGAACCTGACCGTTGACCTCGGTGTGGTAGATGAAGTGCTTCCAATCGGGCTTGGTCCACAGGGTCACTCGGTTGATACTCTTATTGGCCCTCAAGTGAGCGAGGATCTCTTCCCCGACCTGGGTGAGATACTGAACCGGACGATCGCTCTTCACCGCGGCTCCGGTTTCCAGGATCACGGTCTGCAGCTTAGCGATCTGGGAACTGGTGGTCTCCAGGAACTCGACCAATTGGTCCCAGGGCTCCCGATGGCTACCCCCCAGTCGCCCCACGCGCATGCACTCGATGGCGTAGCCGCGTGACTCGTCGGCGATGGAGGCAGTGACCCGGTCAGCCATCTCCAGCAGGCGATCGAGCTCTTCCGAGGTCTGCTCCTCTCGGATCCAGAGGTCTCCGCCTCGATCTTTGGAAGCGTCTATGAGAGACTCTCGCTTGTTGAGTAACTCCCGGAAACGCCCTTCGGTGAGCAAACGTTCGACCTCGGGTAGCGGTCGGCTGAGGTCCTCTTCGAGAGCCGGTGGAATTTCGGTATTGAGAGCGTACAACTCCGCAAATTCTTCTTCTGTCAGGGGCATGGCGGCCCCGGGCTCCACTTCGCCGGGAATCCAGTTCTGGTCTTTGGGAGCTTTAGCTACCAGTTTGGCCGCTCGGGCCGGATGGGTACCCTCTTCTCCCACCATGATGGGGAGAAACTCGCCTTTGCGCGCATTGATGAGCTTTTCTTGAGTCTCTTTGAGGCGCTTTTCAAGGTCTTTGCGGCGGTCCTGGTAGGTGTTCGCCAGATTTTCCAGTTCGCCGGCGTCGGAAGTGGTGAAGCGAGCTACGATACCTTTGACGGCGGCTTCTAACTGTTTGCGGCTTTCCTGCTCTTGCTCCAGAACCGACACGCACAGCGGTCGCAGTTCGGGGATCACCATGTCGCGCACCACCCGCAGAGCCTTGGTGGCGTGAGAGGTCACCAGCACGCTCTTCCCCTGGGCCAGGAGGTGGCCCACCAGGTTGGCTATGGTGTGGGTCTTACCGGTACCCGGGGGGCCTTGAACTAGAACTGAACTGGATTCTTCCAGGCGCTTTGCCACCCGTTCTTGCTCGGGGTTGCTGGGCATGGTCATCAAAAGATCGAAGCTCTCTGAACTGACCTCTTTGCTGGGAACTTCGATCCCCACCACCCGCAACAGGGCCGGAGGAAACTCCGTGAGCTTCGGGACAGCGTCGATGTAAGCTTCGATGGCCTGTGAAAAGCCCAGGTTTCGGTTGCCCAGATAGAGCATGGGGCTCCGCAATAGGCGCAGGGTCTTGGTCGGCTTTTCGTTGCCTTCCGGCTCTTCCACGAACTCCCCGGTGGGGAAGAGTTTGTCTTGCAGGCTACGATAGAATTGGGTGGTCTCATCTCCCCCCAGGGGGTGGCAGGCCCGCAGGGCGAGCTCGTTTCGAGCCCACGAGATCTCCGTCTCTTCGACTCCACAGTACCTCAGCAGGGGAGTGTAGAGGTGAGGCTCACGATCGGTTTCCCGAACCACGAATTCGGGAGTTTCAGGGTCGAACTCCAGGGTCAGATTGACCAGCAACAGAGGGTGCTGAACGGCTCCGTTCGGACCTTTGAAGACCACCATCCCGTCGCCCAATACCAGTTCGACCTTTTCCGACTCCCGCTCGATGGTGGACCAGAGTTCCAGGAAGTAATCGAAAAGCCGCTCACCCTCCGGGTTTTCTGATTCCGGTTCCGGACGGCGGACTTTGAGGATAAAATCGTCCCCCAGAATTTCCCCATCCTCGGTGGGTGCGAGGACCTCACCCCTATCGGAGGTTGGATTACCGATCGGCACGTCGTTCCACTGAAGCTTCCAGGGGTACCCGCTCAGTTGAACCTTGGGAGGGGTTTTCAGCTTCTGTAGTTCCGACAAATAGCGAAACAGGCGCCCTATGCGTTCGCGTACGGTTTCCAGTTGCTCTGGGGATAGGGTCATAAGGTTATGCGGCTTCTCCTCGGACTTTTCGAACCCTGCTTGCCTGCCCTCAGGACAGGGCAGTCGCCAGTTCCTGGGCTCTCTTGAGGTTGTGTCGAATGAGATCGCAACCGCCCTGCCAGAAGTCCGGATCGGTGACGTCGATATTGAGTTTGCCGAGGAGTTCCTGGGGAGATTGACTGCCTCCGGCGGCTAGAAAATCCAGATATTGGGCGATGAACGATTGGCCTTGCTCCTGGTAGCGGGCATACAGAGACAGCACCAGTAACTCTCCGAAAGCGTAGGCGTAAACGTAGAATGGAGTTTGGATGATATGGGGTATGTAGGCCCAGGTCCACTTGTGGGCGTCGCCCAGGGTGAGGGCCTCACCGAACATCTCTCCCATGCACTCCTGCCACATTTCGTTGAACCGCTCGGTGGCCAATTCTCCTTCGGTACGCCGCGCCTCGTGGATGCGTCGTTCGAAGCGAAACATGGAGACCTGACGAAAAACCGTGGCGAAGGTATCTTCCAGCTTTTCGCAGAGCAACGCCAGCCGCTCCTCGTCGCTGGTGAGTTCTCCGAACAGTTTTTCAAAGGTCAGCATCTCACCGAAGGTGCTGGCGGTTTCGGCCAGCGGCAGCACCGGGTGGTAGTCCAGGACGTGGTTTTTGGAGGCCAACCGGTCGTGCACCCCGTGGCCCAATTCGTGGGCCAGGGTCATAACGTCGCGGGGCTTCTCAGTGTAGTTGAGGAGAATGTAGGGGTGGTGGTCGGGGCTGACGCCGGCGCAAAAGGCGCCTCCTCGCTTGCCTTCATCCACCGGCACGTCGATCCAATTCTCCTCAAAAAAGGGCCGGGCCAGTTCGTGGAGTTCGGGACTGAAGGCTTTGTAAGCTTCCAATACGATGTCGCAGGCCTTTTCATAGGCGATGCTCTCTTCACTTTTTTTCAGGGGGGCGTAGCGGTCGAAATGAGTCAGACTCTCGAGTCCGAGAAGTCGGGACTTGAGGCGGTAGTACTCCTCCACGATATCGAAGTTCTTGACGCAGACCTCCACCATGGTGTCCACCGCTTCGTCCGGGAGTTCGTTGTCCAGGTGCCTGGAGGACTCGGGCCGTGTGTATCCTCGCAGACGATCCATAACCTCCTTCTCGGCCAGCAGGGTGTTCATGATGAAGGTGAGGGTGGGGGCATTGGCTTCTAAAGTCGTGGCCAGGCTCAAACTGGCTTTTTCCCGAAGTTTCCGGTCAGGATTGTAGTTGTAGGCCAGAAGTTCGGACTGGGTCATACTCTTGACCTCGCCATCGATCTCTAATTCAAACTTCATGCGCGCCACCGTCTCCGTAAAAAGCCTCCGAAAGGCCCGTCCCCTGCAGTTGGCGGTTTCTTCCAGGACGGTTTCTTCAGCCTGGGAGAGGTGGTACTTTGCTGATTCGCGCTGGACCTTGAGATAGTGCCGATAGATGGCCAACTCCGGGGATTCCAGATAGCGGGCAAAGACTTCTTCAGGTACTTGGCCCAATTCCAGGTCAAAGAAGATCAGCTTGGTGGAGACTCGGCTGCTGCGTTCCCGGATCTTTTGCAGTAAAGCGCCCCGGGTCGGGTCGGTGGTCTTGGTGGAGTAGTGGAGGGAGGCGTAGGAGCCGATCTTGGTGGAAAGACCGATCATGGAGACGAAGTGATCCAGCGCCTTGCGGAGCCCGGATGTGGCTAATTCTCCTGCGATAATTGTGCCCTCGTATTCCTTTTGAAACTTCGAAGCATCCGCGTCTAACCTGCTCAGATCTTCCTCGATCTTGGGGTCGTCCACTCCGTTATAGAGATCGGAGAGATCCCAACGCGGTAACTCTTTTTGGGCAACAGATTGACTCATGCAAACTCCTCGGAGGTATTGTGCCCGGGCTTTCTTGTCGCGGATCCAGGAATCCTCGCGGACTTTCAACTATAGGACAGGCCATGCGAATCGTCAGTTGGAACGTGAACGGAATTCGAGCCTGCTGGGGATCCGGGCTTCGAGACCTCATGGAGAAAGAGCGCCCGGAGATCATGCTGTTTCAGGAGGTGAAGAGCCAATTGAGTAACTTGCCTGAAGAGATCACCTCACCGCCGGGCTATCGCACCTACTGGCACTGCGGGGGGCGCCCCGGGTATAGCGGAGTCGGCGCCTTTGTGTCTGAGCAGGTGGAACAGCCGACATGGATCGTCAAGGGCTTGATGGTGCCGGAGATCGATGTGGAGGGGCGAGTCCTGACTCTGGAGTTTTCCGATTTCTTCCTTATCACGGCGTACTTCCCCAATAGTGGGGGCGGAGGTAGGCGACTGGCCTTCAAAGAGGAGTTCTGCCGACTGATCAGGATGTATTGCGAGAATTTGCGTACGCGGGGAAAAGGGGTGGTACTCACGGGGGATTTTAACATCGCTCCCAGTGAGTTGGACCTCTACTCGGTGCGGGCTAATCTGGGGGAGCCCGGCACCTTTCCTCCCGAAGTGATATGGATGAATAGCCTGCTCTCCGAAGGGTGGGTGGACGTCTTTCGCCGGGACCGAGAAGGAGAAGCCGGGCATTACTCCTGGTGGAGTTTTTTTGATGAAGACCGCGCTCATAACCGGGGCTGGAGGATCGACCACGTACTGGCAGATCAGGAGTTTGCGCACCGACTGGAGGTGGAATTGCGTCCGGATGTCTTCGGGTCGGACCACTGTCCGGTGGTGGCAAAGATGCGGCCTGACCTATGAAAAAGGCCACCGACGAACGGTAGCCCGATGAAATCCTGCCAAATCCTTAACGAATCGGTACCATTTTCACGTAGCAGTCGCTGCACCTCAGCCACTGATCGCGAGGATCGCTGGCCAAAAGCTCCTGCTTCTTACCGCAAGCTTGGCACATGTACTGACCGGGCATCAGAGGCAAGGTCGCCTCGATGACAATCTTTTTTTTGCGCCGGGTGGACTTCTTCTTTTTCTTCTTAGTCTTGGCATCGGCTTTCGATTTAGCACTAGACTTTTTCTTGGCGGGCGCCTCTTCAGGCTCCGGTGGTTCGGTGAATTTGGCTTTCTCTTTGGGAACCATTTCCACGCCACAACAGGTGAGAGGCTCGTCCACCTTCTTAGTGCGACCAATGACCGTCAGCTTCTTACACTGCGGGCATTCGTATTCGCCTTTCTGAAGTTTGAGCATATTGCAAACTCTCTCTTTCTTTTGCAGTTTCGAAGCTAAATCTCGGAGGATCGGCACTTCGGATAGGGGGCGTTCGACGCCCGAAAAGGGACATTTGGGGAAAACGAATCAAACCCTGTGAGATTGGGAAGATTTTACCTTGGACCGGATTTTAACAAGCTGTTTACAAATTTGGCAAGTCCGTCATTGTTGCTCCAGAGGGTGAGGCTAACCTGAGAACATCAAGCGCAGGAGAGCCCTATGAAAGTCAATCAACAACCCATCATTTTAAAGAGTTATTTCGGACGCGATGTGAGCACCAAGGCCGATATCGCAGTTCCGCTTTCGGCTGATAAGAAGACCGAGTTCGAGCACTTCCAACTCGGGCCTCGGGGATTTGGCGTGGACCTCAACGGGGACGGAAAGGTGGATGCGCAGAATGATGGATTTCTAGCTTTCCCCACCGCCGAGGGAAAGTACGACGTCAACAAAGCCAACGAACTCTTGAAAGCCTTTGCCGGTGACCTCGACCTCGATGCAGATGGCGCGGTGTCGGAAGCAGAAAAAGCCCGGGGCGCTGAACTGAAAACGCAGGGTGGAGCTCTGGATCTGGACCGCGACGGCGTGCTTAGTAGCTGGGAGCTTCAGAAGGCGGGAGCCGCGGTGGTGAGAGTCGGTCAGGGAAAAGATGGGGAGACCGAGCTTGAATTGAGGGGTCTACCCGGTACCCAGGGCCCCAACGAAGCGGAGCAACTGGAGATCGCCATGATCCAGCAGCAGCAAACCCAGATGATGATGATGTACCAATTTCACCAAAACGCCATGCTCATGCAGCAATCCTTTATGATGACGCCCCTGGTCAACGGTAATTTCGGCTTCACGGGCGGGTTCGGCATGCCCTACGGGATGGGTGGACCCGGGGGGATGGCCGGTTTCGGTGCAGACACCTTCGGAGGGTACCCCATGGGCCTGGCGCTTCCCATCTATTAAGACAAGTGGTAAGCTCCCCGGGTGAACGCGACCGTCGAAGATTTGACGTTTCGGCACTCCAACTCAGATAGAGTGGTACCGGTCCGCCGATACTCGGCCCAAGGGACCGCCCGAGGCTGGATTCTCTTTTCGGTAGGGTTTGGTGGTGACCGAAACGGTTATGCCTTTTTCGCCCGGGCCTGGCAGGCCATGGGTTTGACCACCTTCGTGGTGGAGCACGTGGGCAGCAATCTCGAAGTCTTGCGGTCGCTGCCTCAAAAGCGTAGAGCCGAGCGTAACGCCGAAGTCGTGCGGAGAGTGGGGGACCCCGCCGAACTCAAGGCCCGACCCCAGGACCTGGTGCTGGTGTGGGACCATCTTTGGAGAGAGTTTGAAGGGCTGCCCCTGGGCCTGGGGGGGCATTCCTACGGGAGCTATACCGTGTTGGCCTGTGCGGGGCTTGAGCCTCGGCTGATCAAACACGGGGTTCAACCTCTTCCAGCGGAGTCTTACCTGGTGATTTCGCCTCAGCCCCCCGGAATGGTCTTCGAAGCCGAGGAATTCACGCGGATCGATCGTTCCACCCTGGTCATGACAGGTACCAGGGACCACCTGCTGTCTGGAGAATCCGGCTACCGAGAGCGGGTGGCAGCCTACGAGTTCCTCCCTGAAGAGCATCGAGGACTGGTTGTGTTTCAGGACTTCGAGCACATGGATTTTGCAGGAGTGGGCTTGAACCTCTCCGGGAAGCTGGCGGCAATGAAAGCAGCCGGCGAACTCTGGTGGAGGAGTACTCTATTAAACGACGGTATCTGGCCCGGAGAGTTGCAGTCTTCGGTGGCCTCGGAGGTGTTGGCACAATGCGAGTAGACCCGGATTTAGAGGAGTTGCAGGGGGGTTACCTCGCTTTCCCCTCCCAGAGCGTTCTATCGGCTTTGAGTGCGCGCGCTACCGGATGTACCCAGCAGGTAAGGGAGAGCTTCGAACGGTTGGTGCAAGATCAACAGATGGGAGACGGCGGGCGTTACAGGTTTCGGCGGTTCAGCCGACTTGTTGCCCGTTTTTCCGGCGACTCCTTAAGCCTCGAACCACTCTCGGGTCACTCCATTCTCCAGAGCCGGGAAGACAATCCCCTCAATGGAGGTGTGCTGCGAACCTTCGAGCCCCTGGAGCCATCAACCATGGAGTGCAGCCTCCTGCAAGAGTTGATCGGTCACGACGCTGCTGCGATCAGGCGGATCGATCCGGAGTTTTTTCAGGAACCCGTGGTGGTGGGGGTGCACCAGGTCAGAATCGTCGCCCTTCCTGAATCTCTGGGCAAACCGACCCCCGAAGGGATTCACCGGGATGCCGAGCGATACACCTTTCAGCACTTCTGGCAGCGGCAGGGGATCGAAGGCGGGGAGTTCGCAGCTTATGATCAGGCTAAAAATCCCGTCTTTCGCTGGTTGCAGACCGAGATGCTCGACTCGGTTCTCTTTACCGGTACGACCTGGCACAGCGCCTCATCGATCCGGACCGCAGCCGGTACAGAGCAGGGCTTCCGGGACATTTTCCTGATCGATTTTGACCCAATTTAGGGCCAAATCCTTAGCCTTTGGCTTCGGCTTCGCGCACCAGTCCCAGTCGATCCGGAACCCACACTCCGAAGGGGTCTTCTCGATCCTCGGACAGATAGCGGTCCACCTGATTGACCATCCAGCCCTTTTTGCCTTTGTTGTCACCTTCTGAGACCACCTCCACGTAAAAGGCGTTGACCTCGAAGATGCTGTCGTCAAACTCTCTGGGTTGGTCGGGCAAAGGTTTGCGCCAACTGGTCAGACTATGGAAGTAGTGCGACTCGGAGAGAA
>JBAYRN010000115.1:0-18172 GCA_041676625.1 Vulcanimicrobiota bacterium
AACCAGCGGGGGCGACCGCCGGGATGGGGAGCGAGAACTAAGAGAAGGCCCACCTCTCGGTGGGCCTTCAAAGCTCTCTGCTGACGTATCTTCTACCTGGCGTAGACCCCGGGGTCTACGCCAAGGATGCACTTACCCCGGCCAGGGGCACCCGGTTTCTCAAGAGATACCGCCCAGTTGAAGGGTGGGTCTAGCACCAACCACGAGAGAACTTCATTCCAGAGACGATCTTTTCAACCGCTTCCAAAGGGGTATTCGCATATCCACGTACGTAGGCGTGGGGCCAAGGAGAAATCTCATCGGGGACACGACACTCAATCTCGAACTCACCGAATGGTGTATATCCAAGGTCTACGGTTACCCACTTTGGCGACTGATGACTATCCTCAGATGTTAGGCAGATTTTCGAATGTGATAGGAGCCAATATACGATTTCGTCTCCAGGCGCTTTTTTCAAGAGATCAAAGACTGAAAGCATTCTATCTGCGTTGGGTTGCTTAATCACATCAGAGTAAAAGACTTCGAGGTCCTTAGCTCCGTCTTGGCATGTACAGCGTATCATTTTCATTTCAAAACTCGTTAAATCCTGGCTCAATAGGGTTTGAGCCATTATACCATTCAACTCTAGTTCGAATATCTTTATATCTATCGCGAATCCAACTGAACTCTGTATCGGTGCTACCAGGATTCCCGTTTAGAAGCTTTTCAACAGCTTTTTCGGCACTCCAACCCTCTTGGTTAAATAGAATCCGAGTTTTTCCATCGTCCAGCTTTGCCGGAACCGTGTCCCACCATTGCGTTGGCAAGTAGTCCATCCAGACTTCCGCTCCATGTTTCTCTGCAAAGTCGACGAGATGTTTGTTCAATCCAAGCGCGAATGACTTACAGTCTTCACTCTTTGAGAAAAGAGTGCCGACTCCCTTAAGAAGACCCCACGAAATAACGGGTAGTGCTGCCAAGAGCATCCAAGGATTGAATCCCTCAGTAGCTATCTCGTAGCCCATCATCGCATAGTCGAACGGCTCGAACACCATTCCTAAGATCGGAGCCGCGAAACTGCCGCTCGGGTGGATGTATGCTCGGTCAGGATGGTGTATTCCCACACTCCGGTCCATCAAGTGCTCTGGTTTAAGACCTGAATGATCAGTGCGGCTCACCGGATTATTCCCGCCGTAACTGAACAAGTTGAGTCCGCCGGCAAACCCAATCGGATCGCGATTCAGAAACCGGCCCAAGGATGGATCATAGAATCGATGCCCCATCAGATAGAGCCCGGAATCCCCGGTATCATCGTTGACCGAGAGCCCTCCGACAAAGGTCTTGGGCGAAGCCGGCCCTCCGCCCATGGGCGAGATCAGGTGGTTGCCCCGCTCGTCGAATTCGTACTGCTGGACTACTGTTCCGGAGCTGTTGATGATATCTCTAACAGAACCGAGAGCATCGGTCACAAAGTAGAAGAAGTCTCCACCCCTTTCGAACCCCAGGATTTGGTGTCCGTGGATGTAGGTGACGGTTTCGGTCTGGGTTTTGGCTACGGCGGTGGACAGGCCCTCGGCGTATTCGGTGACGACCTGGCCGTCTTTTTTGACCTTTTGGCGGCGGAAGCCGTTGACGCTGTAGGCGTTGTTTTGTTTGGGCTCGGCGGCAGGGCTAGCGTTTAAAGAGGCGCTGACCGCGACGAGTTTGTTGAAGTCGTCCCATTCGTAGACGACCTGGTGGGTGTCGGCCCCGATGGTGCGCGTTCTAGTGAGGAGGTTGCCGTCTTCATCGGAAGTGAAGTTTTCGGTGAAGTTGACGACTGGAGAAGCGCTGGTGTCGGTTTCCGAGCGGGTTGTGATGTTGGATGCCAGGTCGAAGGTGAAGTCGTATTCGAGGAAATCGGCCGGCAGCTCGAGCTTGGTTGGGTTGTCGGACTCGTCGTAGGTGTAGACGGAGACCGGGCTTACCGAACCGGCGCTGGGACCTTTTTCTACCAGGATGAGCCGGTCTAGCCAGTCGTAGTGATATTTGTAGACGGTTGTGGTGGCTCCCGCGACCTCGGTGGTCTGGATGCGGTTGCCGCTGGGGTCGTAGAGGTAGGCGAAACTGCGCAGGGGGGCTCCGTCGAGCTCATAGCGCAGATGCTTCAGCCGACCGTTTTTGTCCCAACCGCTGCCGCCGGAGCCGTCGTCGATGTAGGCTACGAGTTTGCTTTCGCCGGGATAGTTGACTTGAGTGACCCGTCCGGCCTCATTGTAGTGATAGGTGAAGACCCGGTCGGACTGGGAGTCTCTTTTAACGGTGAGCGTCTTGAGGAGATGGTCCTTGCTGTATCCGTACTGGGTGATGTGCCCGTTGACGTCGGTCTTTTCGATGAGACGCGAGGCTTCGTCGTAGAGGTAAAGGACCTCACTGTCGTCCTCGAAGGTCATTTTGGTCAGCCGGTCCAGGATATCGTATTCGTAGAGTCTTTCCCCATCGTTGGGAATCTGAGCCTGCTGGCCATAGCGGGAGACGCCGAAGCGCGCCTGTCCGTAGTTCGGAGGCGAGGCGATGTCGTTGGGGCTCTGAGTGCTCCGAACCATACGGCCCAACTCATCGTATTCGAAGGTCCGCGTGATCCTGGTGTTGGAGACGTCGAGAGGAGAGGAGCCGGCCTCGCCGGTGGTCACCTGGGTGAGCAAACAGCGGGTGTCGAAGTCCATCTTGGTGCGCACTCCCCGAGCGGATGTGACGGCTCGACCGACGCAGTACGGCTCGTAGGCGGTGCTGGAACTTTCATTCAGAGGGTCGGTCATGGTGACGGGACGGCCCAAACGATCGTATTGGAATGAGAATTCGGGGTCGGAGGCTCCTTTGGGCCTGATGAGCTTCTTGAGCTCGGAGAATCCGGTGTATTCGTAGCTAGCTCGAACTAGCTCCGAACTGGAGCCGGTGGCCATTTTTGTCTGCCAAAGAATCCCAGGACCCCCACGAGGTCAGCTTCAAATCCGGATTTGGTCGTGTCCCTGCGTACGGGGTCCACTTCGACCTCGAATTGGGCCGACTCGCTTTAGCCACAAGCTCTTCCCTAGTCGAGCAGACCATCTACTTTCAAAGAATCTACCAGAACATAGAGATGACCTTTCGGCGCCTAGAATAGTCTGGTATCGCTTCGCCTTTGAAAGGGGAAGGAGCCGCATGGTAAAGGAGTCATCCTCCTCGCCGTCCCACCCGATATTGAAGTCGAGCCACTGGCCCAGTTCCAGATCGGCTTGCTCGGCCACCGAGCTTCCTTCGGCGTCGGTGAAGTGCAGGCTGCCGTCTGGCCGGAGGAATATGCGAAGTGACCCATCTTCTGCAGAACGGAGCTGACATTCGCGCGATCCAGGGGTTGCTGGGGCATCGTGATATTCTGAATACGGCGAACTATGCGCGGGTTTGGCCGGAAGAAATGAGGGCGGAAATCCTGCGGCCAGGTCGCGACTAGGGGAGCGAAGTGAAGAGCTAGATGAAGAAGTTTTCGAATCGCGGTAAGCGCTCACGATGCGAATGATTTGGAGCGGAGCAGATTTTGGCTCGTATATGATGAGCCAGGAGTAGAACGGAAAGAAAGAGACCGGTTCATCGGTGAGGTCGGGACGGGACCGACCGAGACCTGGAAAATCAGAAAGGTGGGTAAGTGTCTCATCGAGTTCGCCGATGATTTTCTTCGCGACCCTTGGGCCGTTCGTGTCGATAATGCGTAAGCGGAGATCAATCAGATCTTCCTCTGCGACCTCAGTCAGTTCATAAGATGTCATACTTAAGGGCTTTAGTCATCCAGCCCCTCTAAGGCTCTGGCGATGGCTTGCTTTCCGTCGACCAACTTGCCGGCTTTCGCCTGCATCATTCCTTCGCTGATCTTGCGCCTCAGATCTACTCTCCATTCCGTTTCTTCTTGCAGCAACCGAAGGCCCTCTCTGATGACCTCGGAATTGGAAAGGTATCGACCTTCGGCCACCTGATTCTCGATGAACTCTTGTTGTTGTGGAGTTAGCCTAACGTTCATGCTTCCAGTGTATGCGACGTGTTGGTTTGTGTCCATCATGGATGCGCTCTATAATCGTGAGCAACTCCTCGGCCGGTGGGGCGAACAAAGCGGTGAGGCTGGGGGTTGACACCAAGATCGCCGGAAACGCGCGACACCGGGGCAATCTCACCATCGGGAACCCGGACATGGCCGAGGGGCTGCTCTACGTGGACGGCGATGTCACCATCACTGGCACGGTCAAAGGCAAAGGCGCCATCGTGGCCACCGGCAAGAGCACAGTCACCGGATCCAGGGACACCCAGGCCGACCACGCCGCGCTGGTGGCTAAAGACGATATCGCGATCCACAGGGACGGGCCGAACAGCTCCCGGTTTCAGGGGTGGGTCTATTCCGAGAAGTCGATCGACATCGCAGCTTGCCGTCTGGCCGGAGGAAGATGCGAAGTGAGCCGTCGTGTACGTTTCGATGACAACTCGAACACAGCCCGACCAAGTTTCGGTCAATGGTGGGGCCATTCTGGGAGTGCGGCACCAGGTGATGAAGGTGTAAGTAAAGCTTATGGCAGCATCCCGGCGTGCTACAGACCCAGCCGTCTCGGCGCAGCAGTTCTCGCTTCTGGGCTTTGGTGGTGTGGCGGTTTTGGGGATTGAAACAGATGCGTTTGTTGGAGATGGCCGGGGTTTGGTGCCGTTGCAGCGCCTCTATTAAGACAGGTCCTACGTTCAAATCATCACCCGAGATCAGGGCGACCTGGTCGGAGGCCAGAGCGGAAGGGCCGTGGATGATGATTTTTCCGGTGGCTGTGACCGGGCACCCACGGTCTCGGTTTACGGGTATGAGTCCTCCGACAACCGCATTGAAGGCTTACGTACACTTCAGCTTGAAGCCGTAAATCCTTGAAATTTCGTGAGTTTTTAATCGTTCTGGCCCTGGTGGCGGTGGTGACGAGTTTCTTCATTCGCCGGGAAACCGCACCCGAACCGAGCCAGGCACCGTCTCCAAGTCAGTCGCCTAGAGATCCTCAGCTGGAGCTTCGAGTGGATGGTCGCCCGAGTTCGTTGGACGATCTGCGGATGACTGCAAAGTTCGTTTCACCTGAACCTGTCTACCTCTGCTTTCTCGATGGACGCCCCCTCGGCTATCTTAGGGTGGGAATTGGACGCTATACCATTGACTTTGCTCACTTCAAGTTTCTAGAGGAGAACGGGAGTGCTCCCAGTCATCTCGACCCTTCCAAGCTGACCGACGAATTCAAGTTGGTGACCGAGTTTGAGTGGGAGTTTAACGGGCGTGATTTCCTTTCGGTTTCGCTCGACGGCAGAGAGAGCGTCGACCAAAACATTCATCATGAGATAACCCTTGGAACTCGAGTCATGTATCGAGAAACTCCAGACTCACGGTTCCGCTCCACCAGCACTGAGGTCATCCTGCCAGCCTTGAAATAAGCGATAAGCCACTCTTCCCAAGGAGGCCTTTTCTGCTCCTTGGGAAAGCGGCACCATCTACCGACGCTTATTGTAGGAGAAGACTCTTGAAGAGAATTTTATCAGTATTTATCATTTTGTTGTTTGCCGGATGCGGGTCCTCCACCGATCCGATCGTATGGAACTCTACCCCCCCGGCTCCCACCGGCTCGATTCTAGTGGAGCATACCCTCGCCAGGGCTGTGACTCGGTTTGTAACCGACATTAGCTACGAGGGGCTAAATTCTGATGAAGTTCGTGTGTACGGCCCTACCGTAAGACCCAGGACCGAAGAGACTCTCCTCGAGGGAGTTCCCACCTCGGTGCGCACCCTGCTCATCGAGTACCTGCACGACGACCAGGTCATCGGCCGGGCTAAAGTACCGGTCACGGTCACAGCAAACGCCGTGGTCAGGGTTATTGACCCGTCCTGGCAAGACGTGGGGCCTCCCGTGCAGTCTTTCCGTGCGGGAGCAGGCTTTGATACCGGTAGCCTACCCACCGGAGTGGCCGCCGGAGATTTCAACAACGACGGGCACCAGGATGCAGTGGTGGCCAATAGCGGAGATGGTACGATCTCGGTGCACCTGGGAGACGGCCAGGGGGGCTTTGGTTCTCCTCTCACCATCGCCACCGGGCCTCTAGCCTTTAACGTGATGGCCGCGGACCTCAATGGAGACTCCAATCTCGATCTGGTGGTCTGCAACTATGCGAATCCTAATTCCGACCCTGGAGACGTTTCCATTCTCCTGGGGCAGGGCGACGGGACCTTCACCGCCCCTTCGAATATGGATGCCCAGAACCAACCTATCGCTTCCTTTATCGCCGATTTCAACGGTGACGGAAACAATGACCTGGTGGTCTGCAACTACGAATCTACCAGCATTTCCGTGTTTCTCGGCAAGGGCGACGGCAGCTTCTTTGACCCCACTCACCTCACGGTCGGTGCGCGGCCCCACGACGTCCTGGCGGGCGATCTCAACGGTGACGGCAAGCTCGACCTGGTGGTGGCTAATGAAGCCTTACAGCAAGGCGATGGGTCGGTCTGTACGCTCCTTGGAAACGGCGACGGGACCTTCGCTTTACCCGAATTTTTCGCCACCGACCTGACTCCCCGTAACGCCGATCTGATCGACGTCGACGGCGACGGCATTTTAGACGTGGTCACCGGCAATTTCACCGTTGGCAACTGCTCGGTTCTGCTGGGAGTGGGAGACGGAACCTTGCACCCCAAGACCGACTATCAGACCGGCGGGATTCCTCTTTCCATCGTGGTGGACGATTTCAACGGAGACGGACGCCCCGATATCGCTGCTGTGGCTGCCGGATTGAATCAATTGTTCGTTCTGTCAGGCCTGGGCGACGGTAGCTTTACCATTCCGGTGGGCTTCCCCACCGAAACCGGGCCGGCCTATCTCGACAAAGCCGACTACAACGGTGACGGAAAGATCGATGTGGTGGTCGTGAGTGCAGGCGGCTTGGGCAGTCCTGGACGCCTCAGTGTGCTGCTAGCCGAATAACCAGTTTAAACGGACAACCACCAAAAAGGGTATACGGCTTATCACGGTCTAAATATCGAAAGCCATGCGACTTAAACGGTTTTTGCCTTTGATGCTCTTGTTCTGCGCTATGTCCGGCGCCTGGGCCGACAGTTCCCAGGGAAAGTATCACGCGGTTCGATTGAAACCGGGGCAGGATCTCAAGCTCGAACTGACCCGGTTTTTGCTGGAGAAGGACATCTCGGCGTGTGCCGTTGTCACTTGCGTGGGCTCCCTGACCGAAGCCCGGCTTCGATTTGCCAACGAACCCCAGGGGCAACAAATAGAAGGCCCCCTGGAGATCATCTCCCTAGTGGGCTGCGGCGGGAAAGGGGCCTGGCATTTGCATCTTTCGGTGGCTGACCGAGAAGGCCGGATGACCGGCGGTCATTTGCTGGAGGGCTGCCTAGTCCGAACCACCGCCGAAATCGTGTTGGTGGAACTGACCGAGTTGGAGTTCGAAAGAGTTCACGACCCCCAGAGCGGGTACAAAGAACTGGAGATTCGGCGCCGGTGAGCAAGCTGGGCCGGCACGAATTCGAGGAGCTTTATCGCTCCGAATCCAGAAAAGTGCTGGCCACATTGGTGCGCCTCCTGGGCGATTTCGATCTGGCCGAAGAAGCTATGCAAGAGGCCTTCACCGTCGCCTGGGACTCCTGGGCCGAGAGCGGCGCCCCCAGGAATCCTTCTTCCTGGCTCATCTCGACCGGGCGTTTTAAAGCCATCGATAAACTGCGCCGTCATCAACGCTTTCGAGCGCTGGAGCCGGCGCTGGCAGAAAAATGGGAGGAGATCCAGCAGCAGAACTCCGCCACCGCCGCCCACCAGGTGCAAGACGACCGTCTCCGACTTATTTTCACTTGCTGCCACCCGGCCATCGATCCCAAGGTTCAGGTTCCCCTGACCCTGCGCGAGGTCTGTGGACTCAGCACCGGCGAGATCGCCCGGGCCTTCCTCACCGGGCACACAGCCATGGCTCAACGCATCGTGCGAGGCAAGGCTAAAATCAGAGACGCCGGAATCCCTTTCGTGGTCCCCGACCTGCAGGAGTTGCCGCAGAGGCTGGACGCCGTGCTCAGCGTGATCTACCTGGTATTTAATGAGGGCTATTCCGCCACCAGTGGCCAGACACCCCTGCGCAACAGTCTCAGTGAAGAGGCGATCCGACTGGCTCGCCTCCTCCACGAACTTTTACCCGAGCCCGAGGTCAAAGGTTTGTTAGCTCTTATGTTGCTGCATCAGTCCCGGTGTGAGGCTCGATTGGATTCCGCCGATGATATCGTGCTGCTCAAGGACCAGGACCGTTCTTTATGGGACCGTGCGTTGATCCAGGAGGGTGATTCGCTGCTCCGAGAGGCGCTGAAATCCGGGCGTTTTGGTTTCTATACCCTGCAGGCCGCCATCTCGGCGGTGCACGCCCTCTCTCCCAGTGCCGGGGAGACCGATTGGGCGGAGATTCTGGCCCTCTACAACCTGCTTGCCCGCATCGATCCCAATCCGGTCATTTCGCTCAACCGAGCCGTGGCGGTCTCCATGCTGCAAGGTCCCGAGGCCGCTCTTTCCATCGTGGAGGGTCTGCTGGCCGAAGGTCATCTGCAAGACTACGCTGCGGCTCACGCCGCCCGAGGGGAGTGGCTCTTTCAATTAGATCGCCGGCGGCAAGCCCACCAGGCCTTTCAGGCGGCGCAGTCTTTGGGTTCCTGCAACAGTGAAAAAAGATTCTTTCAGAAAAAGGCGGAGGAATGTCGAAAAGCGGGCGGCTCGTTCGACTTAATGACAAAGGAGACTAGAAAATGACATCTTTAGGCCAGAACGAAATTGACGAAGAATCCAAAATCAGAGAGCTTATCTCCCAGTGGTCCAGGGCCGTGGAAGCCCGCGATGCAAAGAGTATGATGAAGCACTACCTGCCCGACGCCGTCCTGTACGACGCCATCCCTCCCTACAAAACGGAAGGCCGAGAGCTGATCCAGGCTGCCTGGGAAAACTGTTTTCCGCACTTCCCGGAGGAATTTAAGTCGGAACATAGGGATCTGAAAGTCCAGGTCTCTGGAGACCTGGCCCTGGTTCACGGGTTGTACAAGTTCGTAACTCCCCAGGACCACCCGTGCAGCCAGAGTTGGATGCGGGTTACGGTGGGGTACCGGAAAGTCCATGGAGAATGGAAGGTAAGCCACGAACATGTCTCCATGCCGTTCAATCCGCTAAACGATCAGGTTTGGCCGATCAAAGACCCGGCCGAGCTGAGCCAACCCGACTACAGCCAGGCCGCAGCGAAAGAAGAGGTAGTCTCTTGAAGTACATGTTACTGATTTACGGGGCGGAGTCCGACTGGAGTCCGGAGGAACGCGAGCAATGCATGCTCGACTCCATGAAGCTCTGCCAGGAGTTGGAGGCAGCCGGAAAGCTGTTGGACTCCTCCCCTTTGCGCTCGGTGGAGACAGCGACTTCTCTGAGGATGAGAAACGGTAAGCGCCAGGTGACCGACGGCCCCTTTGCCGAAACCACCGAGCAACTGGGTGGATATTACCTGATCGATGTGGACAATCTGGACGAAGCTCTGCAATTTGCCGCCAAACTGCCCCCCGCGAAAAAGGGTACGGTGGAGATCCGACCCCTGGAGCCGCTGCCCGAGGGTGCCGCCCTTGTGTAAGCCCTGCTCAGTTGGATAGAGTAAAAGACCATACCTCACTTTGGGCCAGTGGGAACCCAGAGGCGTCTTCTGAGATCACCCGCCAGTAGTAAGTGACTCCTGGAGTCAGCCCGGTCGCCAAGAAGCTCATCGTGCCATCCGGGGTGGGGGTTGGGCCGGACGGTGTGGGAGTCTGGCCAGGGGTGGCGGTCTCCTCTGGAGTGGCAGACACCTCCGGGGTGGGGCCTGTTTGGTAGATGGCCCAGGGCCCTCGTTCGGTTTCTCCACAGCCCACCAGTAGACAGCAAAGCAGGGCGACGGAAACCAACCAACTGCCGAATCGCGCCGCCAGACCAGAGCCGAGCGCCAGGGAGCCGAGCACCATCGACGTAAGCGCCACCTCGATAGGGGAGGTCTGGAAAAAACCCGGATGGGTATCGAGAAAAACCTTATGAACCGCACCTGGTGATCCGTCAGGTATCCAGGTGAGTTTCGCCTCGCTCACGGTGGCCTCATCGGCCGGTGAAATCAAGGTCAATATACCCAATCTCAGCACCAGATGCAGGGTCGATTCCTTCTGAATGTTGTAATCGGCGAGAGTCCGACCATCCTCCAGTTGTTTGCCGGCAAAAATAAGACGCTGCTGATCGGGAGGGATCCCTTCCTTATCCTGTATCTTCTGTTTGACATTTTCAATGGTGTCGCTGGATTCCACCTCCAGGGTGATGGTTTTGCCCGTGAGTGCCTTGACAAAGATCTGCATGGCCTGAGCTGAAGCCGTTTGAAATAGCAAGAGCAGAGCAATGGTGAGGACTAAATGATAACGTCGCATCGGTAGCCCTTCGAAGCAAATCGCAGCTAGACCTTGATCCCCCAGCGGCGGGAGTCGATGCGGCTGCCCAGGGCCAGGGTGGCGCTGAGGGCCAGTTTGTTTTCGGGGCTCACGTCGCCGAAGAGCAGGCCTCCACCCATTTTGGCCATGAGGGCTTTCGAGCCCAGGGCCAGCCAGCGGCTCAGCCCCTTCCCCTCACCCAGGGAGCCGATGGCGATGTCGTACATGTACATGGCCAGCGGCCCCCGACCCCGAAAGAGTCGCTGGGGCATGAGGATCATATAGCCCAGGAGATCGCCGCTCGGCTTGTGGTACAAGACCAGCGGAACCTTCTTCTTGTCGTTGGATCGAATGGAGCTATAAGAGTCCACGAACCCCGCCTGGACAGCTTTTTTATCCACCGGCCGATGAGCCGGGATGTAGGCCGGGGAGTGATTGGCCACCACGCTCATGACAAAGAGCATCTCGTGGTCCCTGGCCCGCCGAACCAGATATTCGGGGTGGCTGGGGAAGCTCTCTCCCGCTTTCACGGTCATGTAGGTTCGGTACAGTTCGGTCTTCAATCCGAAGGCTTCGGCCCAACGCTTCTCCCGCTCCTGAGTCTCGGTGGTATGGCAGACCAGGTAATGGTCGCCCGCCTCTCGGGCCAGCCGCACCGATTCAGCCATCAGCATGTGAAAGACCGGTTGCGCCGAGACCGAGTAGTTGATGATCTCGGTCTGGGGATCCTGGGTGATGCTCTCCGTTTCGTTGAGTCGCCCCAGCACATACCCCACGATCTTACCTCGCAGCACGGCCACCAGACTGAAGATCTCATCCTGCGCCATCACCGACTCAAAGGCCGGCTCAAAATCTTCCAGGGTCAACCGCCGGGCGAGTTCCGGAGAGGCGAAAACCGAGTCCGGATACTCTCGTTGCTCACAGAAAGTCCGCAGATCTTCCCGATCCTCAAAGCGCAGCGGACGCACTTCCAGCACCGCTGATTACTCCGCCATCTCGGCCCGCAAATCTTCTTCCTGCCCGGCTTCGATGGCAGCATCCTGGATCTGGTCGAGCGCTTTCATTGCTTCTTCCACGATCTGAAGCCCCCGGTCCACGTCCGACATCTGTCCGGAATCTCGATAGGAAAAAAGAAGGTTCATGCCTTCGCTGAGCTGGGCCAGTCGTTCGTGCATCCACTGAAAGATGACCCGCTGTTCCTCGGGGATCTCGCTGATCTTGTTCTTGACCACGTCGGTCTCCATGAGCTGCAATCCGTTTTGAAGAGGCTGGACAAAAGGCCTGATGATGGCCACGTATCGCTCTCGGGTGATGGCACCCGACTTCAAATCGGCCACCGCCCGGCGGATCAGGATGAGATTGGAGGCTTGCTCCAGCGGCACCTTAAAATAGGGGTCGTCCTGGTCCAGGGAAGAGTTGGAACTCTCCTGGAGGTTTAGCTCCACATCGTCGTCTTCCAACTCGTTCAACGAGCCCAGAGCGTCGGCTAGAAGGTCCCAGGGTTCGGCGTCCTCTTCGCTACTCATATCTCACAACTCCATTCCATTTCGTCAAAACGAAAGCAGCTCCGCTGGTAGTCACCGGCAGAGCTGCTGTTTCGCTATGGGCTTTTAGGATCTAGCAGCCCCCGCAGCCACCCGCGCAGCCTTTGACTTTGTTGATGATGTTCGAAATCAATTCCATGATTCCGCCACCGCCGCCGCCTTTTTTGCCGCCACCTTTTCCGCCTTTGCCACCGATAGCGCCGATCGCTGCGCCTGCTATTGCCGTTATTGCCATTTTGAGTAGCCTCCAGTGTGTTATTGGGCTAAGCATATCGGAAGGGCTATAACTTAGATACCATGTTACAAATAGTTAACGTGTCGCACACAATTCACAGTAGGGTCACACCGTGGTGCGTCTATTCGATTGAGGCCTGGCTTTAGGGGCCGGTTTCGAGCTGGAGTTGCTCTTTCCGGTACTATTGTTTCCGAAGACCAGGCTGACCGCGGCCCCAACCGTACTCAGGATCACCCCACCGCAGATGGCGCTAGCCAGGATACCCCCGATCAACATGGAGGGCCGGGTGGTGTAATGGCTAAAGTCCGTCCAGGCGGCGTAGTCCGCTTCGAAGAACTGAACCGCGATGATGATCCCCAGCACGCTCAGGTTGGCCAGCACCAGAGCGATGACCATGAAAGCTCTTATAAAGAGCCCCAGGCACGACGACTTATTTTTAGATTCAGATGCCATTCAGTCTCGCATTACGAAGAATTTCTTTAAAGGTTCGACAATCTTCCAAACAGTCTTGCTGCCGACGGGAAAGAAAGCCATATCGCCCGGCCCCAATACGTGAGTGACCTTGCCGTGGAGATCGTCGATGACCTCCACTTTGCCTTCGATGATGTAAGTGTGCTCTTCATAAGGAAAGAAAAACCGATAGGTGCCCACCGGACAACTCCACAGTCCGGAACGGCAGGCTCCGTCCTCGGCTTCGGCGTTGATGAAGGTCATGGCCTCTCGGCCGCCCTCCACCACTTCCCGCTCGGGCAAGGGGTCAAGGTTTAGTTCCGAATCAGCCGGCGAGGTGATCACTCTGGTCATAGTTTTAGCTCCATCCTATCCAATCGTCTGAGTCCCGAAATCGCGAAAAACTTAAGAAGTCCAGATTCACCGACTCCGGTCTTCCTCTGGCCACCAGTTCGGCCAAACCTAACCCCGTCATGGGAGAAGACTTGAATCCGCATCCGCTGAATCCCGCGGCCACGTAATAACCGTCCAGGCCGATCGGGCCATCGATGATGGGGTGACCGTCAGGGGTGAAGTCGTAAAGGCCGACCACCCCTTTGACCACGTGGGCTCCGCACATCACCGGAAATCGATAACCCAGAGCACCCAGGGCCGCCGAGATGTACTCCTCATCCACCTGAGTGTCATAACGATTGGGATCGTAGATCTCATCGAAATCCCAATCGATCCCTAAGAGATTGGTCTCGCCCGCCGGGTGAGTGTAGATACCCGTGATCTCATCATAAAAAGCCAATTCCACCTTGGGTAGCCCGTTGGGACGATTGATATAGCAGACCTGACCCCGTCGGGCTCTTATGGGAAGGGGACTGGAAGGAAGTGGGTGCAAGAGCGGCGTCCAGGGTCCCGCGCAGAGCACCACGGTACCGGTCGAGACGAAGCCCCGGTCGGTTTCGACCCCCACGATCTTCCCGGAGCGATGGGCGATCTGTAATACCGTGACCCCCTCCTCGATCTCCACCCCTCGCTGGCGGGCTCCTCGGGCCAGGCTGGTGACCGCCGCCACCGGATCGGCCCAGCCGCTTTGTGGCTCCCAGGCGGCTCCGGTGAGATCGCGGCAGTGCAGGATCGGTTGGAGCTTCTTGATCTCGATGGGCTCCAGCCAGTGAGACTCGATCCCTTCAGCCAGTAGCATCTCGTGGGTCTGCCGCACGGTGGGCTCGTTCTCCTCACCGGTCACGTGGAGGTAGCCGTTCTTGATATAGGAACAGCCCTCTCCAAATCGCTCTTCCCACTCCAGAAAAAGCTCCCGGGACTTGTGGATCAGCCGAACTTCATCCAGACTGACCCAGTGGGACTGAACGAAGCCCCCCGACTTGCGGGTCTCCCCCGAGCAGATCCCTCCTCGCTCCAGAACCAGTACCTTCCCCACCCCCAGGCAGCCCAGATGATAGGCGGTGGAACAACCCAGAGCACCGGCCCCTACGATGACGACATCGGCGGTCTCTCTCATGGGGTCTCTATCAGATCGTCCAGATTGATCTTCTGGGGAAAGAGCCGCCTGGCGCACAACCCGGCTCGGGCCAGGAGTCTCTGACCGGGAGGCAAGAACCTGGGCTCTCGGGGCCAGCCCTCATCCTGCATGGAGTGATGATGCCCTAGAATCTTCCAGAGCTGGGCGCCGAAGTTCGGCATCAGGGGAGCACAGATGAGGGCCAGCAGTCTGGCCCCGGCCAGTTCCAGAGCCACCCCGGTGGCTCGCTGCTCTTCATATCCCGGGAGATTGGCCAGGTGGCTCTGTTCGTGGGCAAAAGCGATGGTTCGATCCACCAGATCGATGGCGGCTTTAGCCACCATCTGCAACCTTCGAGACTGGTAACCGGCCCGAGCGCGGTTGCTGAAGGTCGTGAGTTCAGCGAAAAACTGGGTGTGCTCTTCGGCCCATTCTCCCTCGAAGTCGGGAGCGGCCGACACGAACTCATTGGTCAGGGCGTTGCCCAGGTCGGCCAGCCAGTCTTGCCAGCGGCCGATCAAGAGCCCGTTGAGCATATCGGCCATGTGGCGCAGGCTGCAGGTGGTCTCCGAGACTTCCGGGCGGACCGTGGCCAGGTAAAACCGCAGAAGATCCGCAGGCATCCGCCCCAGCAGTATTTCCGGGCTCAAGTAGTGGCCCTTGCTGGTCGACATCTTGACGTCATTGAGAGAGAGGTATTCGTTGACCACGAGTTCCTGAGCCAGGGGCACCGTCTGGTCCAGGGCCAGGCTGACAGCTGGGTCAGCCATCAGATAGCAGAAGGCGTTGTCGTAACCGAAGGTGTGAGTGACGCTGCTATATTCCCCGACCTTGGAGCGGAGGTAGTGATTGGCAAGTCCGATCTCAAGCCAGGGCGAGATGACTTGTCCCTCAAACCCGTCCACCGGGATGGGAACCCCCCAGGCGGAAGAGACACCGGCCGGCACGTGAATGGTCTCCACGGCCAGAAAACGAGTGCTGAGAGAGCGAAGCTTGGGGGTCAGTTTGAGGTGCTCGTGATACTGCTCCAGGGCTTTGCGGCATGGCTCCAGGTCGAAGTAGAGCCGCTCCCCCTGGCGGGTTTCGGGGGGGGTGTCACACCCGGTGCAGAGCGGTTCCTGGAGGTCGATCGTCTTGTTCGGTAGACAGCACTGCTCGCAGGCAAAGCCCAGGCTGGTCTGCTGACAGTGGGGGCAATCCCCCACCACGTGTCCGTCGAAAAGTTCCCTCTGACAAGTTGCACAGTAAAACACATCTTGCTCGGCCTTTTGAATGAAGCCGCCGTCGTAGAGCTTCTTAAAGGCGACCTGTACAGCATTCTTGTAGTCTTCATCTCGAAACGCCGACACAAAGTGATCCGGCTCGGCCAGACACAACCCCAGGCAGTGCTTGATCTGGTCGGAATAGTGAGCGGCCACCTCCTCCACCGGCTTTTCTTCCAACTCGGCTCGGCTCAGGGTGTAGCTCTGGTGATCGTCGGTGAGACAAACGAAGGTGGCGTTTCGCTTCTCCAGGGCGTCAAACCGCCGAATCACGTCGGCCATCATGTAGGGGCCGGCCAAATGCCCCACGTGCAGGGGTCCGTTGCTGGTGGGTGGAGAGGGAAAAATCAGGCGAGGCGGACCTTTTTCCACCTCTTCACCTTCATCATCTCCAAACATATGAAAAGAGTGGGTGTCGGTGTCGTCTCCCCACCAGAAGAGAGAGAGGAACATGAGGGGATCGGTCGAGGAATCGTTCTTCAAGGTGTGCTTCATACCGGGAAGCATAACCACCACGTCACCCTGGCTGATCGGCCTCTCCTCTCCATCGATACCGATGATGCCGGAGCCTTGAAAGACGATGAAGGTCTCGGTGGGCTCGTGACTATGAATCATGGTCTGCCCCCCCGGCTCGATGATGGCCATACTGGCTCCGAAAGGGGTGTCCTCGATCTCATCCCATGGATAGATATCCTTATAGAGGACCTTTTCCGGCTCGGTATCGAGGTTGTCTCTGTCGAACTTACGTATTAGCATTCAGCACTCCCCCTGAACTTTACAACCCTTTATCTTCAGGCACCTGCCGAGGGAGCCGGGTGGCACCCGTTATCCCTCGAAACTTTCGATCGTCTAGCCCCTCGGATCAAAGTTAACGAAATCTTCGCATGTCGGTTACAATTGTTAACATGTTCCCGGTCGATCCCAAAAAAATTACACCAACGGTTTAAGTATCTTGTGGATAAGCAAATTCGCTCTACATCGAGGAGAACAATAAAATGGCATACGGCGCAATCGGGAGCTACAATCCCAACCTGAACTTCCCCACCAACAACCGAATGGTAGGGAATGCCGATCAAAACAACGGCAACACCAATAACGTTAACGGGATCGGCAACACCGTCACCAATAATAACACCAATAACATCGATCAGAGTGTAAAAAACAACGACGGCCGTACCATCAACAACATCACCATCAACTACAACGAAGCGGCCGAAGCCGCCCCCGGCAACTGCAAAGAAGCCGGCAAGGGCAAAGGTAAGGGCAAGGCCAAAGGCAAGGGTAAAGGCAAAGCCAAAGACAAGCACGTCGGTCGTCAGGGTGGTCCTCAAGGCGCCTGTGGTCCCCAGGGCGCTCAAGGGCCCGAAGCGATGATGAGAAAAATGATGGGCATGATGCTCAGCCTGATGCAGCAAATGTCCGGTGGTGGAATGGCCGGCGGCGGTTTCCCTGGCGGAGGAGTCGGCAGCCAGATGGGCAACTTCAGACACCCCGGTTTCATGATTTAAAAAAACAACTTCGAGAAAGAGAAGAGGGTCTTTTAAAGGGCCCTCTTTTTTTTGCCATGCACAGCGGAGCATATCGACTGGATTAGCAAAAAATTCTCATGTCGTTCACAACTGTTAACATGCAACCGATCTATCCCAAAACTATTCCATGGTTGAACCAGGTATCCTTAAAACACACAAAAGACAACTAGCTCTACTTACCAAGGAGAATGTGCAATATGGCTATCGTAGGATCCTACAACCCCAACCTCAACTTCCCGATGAACAACCGTGGAGTCGGACAGGCCGACCAGAACAACGGTAACACCAACAACGTCAACGGGATCGGAAATACCGTCACCAATAACAACACCAACAACATCGACCAGAGCGTCACCAATAACGACGGGCGCACCGTCAACAATATTACCGTCAACTACAATGAAGCTGCTCAAGCGCCCGCCGACTGCAAAGAAGCCGGCAAAGGCAAAGGTAAGGGCAAAGCCAAAGGCAAGGGAAAAGGCAAGGCCAAGGACAAAGGCGCTGCCCGTCAAGGTGGGCGTCCCGGTGGACCTCAAGGAGCTCAAGGACCGGACGCTATGATGCGGAAAATGATGGGCATGATGCTCAGCCTGATGCAGCAAATGGCCGGCGGTGGAATGGCTGGCGGAGGCTGCTCTCCGGGCGGAATCGGCAACCAGATGGGGGGATTCAGGCACCCCGGCTTTTCGATCTAATCGAATATCCAAACTCTTCTCAAAGAGGCTTCCCCGGGGAGGCCTCTTTTCGCATGGTTGAGCCGCGTGACATCGCAAAATTCTATGAACCCAGAATTAACGGACCGGTAGCATGAATGTCACAAATGTTAACATCCGGCCGTCTGTTTCAAAAGTTTTCACAGAACGATTCCTGTTATCGTAGTACCAAGATATCAACCGAGGAGACCATAACCAATGGCATATGCACCAATCGGGGCTTTCAACCCCAGCCTGAACTTTCCGATGAACAACCGAGGAATCGGCTTCGCCGACCAGGCCAACGGCAACACCAACAATGTCAACGGAATCGGAAACACCGTCACCAATAACAACACCAACAACATTGATCAGAGCGTCACCAATAACGATGGTCGTACCATCAACAACATCACCATCAATTACAACGAAGCCGCTCCCGCCAATAGCAAAGAAGCCGGCAAGGGCAAAGGTAAGGGCAAGGCCAAAGCCAA
>JBAYRN010000116.1:0-17920 GCA_041676625.1 Vulcanimicrobiota bacterium
GGTTCCGGTTCCGGTTCCGGCTCGGGCTCCAGAACCTCTTCCGGCACCTCGATGGCAAAAAGTTCCTCCAGAGTGACCCCTGCTTCAACCTGTTCCGGCTCAGCTTCTGTGACGGGAGGCGCCTGATAGTCCTCGGACTCTACCACAAAAAGCTGTTCGGCCGGCTCGGCCTCCACGTCCACGAACAACTGTTCGGCAGACTCAACCGGAGGTGTGCTGTCGATCGCCTCCTCATCAACCGAAAGGGTCGAGGCGCTGGGGACAGGCGTCTCTTCCAGTGCGTCGATCTGATGACGCTTGGCAGCCAATAGCTCTTGGTAGCTATGGTTCTCCGGCAAGACTTGCTCTGAAAGCTCCAGAGCGGTATCCAGAAGGTTGATCGCCTCGGGAATATCCTCAGCCTGCTCGATATCGGCAAGCAGTTCCAGGTCTTGAATAAAGTGAAACGAGAGGCCCCGGCACTCTTTGTCGATCCGCAGCGCCTCCTCGGCAGAAAGGCGTGCAGAATCCACATCGCCCTGGTCCAGGAAAGTCCGGGCCAAGCCGTGATAAACCTCTCGCAGGATCACGTGGGTCTCTCCTAGATGGTCCTGCAAGGGAGTCAGAATCTCATCCAGCAAGACCAGGGCATCATCGTGACTGCCCAACGCGCGGGCGCACTGGGCCAATTTGACTTTGGCGGCGATCGCTCGCACGTCTTCCTCGCCCAGCAATTCCGCCGTCAGAGCGGTCGCCTGCTGGGCCTGGGCTAGAGCCGAGGTGGCTCGACCATCCATGATGTAGCAAGTGGTCAAGGCCTCTCGGGCCAGGGCCGGCACCAGCCCTTCAGGGAAAGCGATCGTCTCCTGGGGTAGGATCTCCAGGGCTCTCAGCAAGGTCGAAGCAGCCCCCTCCCAGTCCGTCTCGGAGAACTGCATGCCGGCCCCCAGCAGTTGAACCCGGGCATGTCGAATGTCGGTGGGCAAGATCCTGGTCAGCCGCCCCCAAATGCGAGTCAGTCCCCGGGCCACCAGGTTGGTCTGACCGGCTCGGGCAAAGAACTCCAGCATCGTCACTGCAGATTCGAGGGGCAGGTTCTCAAAATTGCGCCACTGCTCGGCCAGAGGGGTGGGCTTATCGCCCGTGATAGAGCGGACCGCGTCGGCCGCCTCACCTCTCCAGACCGCAAGCCTGAGGTGCAAAGACAGGCGACGCTCTTCAGGTATCTCTTTGAGCAAGGCGAAAGCTTCTTCGTACCTGCCCAGGAAAAAGAGGGCTTGCAATTTCAACGCCAACGCTTTGCCCCAGAAGCGCGTACCCCTGATGCTGGGGGCGCTCATGCCGATCTCGGTTTCCGTGCCCTCCAGGCGAAAGGTCAGCAGATCTGCCTCGGCCAGGATCAACAAAGCCCGGCCGGCCCAGATATCTTTACGGCCCTCTTCGGCGATGCGCTCTTCCAGCACTCTCTCCGCCAGAGCCCGGGCGATCTCGATCTCACCCAGTCGCACGCACGACTCAGCGGCCAGATGATAGAGTTCCGCCCGGTCGTCAGCCTCCAGGGTGCCGGCCAGATCGACCGCTTCACCCCGCACTCGGGTAGCTTGAGAACGATAGTCTTTTCGATAGAGCCCCTCGGAAAGCATGATTCGCAAGGTGCTTCCCAGTTTGGTTTCCCCCTCAGGGAGATGACGCAAGGCCGCTTCGAGTAACGCCACCGACGTATCTGCCCGCCAATGGAGTTCGTCGGCCCGACGAGCTGCCGCTTGAAGAGTCCGAGCGAAGTCCCTCACCGTGGCCAGGTCAAATCCGCTCAACTCAGCTTCGCAGGCGCCCACCTCTTGCATGAGTTCATCCATCTGAGCGAGCCGAGCCCGCAGGGGTAGCAAGCTTATACGAGAGCGAAACAGCTCTTCGCTATTCCCCTCCCCGCTCTCCAAGATACGGTGGCGCTCAAGATGATGCTCGTAAGCGGCCTGAGTATCGTCGAGCGCCTCAGCCAGACGCATGAGTTCTATCAGTGGCTCCAACAGACGGCGGCTTCGCCCTCCGAACCAGGAGCGAAGAATCTCCGTGACCATGGTGAGTCGACGATAAGCGTCGTGCAATTGTCCGAGCATCTCCAGGGCACCCGCGAGCTTCATCTGGGTGTTCAGGGTGTCGGCTGAATTTTCACCGAACTGCTCACTTTCTCGTCGCAGTTGCTCGTTGAGGGTTTGTACGAGCAGAGTGTAGTTGCCCACCTCTCGAGCGCGAAACTCCATAGAGTGGAGGGCGTCGGCCTCCCCCGACAACTCCAGGGCTTCATCCCAGAGTTCTTCGGCCAGGCTGGAGCCCTCTTCCAATCGCAGTGCCAAAAGGACTCGCGCCTCCCTATGGGCGGCCGGATGCTCGCCAAAGCGGGCCTGGATCTCGGAGAGGAACTCCTCTATCTCCTCTTCACTGGGGGGCTCGGCCCGTTCGCTGAGGATTCGGGCCAGGGGGAGTTCCGAAACGTTGGTGGTGGAGAACGCAGCGATCGCCTCGGGAGGTGTACTCTCCTCCGACGGTTCTTGCTTCGCCTGGACCGGCTCCACCGAGGGCTCCCGAACCGCCTCCTGCTCCAGCGTCGGCTCAAGATTCTCCGAATCCACGGACGGCTCCGTCAAAGGTTCGAGCGAAGGTTCGGAGGAGGGAGCTTCGGACTCGGAGAGCGTCTCCGACGAAGGCTCTACCGACGGCTCGACGATCTCGCTGGGCGGTATGAGTCCTCTCTCCAGATCACCCAGCCACTCCCGAAGTTGAGGAGTCTGCCGAATCGCGAAGGCTCTCTGGCAAGCCGCCAGGGCCCTTTCCGCATCGCCAAACTCCATGTAGCAGCGGCCCAGACGCACCAGTGAAGCAAAAAGGGCGACGTGCTGCTTGGAGAGCCGACTTAAACTCTCGGTGGCCGCTTCCAGACGCTCGGCCCGCTCTTCGGGTCCTTCGGCCAGCAGCGCGGCGGTCAGGTAATAAAGCCCGGCGTTCGGATTCTTTGGTTCGTGTTGGCTGAAAAATCGTTCTCGGTATTGCTCCAGTCGCTCCCGAGCCTGAGCCGTCTTACCCTGAAAATGCAACGCCCGCACCAGGTGCCGTAGGCCCAAAATAGCCACGTCTACCACGGGGTAGGCAAAATAAAAGTGCTGGGGAAACTCGCTGCACTCCAGGATCTCCTGACCCAGGTTTTCCTCCAGGGCGCTCTCTTCGGGAGCGAACGGGTCCAGCAGCGACAAAACGGCCAGTCCTGAAGCCGATGTTCGGTTCTCGTTGGCCTGCAGAAAAGCTTGAACCTGCTCTCTAAGCTCCTTTCCTTCATACACGTTGCCTCGATAAAAAGCCAGCTGAGCTTCCAGCGCCTTGAGCTGAAAACAGACCGGATGGTCCGGGCGTAAGTCCGAAAGCCTCTTGATGCGGTTCAGCGAGTCTCTGGCCAGGACGAACTCCGACGACTGCACCAGAGCCCAGGCGCGGTGCAAATGAATGAGAGACGCGTGATAGGGATCGGTAGCCTGCTCGGCAGCCAATCCGAATAATCGGTCCGCCTCAGCCCACTCCCCGGTGATGACTTTGACCCGCGCCCGGATAGCGAGAGGGCCGGAGTGCTCCGCCAGGGGTAGCTGGCTCTCGGCGTTATCCGAGTAGATGGAAGCAAGGTCCGTCTCCCCTGCCAGCAGCATGGCTTCGGCCAGACGAGCTTCCCGGCGACCGTTCTGCAGCCCTCGTGGCTCGATGTTCATCAAACGGGTGGCTCGGTGGGCGGTCTCTCGGGCGGTTTTCCAATCACCCATTCTGGCCAGGTTATGCACAGCCCGAATGAGATTGTCTGCCTCTTCATCGAGAGCAAGACTCTGCTCCAGATAGGTTTCGGCCTTCTTGCGTTCCCCGGCTCCGACAGCGCAGGAACACAGCTCCATCAAGACTTGCGCCACCGCCGGATGGTTGTGGCCACGCCACTGCCGAACCCGAGTCAAAACCGCATTCAAAAATCGGTCGGCCGCGCGCAGTTCCCAGGCCTGTTGCAGCCTCTGCTGAGCCGCCAGCAGGCCTTCAAAAATGCTTTCCCGGATAAGTTCATCTTCGGCTCGCTCCCAAAAGGCTTCGAGTTCCTGCCACAGCGCCCCCCGCTCGCCATCGGAACCGGCGATCAAGCATTTGTATTCCAGCAGCCCCAGCAGGACTTCGATCCGCTCACTCACCTGGTTGGGGCGTAGCGCTACCAGCGCTTCGTTTAGGTATGGCTCAGCCTCGGCCAGCTTTTTCTGGCGTACCAGAGCTCTCGCCAACGAAACGCAGGCAGATTGAACCTGTTCAGATCGGGGCCCCAATTTGAGTCGGAGCGCTTCAATGGCTCGGGAGAAAGAGATCTCTGCTTTCTCCGGTTTTCCAATATTCAAGAAGAGCTCACCCATCTTCAACCGGATCAAAGCAGCTTCTTCGGACTTCTTTCCGTAGCGCTCCTCATTGATCTTGAGCTGAAAGCTCATGAAACGGGCGGCGTCATCGTACTCTGCGATCCGGACCAGCCCCTCGGCAAACTCTTCAGCCACCGGGGGCCAGGCTCCCAGGTTGCTGCGACCCACTCCCAGGATCTCGCTACAGGCTTCCTTAACTTCCTGAGAGATGTAACCACGCTCCTGGACGGTAAACGACTCCAGGGCCAGGGCGGCCGTGCGGATGGCCTGCCAGGAGGTGGCTCCAAATTCGGTGCGAGCCAGTTCGTAGGTAGCCTTGCGAACATCCAGATTGACATGGCTTCGTTCGGGTCTGGCCAACACCATCGCCATATGAGCTTTCACGGTTCTAGGGTCGGTAGAGCCGAAGACCGATTCGTAGTGGTCGAAGGCGCTTTGGGTCATCTCATCAGCCTCTTCGAAGCGTTCTGTTCGCCGGTACACCTGCCCCAACAATAGAGCCGTGACTCCGAACGAGTCGTCCTTTTCGCTGATGCTACCGGCATGCTCAAGCGCATTGCTAAGGCTGGTTTCGGCGGCCGCGTAGTCCCCGGAGTTAAATGCCTCCACACCGGTCTCGAACTGAGATTTCCATTTTCTCTTGCCTATAAAGTTGTTGAATGCCACTTTGCTTTTACCCGATTAAGCCTTGTGATTTCTTCCGCCGTGCCTGAGATAGCGCTCGTAGAGTGCCGTGGAGAGGTCGACGCCCTTCAGGTTGGCCAGCGTCGTCAACCAACCCAAAACGTCTGCGAACTCGCCGGCCAGGTCCTGGTGTTTAAAATCCTCTGAAGATTCCGACTTGGATAGGGCACTGGCAAGCTCTCCGACTTCTTCCATAAACCATAAGAAGGTCCCCGACACCCCTCGATCCTGGTCCTTAGAGCCGTACCGCTCATGAATGAACGATTGAAAGTCGGCAAACGAGAGTGCTCTGTCCATACCCTTTCGTTCCCGTTCCCTTGAGAGGCTCCTTCGCCACCAGGATCACTAGTCGTTGGCTGCTCCGTAGATCTGAGCCATCTGCGCGGTCTGGCTGACCAGACTCTCTTCCATGGACTCAAAACCAAAAGTCAGATCCTCCGGCTCATACACCAGTTCGCCGAATGCCCGGCGCACCTCGCGCACGATGCTGTCCACGAAGACGGCGCGACCGGAGGCTTCGTAAAGATGGGGTACGGCCGTGATCCGGTCACAGACCACGGGATCGGAATCGGGGGTGCCGGTCGTTTCGTAAGCGCTATTGTCGCCCCGCCCTGAACGCAATAGCAGGTGACGGCCGTTTACCCCTTGCAACGATACCCTGACTCGCAAAGAGCCATAATACTGAACCAGTCCGTGGCTGTAAACCTGGATGGCCCGCTCCAGGGCGGTAGGCAGGATGTCTTCGAAGAGCTTACTTTCTTGAATCAAACCCCGTTGCCGGGCTGGAAAGCAGACGCCGGCAGCTTGCTCGATCCAACCCTCACGGGAGATCACCGCGGTCCGTTCTTGCCAACGGTCTTCGTTGTAAAGGGAAATGGTGTTGGGCTCGATCTTGACTCCAGGGTAGGTCCAAAGATCACCCAAGAAGTGATAAAACTCCCGGCGAAAAAGCGGCAACGGAGAGCGCCCTGGCAAACTGGAGCAGGTCAGGAGAGTCAAGGAGTAGTCGGCCTTGTCAAAGCCGTGGGCCACCCGGCGACCCGCCACGAAACGTTCCAGGCGGTCCTCTTGAAAGGCCCGCTTCTCATAGAGCTTTTCAATCAAGAAAAAATTGCGCAACGGCTCCAGAGGACGACTCGACTCCCCATTTCGCACGTAGATCACTCCGTTGACGTAGTGGGGGGGTTGAGGACTTTCAGGGACTTCGATCACCAGGACGGTCCGGTCAGGCTTCTCAGCCAGCGGAATGAGCTTCATTCGAAAAACCGGAGCGGGACTTATACGAGAGCGACAGACCGCCCCCACCTTCTCCTTGATCCCATCCACCATCTTCAGCCCGGGAAAATCCACCGGGACGTTTCGGTCCTTATCGGCGGCTACTCCGATCACCAGATGCCCGCCGTGGGTGTTGGCAAACGAAGCCACCGCTTTGGCGAGTTTTTTATTGTCGATCCAGTCTGCTTTGTAGTCGAGCAGGACTCCCTCTTCCACCCCTTCCGTCTGAAGCTTGCAAAGATCGTCTTCATCGAGTTGCTCCAGCGGCTTGTCAAAGACACTCATATAACAAACACTCTACCACACCGCCTCATTCCTCGAAAATCAAAAAAAGCCGGGTGAACCCACCACGGCTTTCTTGACTAGGTCAGGAAGCTTCTAGTATCCGCCAAACTGGATACCGCCCGCGCCCCCTTGTTGGGTGACCATCGGCCCCAGAACCGGGCATTTGCCAATATTCTGGGTATTGGTGATATCGACTCCCGGCGGAATCCCCGGCGGGGGGTTCTGTTGCCACTGAGCTATGATGGCGTCCACTCCGGAGGCGTTCAAACCGGCCCGGTTGGCGGTGGTCTGGGCGTTGGCACCCGGGCCACCGAAGTAGATGCGGTCGAGCGAGTCGATGAACGAATCCTCCAGTGCGTTTCCGTCCCGGCGACCGTCGGCTAGGTCCGCAGCCAGCAGTATCTCCACTTCCCTGCGATTGATAGAGCCGTTGGAACCATCAACTTTATCCAGGGCGAATTGACTACCCAGGGTGTACTCGGTCACCGAACCGTCCATCACGCCGTTGTCGAGAGTATCGTGACCCCACAAGCGAATGACGGTGTTATCGAAACTCGATAGGCCGTTGTTACCGGTCAGACGGTTGTCCATATTGACGGGACCCTGAGCAAACTCCAACGGCCGGTTTCCGTAGCGCTGAGAGACGTCCTTACCGGTCATGTCTTTATAGACCCCGAAAAAGTGTTGATCGAGCAACTTGCCGGTCACCCCGCCGAACATCGCCATCTCCTGGTTGTAGAGATTGCGAACGAGCTCGACCTCGGCCGGTTGAAAGTTGTCCGGGTTGTTCAAAACGTTGAAATAGATGCCGCCGTTGTTCTTTCCTTCGGAGGTGACCTGAATGCCCCAGAGGTGCAGGACCGCTCTTCCGGTGTCGTTCAGTCCGGTAAGATTGCCGCGCTCAGCCTTGTTGAGCTTGGTGTAGTCCAGGTTCGTGTTGACACCGGGACCGGTGCTGACCGGGTTTCCGGGGGTACCGGGACCACCGGGCTGAGTGGGGAAATTGGGCTGGCTGGGATAGCCGGGTTGCGGAAAACCGGGACCCGGGTAAGGGCTCGGAAACCCGGGCTGACCACCGAAATACGGGGTCCCGGGGGAAGGATAAAACTGAAAGGGATTCTGGCCTGGGAACTGCGGCTGGGGAAAGCTGGGAAAGCCGCCACCTCCACCAAAGGGCATACCAGGATTGAAACCAGGTTGGCCTCCAAACCCTTGATAGCCGGAAGCCAACTGCTGGATCGCCGACATCAACTGCTGAAGGAGCGCTTGAACCTGAATTGGGTTAAACCCGGCCTGTGCCCCTACCGGTGCCCCACCGAAGCCGCCGAAACTGGGAACTCCGGGAGAGAAACCTGCCTGAAAGTTTGTTTGTAAATTGAAAGAGCTGTTAATAAATGCCACTGTGTATCCTGTAATCCCTTTCCTGCTGACGTTTGAAAGTCACTTGTCGCCTTTGTAACAACTCTATAACATTCGGAAACTTTCTAGCAAGGCTTATTTGTTACCATTTTCTTAAATCATGTGGGTCGAAATTCTACTTTCCTCAATAATTCTTTCAGTCGCCTCGGCCATTCAGAGCGTCGTGGGGTTCGGAATGGCTCTCTTCTCGGTGCCGTTACTGGTGCTGGTAGGGGTGCCCCTCTTGCCGGCTGTGTTCGTGGTGTTGAGCATATCTTGTCTCTCCTCGATCCTGGGGGTCCGGAGGCTGCGCGACGATCTACAACCCCGCTTGGCGTTGCGAGCTTCTCTATCGAGAATCGTAGGGGTCGTACCCGGCTATATGGCCGCTCTCTACACCGCCCAGAGCTCGCCGGCCACCATTAAAGCGGCCATGGGTTTTGCCATCGGGCTGGGCGTGGTCGCTCAAACCAGAAAGCTTTTTGGTAGCCCCACCACCCTACCCGATGGGCAGGCTCCCAATCAGGAAATGGCGCCATATGCGTTTCTCTCCAGCGGGTTCTTGACCGGGTGGCTGGGGATGGGCGGCCCACCCTTGATCTTCTGGCTCCTCACCGGGCGCGAAGATGCCAAAAGGACTCGAGCCTTTTTGTACAGCGTCTACCTCCTTACGATCCCATTCCAACTCGCCCTCATGGCCTACCACTGCCCCCAGACCGTCTGGACCGCCCTGCCGATTCTGATGCTCGCCCTACCGCTCACCCTGCTGGTCACCAATTACTTCCTGAAGTTCGGTGATCGCCTGGAAGTGGCTAAACTGCAGAAGATGAGCCTTATCCTGCTCACGTTATTGAGCGCCAAAACCTTCTTGAGTCTGGCAGGCTGAAGCTCACCGGCATCTAACCTCGCCTTGTGACTCGAATCTTGCTCTTTGTTCTGGCTTTATTACTGGTCTTACCCGGCACTGCCCAGGAACTCAAGGTCCTCAATCGCTCCAATCCGGGGGAGCACTTTGAGCTGGCCCGGTTTTTGCAGCAAGACAAGACCAACGTGGTGGTCTTTCACAGTCGCCACTCGGCTCCCTCGGTCAGCCTTGCGCGCCTCCTGGAAGAACTCCAGCCCAAACGCAGGGATCTGACCGTGAGTCTGGTGGATGTTGATCGGCGAGAGAGTTCAGAGATCGACTGGCGATCACCACTGGTGAGGCAATACAACCTCCGAACTCTACCCTACGTGATGATCACCGACGGGCGCGGCCAGAAAATCGCCGAGGGGCACGCCGCGCGCCGGGAGATTCTTCAGTGGCTGGACGCGGCCGGTATTGAGTCTACCTTTCGGGTTCGGTAGTGGAAATGGCCAGATGGTCGAGTTGGATCCCGTAGGCCACCCGATCGCGATCGGTATCCATACGAAAGCGAAGACGGGTCTTTTTGCCGGCGTAAGGGCTCAGATCCACCTCGTGGCTCTTCCACTCGCTAAAGCCGTCCAGACTCATCAGCTTCTTCCACTTCTTGCCAAACCAGCCATCGGTTTCGACCTCCACGTGACAGGCATCGTGGCGTGGCTCGATGGTATAACGCGCATCGAAGTGTAGTTTGGCCTTACTCACCTTGGACAGGTCGATCTCGGGAGAGATGAGCGAGGCTTTGTAGTTGTTCGGGTAATCGCCGTCTGGAGAGTCGGTCACGATGGAGCCCCTTCCCGGGTAAGGCACCCTGGCCCACTCGCCTTCCATGGTCCAGTTATCGGGGGCACCGGCTTCTAGTTCGAAACCTTCCTCGAAGAGAACCTGGCTCTTCGGCACCGACACACTGGCCTGGCTCAGCTCGGAATGGTTGCCGACCTTGTCGGTGGCCCTGATGGCCAGATGAAAATTTCTCTCATTCCCCGAGGCACCTACCGCAAAATTGGTGGAGATCTCTTTGCCGGGTAGCAGATCTCGTTCCAGACTTAGCGGGACCGGGGTGGCCTGGGAGAAGCCGATGGTACCCTCAACGACCTGATCGTCGGGGACGATGGGTCGAGAAGAGATGCGAGCTTCGTAAAAGGCCACCGGCTCTTTGCTGATGCCACCGTTGTCGCTGACGGAGTGAAACTTAAGTTCGAGATTACTGCCGTCCAGCGCCTGCACTTCAAAGCCACCAGGGGTAGCCGGAGCGACCTCATCGTCCCGCAGAGCGGCGGCTGCGTTCAGACGCCGTCCGGACATGATCCGGTCGGCATCCTCGGGCATCACTTCACCGTTGTAGATCAGCCGGGTGGCCAGCGCCTCGTTATCGATCTCGGGAAACTTGGAAACCACCAGGGCACCGGCCGCGGCTACGTGGGCGGCCGCGATGGAAGCGCCACCCTGGAGGATCAGTTTGCCCTTCTGCTCATAGACCGGAACCTTGCGACCCGGTGCCGACAGGTCCACCGAATGGGAGCCCCGGTTGGTAAAGCGGGTGAAGTCGTCGTGATGATCGGTGGCGGCCACCGCCACCACGTTGCTCAAAGGAAAGGAAGCGGGGTGAGCAGGCCGCAGGTCGTTGTCGTACCCGTCGTTGCCGGCGCTACACACGTGCAGAGCCTTGGAGGCTTCGATCACCTCGAAGAGCGATTGGTTCTGGGTGTGGCTCATCCAGCCGTTGAGGATGATGCGAGCCCCATGGTTCTCGGCGTAGGTGATCCCCTCGATGGCGTGGGCGATGTCTCCGCGACCGCTACCCTCCATAAACTTGATGGACATCATCTTGGCCTGGGGAGCCAGACCCACCAGCCCCTCCTCGGAGTTACCCTCCACCGCGGCGATCACGGTAGCGTTGTAAGTGCCGTGGCCGTTGTCGTCCTTGGGCGCTTTGTCACGCTCCACCAGGTTGATGCCGTGCACGTCGTCGATGTAGCCGTTTCCGTCGTTGTCGATGCCGTCTCCGGGGATCTCGCCGGGGTTGACCCAGAGGTTTGGTTTGAGGTCCGGATTGTCCAGGTCGATACCGGTATCCATGAAGGCGATGGTGACCCCGGCGCCTTTGGACTCCTTCCAGGCCTCCAGAGCACTCACGTGGGCCCCCACCTTACCTCCGGTTTGCCCCTCGTTGTGCAGATTCCACTGACTATCACGTAGGTCGATGGGGGCTCCCTGGGGCGGTTCGTACTGGTCGGCTGGAGCGGCCGAGGAGCGGGAGTCGATGACCACTTGATCGCGGGTGACCAGGTGGTTCGGTTCGGCCGTCAGGGCCCGCCCGTCGGCCTCTAGCGCGGCCATCGCCTCGGCCACCGAGAGATTGCGAGGAAGCTCGGCTAGATAGAAGCGGCCACCGGCGCGTGCCGTCATCTCCTCATTTCTAACCAACTCTCGGCTGCTGGTGAAATCGAAATCCTGGAACAACTGCTGCTGATCAGCCTTGTCGAACTGCTGGCCGGGGGGCAGCTTCAATAAGATCTGGCCGGGGCGGTGCGGGGCCAGGTTCTTGGCCAGCTTTTCCGCTCGTGCTCGGGTTTGCCGCTTCAACGCATCCAGATTAAAAGGTTCGACATCCTGATTCCCGGTGGACAGATGGACCTGATCCCGGGTCTCAGCTACAGGACTCTCCCTGGCGGTGCGAGCCACTTCGTTTCTACGAATGGGTAAAGCAGATTGTGATAACTTAGAGATTCTCACACTTCTACTTTAACGCAAGGCTCGCCGGGGTCTTGTGAAGAGAATTTAAACACTTGGTCAGCCAGCCTAGGATGCGAAGGGATGAACTTCTCTTTCGATAAGGAAGAAGCGGTTATGATCTCCAGCAGCAGAGAGGAATGTCCCGTCGACTCGACCGGCCTGAAGGCACCGATCATTCTGGTGGTAGACGACGAAGAGACCAGTCGCAAGAGTCTGATCCGCCTGCTGGAGCGGGAAGGCTATCGAGTAGCGGCGGGGCAGAACGGGGAGGAGGGCCTGAAGCTCGCCGGTGCGCTGCAGCCGGACCTCATCCTGACCGACCTGGTGATGCCGGGCATGGACGGCTACGAGTTGTGCCGCCAGATCCGCCGGCACGACGAATTGGCGGATCTGCCCATCATCATCTTCACCTCCACCGACGACAAGAATGCTCGAGTTCTGGGGATCGAGGCCGGGGCCGATGACTTTTTGCCCAAGCCGATCGAGCCGGGTTTGTTGAAAGCCCGGGTCCGAATGATCACCCGGCTGAACCGGTATCGGCGGATCAAGGCCCAACGCACCCGCCTGACCTGGGTGGTGGAAAACGCTTCCGAAGGCTATGTCTTGTGCAACAGAGATGGGCTCATTACATTTTCCAACAGCCGGGCTCGGGAACTGCTGAACCTGCCTCCGGAGCCCGACGGCCTGGCCCTCTACCCCCACCTGCGCAAGGAGTTCACTCCTCTGCCCGGCGAGGAGTGGCGCCGCTGGCCGTATCTGGACAACGATTCGAAACTGGAACTGCTGAGGCCTGAGACGGCGCGCCTTCCCGCCTGCTGGCTGGAAGTGAAGGTACTCACCCACTACCTCGGTCACGACTATGAAGTGCTCCTGAGGGTGGCCGACGTGACGGCCGAAAAAAATACCCATCAGAGTGTGTGGACCTTTGAGTCTTTGATCTCCCACAAACTGCGCACTCCCCTCACCAAGATCTCATGGGGGGTCGGATTCATCCAGAAAAAGGCCGAGAAGCTCACCCTGCAACAGGTCGTGGATTTTGCCAACCAGGCAGCCGGAGGGGTGGAAGATCTGAAAACCGTCTTGGAAGAGGTGCTGGCCTACATCAACGCGCCCACGGCCGTACCCGGCGGTCACGGGATGTTGCTCGATTCGGTCTCTGAAACGGTGCAAGAAACGGCCGGGCTACTCGGCCTCTCCCCTATCAAGATGGAGCCCTGGAGCGTGCTGCCGCCCTCCATCTATCTCTCCAAGCCGGCCTTTGAAATGATCTGTTTCGAACTGCTGCAGAACAGCAAGAAATTTCACCCCGAGCACAACCCCCAGATCACGGTGAATATAAGTTTTGAAAACGGATTCGTTCACTTCGGATTCACCGACGATGGGACCGGGCTCTCCCCGGATCAGCTGGTCCAGGCGGTCAAGCCCTACTACCAGGCCGAGAAGGGCTTCAGCGGCCAGGTACCAGGGCTGGGCCTGGGGCTGAGCATGGTCTGCACCATGATCCAGAAGGTGGGAGGCAAGGTTCGCCTGCGCAACCGCTCGGATCGAAAGGGCCTAGTGGTGGAGTTTATGGTGCCGGTGGCCAGGGCGAAGTAAGGAAGTTACTTTCGGCGCTTTTTCCCCCGCTTATCGGCGGGCGCCATCTTGACCAACCGCGGATGAAAGGTTGCCAGCACTTCCACCAGATCCTGTTGAGCCGCCATGACCTCGTGAATGTTTTTGTAGACGCCCGGTACCTCGTCCAGGCCGGAGCTGAGCAAGGTCACCCCGGCCTTGTCCAGGCGGCGCTTGACTTCGTCCCAGGTGAAGGTCTGCAGCGCCTTGCTGCGGGACATAACCCGTCCGGCCCCGTGGGAGGCCGAACGCAGCGAATCTTCGTTGCCCAGACCTCTGACCACGAAAGCCGGGCTGGCCATGGAGCCAGGGATGATGCCCAAAACTCCCTGGCCCGCCGGGGTGGCTCCCTTGCGGTGGACCACGACCTCCTCTCCGTCGTGTACCTCTTTCCAGGCGAAGTTGTGGTGGTTTTCCACCTGGGAAAGGATCTCCGCGCCCAGGTGCCGGGCGATCTCCCGGTGGATGCAGTCGTGATTGGCGGCGGCGTAACGCCCCATCAGGTTCATGGCTTCCCAGTACTCCTGACCCGCCTCCGAGTCCATCTCGAGCCAGGCCAGGTGGCGCAGCTCTTTGGGGAGCTCCGGGTGCAGGTCCATGGCGAGTTGGGAGTAGTGGTTGGCCACCGCCATGCCGGTGCCCCGGCTGCCGCTGTGGGTCAGAAGGGCGAGGTATCGCCCCGCCTGTAAACCCAGTTGCGGCTCTTCCAGGTGCAGCTCCCCGAACTCGGCGAAATGGTTTCCCCCGCCGCTCGAACCGAGCTGGCTGTGGGCCTTGTCTTTGTTGGCTCGAGTGACCGGCACGACGTCCCAATCCTGATCCATCACCGAATGCTGTCGTCTCCGGGCGAAGTTCGCCCCCATTCCGAACGAGGTTTCTTCCTCCAGAGCCCGAGTCAACTCTTCGGAGCGAGATTTCAAGGCCTTCACGGGCATGTCCAGCACCGAGAGCTTCATGCGGCAGGCGATATCCACGCCCACCGCATAAGGGATCACCGCGCCTCTAGTAGCCAGCACCCCGCCGATGGGCAGCCCGTAGCCGGTGTGGGCATCCGGCATCAGGGCCCCCCGAACCGAAACAGGAAGGCGACAAGCCCGCCGCATCTGCTCCACGGCTTCCTGCTCCAGGTCCTCGCCCCACTGCTGCCAGGGAGCGTCGCCTTCTCTCTTCATAAGCCTTCTTTACTGGTTTTCGAAGAGGGCCGTGAAACAGGTTCGGTCGTCACCGCCCATGTTGGCCATGACCCCCAGGGTGGGCGGCTCAGACAACTGATACTCTCCACACTGACCCTTCATCTGGCGATAGATCTCGGCGGCCTGCTTGACCCCGGTGGCTCCCACGGGGTGTCCGAAGCCAACCAATCCGCCACCGGTATTCACCGGCAGCTCGCCCTCCAGGGTGGTCTTGCCGGACTTCACCGCCTCGATACCGTGGCCGGGCTTCTCCAGACCCATGGCTTCCATCATGAGAAGCTCGGCGATGGTGAAGCAATCGTGCACTTCGGCCACCCCGATCTCAGAGAGCTTGACCGCGCCGTCGGAAAAGGTCCGGGTGAAAGCCTGAGCGGCCGTGTCCATGCTGGTAGGGTCGGCGGTTCGGCCTAGGGGGTTGGTGGACAAATGATAAGAGCGCAACTTCACCGCCCGAGACTTGTCTACGCCCAGTTTCTTGAGACCCTCCTCGGAGCAGAGGAGCAAAGCGGCACCGCCGTCGGTCACCTGAGAGCAATCGGACATCCTCAGATAATCTCGAAGCTCCTCATTGCCTAGAAAATTAGGGTTGTGGTCTCCGGCCGTGGAGGCCGCCTCCAGGTTCCATTTGTTGGCCTTCATGTGAGCCAGTGGATTTTTTCGGGCGTTTTCCATGGCTTTCATGGTGAAGTAGCCCAGTTCGGAGAGCTCCAACCCGTACTTCTCGTGGTAGGCCTTGATGCGCCTGGCGAAAAGAGCTGGAAAGGTGAAATCGTCGATGGGGCGCTCCTCCTTGAAGTGGGCGGCCCGAGCCAGATACTCGCCGCCATCCCGGGCTTTCACCGTGGTCTGGCACTCGGCTCCGGCCACCAGGACCACATCGTGCCCCGCACAGATCGCCTCGGCGGCCGAGACCAGGGCCACCCCACCGGAAGCACAGGCGGCCTCGCAGCGACCGATCCCCACCCCGGAGAGCTCTGGCTTCACCCGGGAGACCAGAGCGCCCAGATGGCCCTGCTGGTTGAAAAGCTCACCGGCAAAGTTTCCCACGTAGCCCCTGGTTACCAGACCGGGGTCGAAACCCTGGTCAAAAAGTTGATTAACGGCCAACCCCAGATAGCCCTCGAGATCAAGGTTCTCCCGAGTTCCGAAGTCGGTGTGACCCTTCCAAATAAAGTCCGGGTGCCCCTTGCCTATGAAGGGCGTGATGGAGACTCCGGCTATGTATGTTTCTCTAACTGGTTTCACTATTCTTTGAAAGTCCTTTCTAAATTAGGATCTGGTCCTTAAAACAGAATCGCTTTGCCGTTTTCGTCCAGATCGATCCGCTCCAGATTGGGCACCTTGGCCAGCCCCGGCATGGTCATCATCTCCCCGGAGATGGGGATCACGAAGCCCGCACCCGCGGCCAGTCGGGCTTCCCGAATTTCGATCTCGAAACCCTCGGGGCGACCGACCAGCGCAGGATCGTCGCTGAAGGAAAACTGCGTCTTGGCCATGCAGATCCGGGAGCCGCCGAAGCCCCCCTTCTCAAACTCCTGCAGCCGCTTCTGGGCGGCGGTGCTGTAGTTGACGCGACGCGCCCCGTAGATCTTGGTGGCGATGCTCGAGATCTTTTCTTGCAGCGTGTCGTCGGCGTTGTAGGTGGGTGCCAGTTCGCCCCCGCCGGCCTGCTCCGCCGTCTCTACCACCGCCTCGGCAAGCTCCACCGCTCCGGCTCCCCCATCGGTGAAGGCGCTGTGGGTCACCACCCTGGCCCCCGCCTGTTCCAGGCCTTGCACGGCCGCCCGGAGATCGGCTTCGGTGTCTTCGGGACGCAGGTTGATCACCACCACCACCGGCATCCCGAAACGTTCCAGGGTTCGCAGATGGCTGATCGGGTTGACCAGACCGCGGCTGACCGCACCGGGGTCGGACTTGGCGATCTCGGAGGTGGGCACGCCGGCGTGAAAGCGGATGGCCCGCAGGGTGCACACCAGCACCGCGGCGGTTGGTCTTACCCCGGCCGAGGGGCAGAAGATGTTCACGAACTTTTCGGCTCCCAGGTCGGCCCCGAAACCCGCTTCCTGGATCACGTAGTCGGCCAACCCCATGCCTGCCCAGGTGGCCAGCACCGAGTTGGTTCCGTGGGCGATGTTGGCGAAAGGACCGGAATGCACCAGCGCCGGACTCCCCTCCAGGGTCTGCACCAGATTGGGAAGCAGCGCCTGCTTCAGCAAGACCACCAGGCTACCCACGGCGTTGAGTTGCCCGGCGGTGATCAGCTCGCCGTCGAAGCTCTCGCCTAACACGATCCGGCCCAGTCGAGAGCGGAGGTCATCCAGCCCCCGAGCCAGCGCCATGATGGCCGTGATCTCACTGGCGGCGGTGATATCGAAGCGGGACTCTTCGGGAACCCCACCCAGGCGGCCGCCCTGACCGACCACGATGGAGCGCAGGGTGCGATCGTTGACGTCCATAACCCGCTCCCACTTGGGGCGCCGCACATCAAAGCCCAGCTTATTGCCGAAGTGGATGTGGTTGGCCCGAGCCGCGGCCAGCAGGTTGTGGGCCGAGGACACGGCGTGGAAATCGCCGGTGAAATGTAGATTGATCTCTTCGGCCGGGTAGAGCTGGGCCTTGCCGCCCCCGGCCCCGCCTCCTTTCATACCGAAGACCGGTCCCATGGAGGGCTCGCGCAGAGCCACCGCCGCCTTCTTTCCGATCCGGTTCATAGCGTCCACCAAGCCGATAGCGGTGGTGGTCTTTCCTTCGCCGGCCGGGGAGGGCGACATGGCCGTCATCAGGATCAATTTGCCCTTCCGATCGGTAGGGATCGAGTCCAGCTTGATTTTGGCCTTGTCCTCCCCGAACATCACCAGGTCTTTCGCGGTCAGATTCAGTTTCTGAGCGATCTTGTCGATGGTCTCCAAAAGAGCCCCCTAAGAGTTAGGATGGCACCAGCCTTCCGGCCCTCGGGCCAGTTCCCTCTTCCTGGCAAGCCAACCTAAAAAACCCTAAAGACCAAGAAATAAACGAAGCCCCTGATCGATCGCGTTCAACTCGGTCCTGGACACGGTTCCATAGATACGTCGAATTCGACGTTTGTCAACCGAACGGAGTTGATCGAGCAGCGCGTAGGAAGTCTCTCGCAACCCGCTCGAACCGGCTTTCAGAGCAGGATAGAGCGCTCCCTCCCCGACCGTTCTGGTTAACGGTACAACGCAAAGCATGGGAAACCGCTGATCTGCCACAACCCTTTCATCGCTCACCACGACACAAGGCCGGGTACCCTGTTGCTCATGCCCCACTGTTGGGTCAAGCAACACTAGGGCCTGTGGACATTCAGCCTTCGGTCACCAAACTTGTTCATTTTCCACCTCCTGAAGCGAAATTTTCCTCAAATAGGTCCACTATTCCACAGAAAATTCCACTCCAGGAGGAGAAAA
>JBAYRN010000117.1:0-17505 GCA_041676625.1 Vulcanimicrobiota bacterium
CTAGGGCCTGTGGACAATCAACCTCCTCTCGCTACACTCGCCCATTTCCGCCCTCTAAAACCCATATTTTTTTTAAGTACGCCCGGTACTAGTCAAAAAATCTGTCTTCCAGAGGACAAAAATGTTCTTCGCGTAGCTCGGAAGGCTGAATGTCCACAGGCCCTAGTTGCGTGGGGCAACCCGAAACTTGATCTGAAACACACTCCAATAGCCGGACTCTTTGGACTCGTCCGCGATCGACAGGCAGCACTCCACCAATCCGGTGGACCCTTTTGACCAGCCTGAATGGTCGCCGTCGGAACGGTCGGTGGGGTTGATGGTGCTGAGAGTCTCTTTTTCGCCCTCGCGGCGGACAAAGCTAAGGCGCAATCCGCCCTGTTCCTCCTCGGGCTTTACCCCTACCGTGATTCTCTCGGTGGGTGCCTTGGGTGCGATGGTCCCCACCCCGGGGAGCATGACTCCCTTGATCATAACCTTCTTGGAGGCGTTTGGCTGATCCGGTGGATGGGTGGAGGGTGTAGGGTCAAGATTCATTTCAGGAACAGGGAGTTCCCAGCGCACTGCATCGCCAACGAAGGCTCCCGTTGGCAGGGTAGTATAGTGAACCCAGGTTTTCCATTTGGCCACCCCATACTGAGTGACTTCAAAGGTGGCCGGGTTGGCATCCTGGAGGGGGCTGGCCATGGAAAATCCACGCCCGTAGCTGGCAACCTTGATGCTGGCCAGATGAGTCAATCTCAGATCATCCTGGAGGCGCCGAAAGAGTTCATCGGCATCCTGTCTTATCAGGTACGAGGAGCGGGCAGAGCGTTCGGCGGTTCTGGCAAACCAGAACACCCGCAGGAGGGCAGCCAGCACCACCAGTGCCATCACTCCAGCCACCAGGATCTCTACGAGGGTATATCCACCATCCCGCTTCACGGCTTTCTTACGACCTTAAGATCGGCACTGAGGGTCTTCGATTGGGCCGAAGTCCCGGGGCCGGTCGGCTGCTGCCAGCGGACCTGCAAGGTCACCACATCGCTCGACGGCGAGGCCTCCGAGTCGTTTTGATGGCCGAGAAAGCTTCCGTTGCCGCCCTTCGCGCTGGCCCCGACTTCGACTTCGAACTCGGTTTGAACCGACCGACCTTCCACCACCTCTTCAAAAACCACCTTTCCTGAACGCCAGTTGTTCGGCACCGGGGCACCGAACGGGTGGTCCAAAACCTCTTCGACCAGACTCTCCATGACAACCGCGGCCAGGAGTTCTTCTCGAGTTTGAGCCGATTGCCGTAAATTCATAGAAAAAGAGCTGGTGATCACTAGAATCCCGATGGAAAGAACGGCTATGGTCACGATGATCTCGATGATAGTGAATGCAGACCCTCGCCTCATGGAGCTCTCCATCCTTCAGCCAGCCGCCGAGGGAGAGTGAAACTCAAATCGCCCGCCAGGGCACCCTCCGGGTCTTCCAGTGCCAGTGATTGCAGCAGGACGGTGTCGAAGGTTTTGGGCTTGTAGAATGAGCCCCTATCGAAGTAGGGGTAGTGCAGCAGGTTTTCGACTCGCACGTCTCCTCCGGCCGAGACCACACACCCGATCGTGTACTTGCTCGTAATGACGATATCTTGCCGGCTCACGAATAGCCCCGTCGCCATGAGAGCACCGTCTTCAGTCCCGATGCTCATCCGCCCCCCCGAGACCACGCAGACCCCGGGCAGTTCCCGGAGTATCGCGCTCTGGGGATTGGCGGCGTCCAGGGAGTCGAAGGCCTGGTTCTTGACCAGCACGAGCATACCGAAAAGCGACTTCACAGCGGTTCCTGGCAAGCCCTTGGCCTTCTCCTTGAGAATCTGCATCACGGCATCCCGGACGGTCTTCACCTCCTCCTCCGGGTCCTCCGGGGGGTCCCCGCAATACACGGGCTCAAACGGTATGAACTCTTCAGAAATGATTTCCAGGATGCGCTCGAAAACATCCTCCACGATGGATTTGGCGAGTTCCGGAAGCACCGTGGTCAGAAAATTGCCGGCGACGCCCTTGAAATCTTCCCAGAAGAGTTTCCCCCACTGAATGTTGGCGACGGCACTGGAAACCCGGTCCGGGTGGACCTTTAAAGAAACCGGAGAAACCCCGCGCCCAAAAATAACCCAGAAAGGGGAATGGGTGACGAAATTCTCTCCTATGGCAAAGTTGAGTTCGGCGGAGTAGAGGAGAGAAACGTACTTAAAAACCTCCGTCATACAATTGGGATAGGGTAAGGGAATGGGCCAGGGCCCACCTAGTCCGAAGAACTCCTCCAGCCAGGGGATAAACTCCAGAGTCGTGGCGTAGTCGGCAAACCAGCAGGTGCGGGTCTGCCAGGGTCCGACCATGGGGAGCTTAGCGATCTGAGGAGCGATCCTCTCGGTCAAAGGGTCGAAGAATTCGCTAAAAAAGCCGTGCAGGGCGGGCCTTTCCTTGGAGAGCCTCTCCACCAGAACCCCGAATTCAACGCCCGCTGCCGTGCCGTAGTAGAGGGTGAGTGAACCCCCAACCGAAATCAGTCGGCTCAGCCCGGTGTTAGGGCCGTAATCACTGAGCAGAAGAACAGAGCCTTCTTCAACGGTTCCACCCTCGACTCTGAGGTTTCCCTGAACGATCAGACTGGACCCCTCTTCCATGATGATTCGGCCATTCGGGAATACCGCTGTCGCCTTCCGGTCGCTGGACGGTGCTCCACCAAAATCGCTCCAGTCGTCAGGTGGCGTGACGGTAAGATTTCCATCGATGACCATCACCGCACCCGGGTGGAGGTAGACATCGCCCTCCACGGTGATGTTTTGCTTGCTCAATTTGAGAGTGCGCCCCCGAGGCACCGTGATGGTACCGACGATGCCGATCCGGTCGTTCTCCCACTCCCAGCCTGGCCCGATGTCCCCCAGATGGACAACCCTGGTCTCCACTTCCTCAAACGGATTGCTCCCGGAAAGGATATCAAAGACGACCTCAAAGAGTTCTCCGATAACAAAGAGATAGGCCCATCCCCGGGTGCGGCGGCCGGCTTCTTCGGCGGCGGTCTCAGGTGGGGTGCTACCGGAGAGATTGGAAGCCAGGTTCCCCTTGCTTTTGTCGAGCTTGTGGTTGAGCTTTTTTACCTTGCTCTCCAGTTCCGAAACTCGATTCTGGGCGTCCTGGAGCTGAAACTCAAGCTCTTCGACCTTCTTGTCCGGCTTGGACTTTTTGAGTTCAGCGTCTAAGTCCGCTTGAATCTCCTTGACTTTGTCCCGAGCTTCCTTAAGCTTTTGAGTCGTTTCCTTGAGTTCTTCCGAGGTCTTCTTGTCGTCTGCCGAGCTCCCACCGGAAAAGTCGGGTGGGTAAGGGTGCCATAGATAAAAAACATCCAGCAGGATGTCGTCTTGCATGCCGGGGATAGGAATGAACGGCACCTTGCAGGCCTGCCCCACGGAAAGAACGGACGCCAGTCTGCTGAAATCTCCCTTGAGGATAGCCAGCAAGGTCTGCGAATCGAACAATCCGGTGTCGAAGAACGTGGTCTTATCCAGCGCTCCCACGGAAACCGCTGCTCCCATGTTTTGGAGGCCCTGAAAATAAGCATCATCGACCAGGACGGGGGGAGGACGAAAACTCAGAGCGAGGGCACCGTTGGAGTTGGTCGAGCCGTCGTTTTCCGGAAGTGAGACGTCGCCGCTGAGACAGATGGCTTGTCCGTTGGTGTATCTGGTCTTCACCTCGATGCTGTCCCGCGCCAACAAGTCGACCGGTCTTCCACTGGAGACGGCATTCGTTTCTTCATCGCTGGATGCTCCATAAACCTGGTTGGCAAAGGAACTGACTGAACCCGCCTGGATGGAGCCTTGAGGGGCATAGATCCCGTAAGGAAAAAGGTGAGAGGTCGAGTGGACCGAGCTGCCGTGATCTTTTTCCGAGGATTCTAGCGCCAGAAATGTATGCCCGGGTGCGACCAGGGCACCCGACCGCTGCTTTTGACTAACCGTTTCGTCGAAGGAAAAAAGCGGCAGTTTGGAGGTCTTGAGGACAGAGTTGAAAGTCGACCACCCGTGGGGCATCGGTGCGTTCAAGCTGTCTTTGTTACTCCAGTGTACCTTGAGCTCAAGTTCGGTGGATGGGAGTTTGAATGCAAAATCATTCTCTAGATCAAAAGAGCCTGAAACGGGCACGTTCCGAGACAGAGCGTCGAGCTCCTCGGCCAGTAGATTTTCGGTGGCCAGCAACTGAGCCAGCCGGGACGATTCTTCCAAGGCCGCCTGGGAGGCTCGCTGCTGCAGCACAAATAGGCCGGCTTCTAAAAGCACCAGAACAAAGAGGAAAGCCAGAGCCAGCGGAAGGATAAAGCCGCTGCGACATCTGGCCGCTCTCATCGGAGAAATTTGCGGGGAAAGGATTCCGCCATCCGGAGATGATTCGGTTCGAAAAATGGCTTTCCTCGGTAGCTCCAAGTCTATTTCGCAGGCAGGGCTTCCGGAGTTCAAGATTAAGGCTAAAGCGTGAAAGCTGCTCATCATTTAATAGCGATGGTATTACTTTTTTCTATGCTGGGTTGTACCAGGACGGTAGAGAAACCGTCTCCCACAGTGTCGAAGCGTCCTGAACCTCCTACCCCCACGCCGGTGGCCACCTGGGTTTATCAACTCCAGTCCATCGATCTCGGCAAGATCGCCCAGAGCCCCGGAGCGCTGGTGGTGATCGATCCCAGTCGAAACGGGGATGGAGACTCCGCGGGGTTCTGGGATCGAGAGGAGATCGAGAAACTGAGAGGGTCCGGAAAGCTCGTGCTGGCGTACCTCTCTATTGGTGAGGCTGAAAACTACCGGGACTATTGGAAAGAAGAGTGGGATGGCAACCCCCCTGAGTTTTTAGGCGGCCCGAACCCTGATTGGCCAGACAATTTTCCCGTCAAGTACTGGAATAAAGAATGGCAGGAGGTCATGCTGGCCCGGGTCGACCGGATCAAGAAGGCGGGGTTTGACGGCGTCTTCCTGGACAAGGTGGATGCTTTCGAGGACTGGGAAGAATTGGGCCAGTCCGTGGAGCTCAAGAAAGAGATGGCAAAGTTCATATCTCAAATCAAAGTCCGCGGCAACTTTCAGGTCTATCTGCAGAACGGCTGGGCTGTCTGGCAAGAGCCGGAACTCGCTGAATCCGTGGATGGGGTGGCCATTGAAGAGTTTTCCCTGGGCTGGGAGGGCGCCGACGGGGCCGCGACCCCGACCGAGATCAAAAAAGAGATGCAACAGGCACTGGAGACGGCAAATCAACAAGGATGGGCTCTCCTGGTGGTAGACTACCCCAGCCCCGATAGCCCTCCATCGGTAAAAGAGTCGGCCCTGGAAGAAGCCAGAAGAGTGGGAGCTGTACCGTTATTGGCCCCCAGAGATCTTGATGGTTAGGACGCTCTAAGCCAAAGTCTCCGGCTCCGGTCTGGCCATCTCTTCGGCTAGATGTTTCTCAAAGGTCACCCCGAAACGCACCAGATAGCTCTCAGAGATGTCGTTCAGCGACTCCGAGAGCTTTCGAGTGATCCCCTTTAGATTCTCTTCTTGCTCGCTTTCGAGTTGGTCCACGGTCTGAGCGATGGTGTCTTCGTTGGAAGCGGTTTCTCGAGAGAATCGCCCCGCCAAATCCAGCATGGTCCCTTTGGCCCCTGAGAAAGCTTGTTTCACGGCCAACTCCAGCGGCTTGACTCCGTGGCTGGTGCAGGCCTCGCGGATGGCGCGCCGCACCTTGTGACAGGACTCAATCTCGCCTCCCGGTACCCACAGTTTTCTTCGCAAGGTCAATTCAAACAACCAGGCTTGAGCCAGAGCCGTGGTGGCCTGATCCACCGAACGCTTGATCTCCAGGAAATAAAGGATCTTCCGGAGCAGCTTCTTGAGGGGATAGATCAGCGCGGATCCCAGGCAGCCCAGGGCGCAGCATCCACCGTTCTTCTCCTGCGTCAGATGCTTCTGCTCCTCTTTGCTCAGGACCAGACCTTCCTTGGCGGCGATGTCTCTGAACAGGCGTTTTTCCAAGTATTCCTTAGCAACATCATCTAAAAACGGCACAGGGATCAGGGCGGAGGCTCCGATCATCACCACCGGCGCCAGCAGGTGATGGTCTCTGACCACCTGATAAAGGAGTTCGGTTTCTTCGGAGGTTGCTTCCTTTTCTTTCATGGCATCACCGAGATCAACAGCGCAAAGGTCGTGGCATTCCAAAAAGCATGAACCAGAATACTCGCCCACAGGGATCCTGACCTGCGATAAACCCAACCAAACACCATTCCTAGAGCAAAAAGAGCGGGCAGGCCGGGTGCGTCGCCATGGATGAGCGCGAACAACCCTGATGACAGGAGCAGCGCCGGGGTGTCGCCCCACTCTTTCTGTAATCCGCCGTAAAGCCAACCGCGAAAGACGATCTCTTCGAAAAAAGGACCGATAAACACCACCAGAAGGCCCAATAGCGCGATCTTCCAACTCGGTGCGTCGACGAACAGTCGGAGAACCGGGTTCTCCGATTGGGGAGAGTGACCGGATAAGGCTGAACTCGTGAGATTCACGGCCAGCACGATGAGTACCGCTGCGAAGTAACCCTTACCCAACCAGGAGGCGGAAAATTTGCCGAAAAAAGAAGCGTCTCGGTTCAGGCCGCCCTGATAAAGTAAAGCGACCAGAAGTCCGTAGAGCAAGAGCTGGCTCACCATCACCAGGGCGAAGCGATCGATCGAATCGGCCACCAATCCGATCAGGCTACCCAGGCCAAAAAAACCCAGCACGTCCCACAAAAAGAAAATTCCCAGTATCCCTAACGAAGACAGGGTAGTGGGCCGGGGCGGACCGGACTCTTCAGTTCTGGGTCCCAAAAAAGAGAGCAACGCTAGCAGGACCAAGCTCCCCAGCAAGAGGCCCGTGATGGCAAATCGTTGCTGCCCTTCAGCGGCCAATTGCTGAAGCTCGCTCCTGACCGGAGGGTCCGTCTCTTCCAACTCTCTGGCCATCAATTCGTAGACCCGAGTGAGCTGTGAAGTGTCCGAGGGAAGCTCTCCCGAAATGACCGATTGGGCCTGGGGGTTCTCCTCCACCTCGCCGGCCAGACTCAACAGCTTCTCTCTCAACTCCGGCGACAGATCGGAGGCGTACCGGCCCACCACCGCCAGGCGCTCGGCGACCTGAATGATCTCAGGCGCGTCTCCGCCGCCACCCGTGTGCTGAAAGCGGATGAGAAGGCTCACGCAGAAACAGGCAAACAGCCAGGCCACGGCCACTTGCAAGAATCGTTGTCTAGAAGTCGTTTTTACCAAGGATTATCGGTCGTTATCGAAATCCGGCCAGGTCGTCGTTGGAGAAGGTTCGTTGTCTATCGAACACCCCCCCCATCTCCCAGGAGACAGCATCCACTCTCTCGGCGAACTGATCATCGCCCAGAAGACGTTGAGCGGCTTCGCGCAGCTCCGGAGGCAAGCCCGCATTCTGGCCTGAGGCGATCGCTCTCAGGTCGTCCTCATTGAACTTGCCATCCTGGCCTCCTCCAGAATTGGCCGTGTCCAACAGGCTGTTGTGGTAATTCAAAATACTGGCCGCCCGCTGATCGGTCATGGGCCCTTCATTGGAGTAGCCGGGGCGAGTCTCGTAGCCGTCGATGAAACGGTTGAGCCCGTCCATGTCGACCCGGTCGCCCCGGGCTCCTGACGCGTCCATGGCGTTCCAGACCGCTTCATTGTTCAGGGTGTACTGAATCGCCTCGCGCAGCTCCGGAGGAGTCTCGGGATTGTCGAGCGCCGCCTGCAGGTCGCCCCGTCCGATGATACCGTCCACCGAGCCATTTCCGGCGGCCCGATCCAAGAGCCCCGCGTGTTCGCGGATCAGTCGAGCCGCGCCGACCGGACTCATCTCTCCCGGGGTTCCGGGGTCCCGCCCTTCTTGGAGCCCGTTACGGCTATCCCAGCGGGCAAAGCTGCCGTCTTCCCGGTAAACCGAGAGGTTGTCCATACCCTCCACCCGGGCGGTTCCGTCAGCCTCGGTCCAGCCCTGGCTGCGATAGATCTCGCGACCTTCGGCATCCACCACCCGCACGCGTTGGCCGTGCTCGTTGATGACCAACCGATCGTTTCCGCTGCCCATATCGATCTGGTAGTTGTCGGTTCCGCCGGACAGGTTGACCACGGCGGTGTCGTTGCCTCCGTGGGTGTTGATCCTCACCACGTCGTCATCGGGGCCCTGATGCTGACCACCGCCGTTGACCCGAACGTGGTTGGCTTCGCTGTTGCCCTCGTAAGTATACTGGTCGTTGCCGCCACCCAGATCTACATCGGCGGTGGTCTTGTTGTCGAACAGGTTCAAGGTGCCCTGGCCGGCTCGCTGGTCGATCACATCGCCTTCGTCCGAGCCCTGTGCGGTCTGCTGGGCGTCGCCGTGGCGGTCACCCTGTTGCTCCACCACCACTCCCCCACTGGTGGAGGCTGCCCGTTGTTCGTTTCCGCCATCCTGGATGATCATCCCGGACTCCACGGTGGCTTCCTGGACCGCGTGACCACCCGCGTCGGTCTCCTGAACCACCACGGAGTTTTGACCAGCATCGACCGCCTGCACGGTGTCTCCCACCAGGGTGTCGGCGTCTTGTTGAATGTTGGAGTTGTCCCCGCCACTGGCGACCTGCTGCACGTCGCCCACCACGGTGTCGGCGGTTTGATTCTCGACGTTGGAGCCACCGGCGTGGCTGGTCTGGGCCACGTCGCCCACGACGGTGTCGGCTTGCTGGGCGCCGGCCTGATGGCCCTGCTCGGTCTGGCGTTCTTGAGTCACCTCACCCAGCACGGTATCGGCGTCCTGGACCCCAGAGTTATTCCCGGTCACCGTGGTTTGAGATTGTGTGTTTCCGCCCACCACCGTGTCGGCGGTCTGGTCGCCCGAATTGTCGCCGGTGCCGCTAGCCTGGACCTGGGTATTGGTGCCCACCACGGCCACCGCACTCTGGTCGCCGGAGTTGCTACCTTGCTCGGAGGCTTGAACCTGGGTATTGGTGCCCGCTCCCACCACGGCCGTCTGGTCGCCCGAGTTGTCGCCGGTGCCGCTAGCCTGGACCTGAGTATTGGTACCGGCCCCGGCCACCGCCGTCTGGGTCCCGGAGTTGTCCCCGGTAACGGTGGTCTGAGCCTGGGTGTTGACCCCTACCGCGGTCACGGCGGTCTGGCTTCCACTGTTGTCACCGTGAACATTTTCTTGAGTCTGGGTGTTGGCACCCACCGCGGTGACCGCCACCTGGGTACCCTGGTTATCACCGGTCACGTTGGTCTGGGCCTGGGTGTTTGTTCCTGCAGCGGTGACCGCCACCTGGGTACCCTGGTTGTTGCCGTGGACGTTCTCTTGGCGCTGCTCGTTGACACCCACCACCGTGGCCGCTACCTGAGGGCCCTGGTTGTGACCGTGAACGTTGGTCTGGACTTGTTCGTTCTTGCCAGCGATGGCTACTGCCACCTGGGGCCTCTGGGTAGTCTCGTGGGTGTGGTGCTGCTCCTGGCGATTGTAAAAAGGGTTGAAGCCCAGTTGGGGCAGGCCATGGGGCGCTACCGGCGGCTGGTAATTAGGAAAGAGCGGAGGAGCACAGCCGTAGTGCGGATTGTGGAACCCCGGAGGGGCATAAGGGTAGTCCATGGGGTAGCCGTACTCAAAACCCATTTGAGCATTGTACGGACCGTAATGCTGCCCCATATTGTGGCAGCAGCATGGTGCCCCGGCTCCAAACATATTATCCAGCATCGAGCCGAACATGGACCCGATCATTCCGCCCAACAGTGCCCCTAAAAACGGAATCGGGCACATCATCTGACCCAAGATGGAGCCCACCAGGCCACCCAGCATGGCTCCCATTCCGGGCCTTCTTTGACCCAAAGGGCTATCATATTGTGGTCCGCAAGGACCCGGCTGGCAGTAGGCGGGCTGAGGGAATTGTGGGTGCTGGCAGTTATAGTGGGAATGTACGGCGAGGTTCATAGTGCTATTGTTCCCTCACCTTGACCGGAGATCTAGAGCATGCGGTGTTTGTTAACAATCATGTAACCAATTTTTAAAAAAACTTCATGAGCAAAGCCGATACAAGCTGTGCAAAAAATGTTAACAACTGGGAAAACTTCCGAAAACGGAGAGGACGACCCTTAGCTCTCTTCCTCGGGCTGTCCTTCTACTATGGCCTTGAGTTTTTCGTGTTCGGTTTCCAAAACTTCGTCGGCTTGCTGGGTCGTAGACTTGAGCTTTGCACCTCTCGCGACAAGGGCTTCGCGATCCAGTGGATTGGCGGTCACAAAATCCTGGATTTCTTCCTCGCTGGCTCCCTCATCTCGCATTTGTCCAATTTTTCTGAGTAGCTCGATCTGTTGCCCCAGGGTCTCAGACATCATCTGGTTGCTCTCTCGCTGGGCAGCGAACAGACTCTGAAGCGCCTGATAATGAGCGGAAGCTACCTCCGGCGGTTCCAACTCGGACAATTTCAAGAGCAGGCCGTCCCACACCGTGATGTATCGATCGGCAACCTCCTTAAGGCCAACCATATCTCTCTGTTCGCGAAGAGGCTGCACTTCGTCTAGAAAAGTACGCACATTGGTCCGGAGCTCCCCCATTAAGGGCTCGGTCCTCTCCAGGTAGCCCCGCACCTCTAGCTGCTGGGCCGACGCAGACAATGCCAGGAGACAAAGGAGCAGAGCCCCGCTCCCGATCTTTTTCCATAATCCGATCATCATTTCACCCCTTCCGTGGGAAAGCCCCGAGCCTCCAACAACGGCTTGATGGAGGGCTCCTTTCCTCGGAACTGCCGATAGGACTCGGCCGGTTCTCGGGTATTGCCGGCGCTCAAGACGTGTTCGATGAAGCGCTCAGCGACCTCATGATTGTAAGGATTGCCGGTTTCAGTGAAGGCTTTCCAGGCGTCCTGGTCCAGAACTTCCGCCCAAAGATAACTGTAGTAGGCGGCCGAGTAGTAGTCACCGCTAAAGATATGGGCAAACTGGGGGATCCGGTGGCGCATGACGATGGACGACGGCATACCCAGCTTCTTCAGGGTATCCTTCTCAAAGGCTCGGGGGTCGATCTCCTTTGCCCCGGCCAGGTGCAGCTCCATGTCGACCAGCGCCGAAGCCAGATACTCAACCGTAGAAAAGCCCTGGTTGAAGGTCTCGGCCTTCTTCACTTTCTCGATCAGCTCGGCCGGCATGGGCTCGCCGGACTGGTAGTGGAGCGCGAACCGGTTTAAGACCTCCGGGGTGGCCAGCCAGTGCTCATTGATCTGGGAGGGAAACTCCACAAAGTCCCGGGAAACATTGGTGCCCGCCAGGGTGGGGTAGCCCACCTTGGAAAGCAGACCGTGCAGGGCGTGGCCGAATTCATGAAACATGGTTTCGGCGTCGTCCCAGGAGATCAGCACCGGCTCCCCGGGCTTTCCTTTGATGTAGTTGGAGTTGTTGCTCACGATCGGCGTAACCACCTGATCGAAAGCTTCCTGGGTTCGGTACTCGCTCATCCAGGCTCCGGAGCGCTTACCCTCCCGAGCGTAAGGGTCGAAGTACCAGTACCCCACGTGCTTTTTGTCCCGCCCCAGCACTTCAAACACCCGAACATCCGAATGGAAGACCGGAAGCCCCTGGACCTCGGAAAAGGTTAGCCCGTACATCTCCTGAGCCACCCAGAACTGGGCCTCCAGGAGTTTGTCCAGTTGTAAATACGGCTTGAGTTCAGAGGCATCCAGGTCGTACTTCTTCTTACGGACCTTCTCGGCATAAAATCGGTAGTCCCAGGGTTCGACGGTGATCTCTTCACCCCGCTCCCGGGCCACCGCCTCCATATCGGCCACCTCTTCTTTGACTCGCTCCACCGCGGGTGCCCAGACTTTCTTCATCAGATCCATGGCGTTTTCCGGATTCTGTGCCATGGCATCCGAGAGTTGCCAGTGGGCGTGCGTGGGAAAACCGAGAAGCTTGGCCTTGCGTGCTCGCAGCTTCAGGATCTCGGAAACGATGGCGTTGTTGTCGGTCTTGCCTTCTTTGTCGCCTCGAGAGACCCACATCTCCCACACCTTGCGGCGCAGATCCCGGCGCTCGGAGTAAGTGAGAAACGGGTCGGCCGAGGAGCGGGTATTGCGAATCACCCATTGGCCGGACAGGCCGAGCTCTTCGGCTTCGGCGGCCGCGGCATCGATCAAGGTGTCCGGCAACCCGGCCAGTTGCTCCTCCGAGTCCAGCACGACTTTGTCATTCTCCTCATCAGCCAGCAGGTTCTGTCCGAAATCGGTGTAGAGGCCGGCCAGGCGGCCGTTGATCTCCTTGAGTTCTTCTTTTTGTTTCGGATCTAGCTGCGCCCCGGATTTGACGAAGCGATTATGAACGAGCCAGAGCAAACGATCCTGCTCAGGGCTCAGCTTCAGCGACTCACGAGCCTGATACAGGGTATCGATCCGGTCGAAAAGTTCTTTATTCTGAATCACCTCATCGGAGATGGCCGAAAAGCGCGGAGACCACTCCCGCTCCATGGCCTGAATCTCAGCGTTGTTCATATTGGCCGAATAGACGCTGAAGATGGTGGTGACCCGTTCAAACTCGTCACCGGCGTGCTCTAGCGCCTCGATGGTATTGGCGAAGGTCGGTGATTCGGCGTTCTGAGCGACCTTCAACACGTCTTGCCGATAGCTCGCCAACGATTGCTCCAGGGCTTTCCCCAGGCGCTCGGTGGTCACTTCGTCGAAGGGAGGCACCCCTCCGTGGGGCCCTGACCAGGGTTTGACCAGAGGGTTCTCCTCGGCCACGGCGGGTACGGAAAAGCTCATAAGGACAAACAACAGCATCAGACGCAATCCTCGTTTCAAAATGAAATCCTCACATCAGGTTTTCTTCTGGGTTAACAACTCAGCCGCCAAGTCCTTTCGCAGGGCCGAATGGCCCGGGCCAAGAACCTGCTCGCTATGAAGCAGACCAGGACGCCCACGCGGGCAGCCCCGGCCGCCCACCGGCACTGGCAGCTGGCGGTTTTTGTAGTCGGTCTGCTGGTGAATCTACCCGCCTTCTCCCAGTACCACATCGGCATCCATGATGAGGCCGTGGTCTCGCTGGGCGCCGAGCGCTTGCTAAACGGAGAATTCCCCTACCGCGATTGGGACTCCAGATTTCCCACCGGCTCCTACGTTCTGACCGCATTCTTGTTTGCGGTGATGGGAGTAGGGATGACCGCCGTCCGGGTGGGCATGCTCCTGACTACCGCAGTGGTCGGGTTGCTAGTTTTCGAGATCGGGTGCCGGCTCATGCCCCGTCCGTGGGCGTTATTGGCCTGGGCCATGCTCCTTTCCGGTGCTCTGAGTCAGGTTCCGATTTTGAGTTACCACTGGATCGCCATCGTTTTCTTTCTGTGCGGCATCCTGGCCCTGGCTCACTGGGTGGAAAAGCCCCGGCCCGGGGCTCTGGCCGCCTACGGTGTCTCCTTTTCCGGCGCCTGCTGGACCTTACAGTCAGAGGCGGCGGCGTTACTGGTGACCGGCGCGCTGGTTCTGGTGGCCGGAAGAAAGGGCCTGGACCGGCGCAGTGCGGGGTGGCTCCTGGCCGCTTTCCTCAGTAGCAGCCTGCTCCTGTGGAGCTATGTCCTGGTCACCTCAACCCCCCAGGAGGTGTGGCGAGACAATATCGCCAGTTCGGTCGGCCTGACCGTGGAGTTCAATCGGTCGCCCTACAATCTAAGCCACTTGACCGACCGCTGGTCCGGCTTTTGGGCTTCCTGGAAGAATAGCACCTTCAGCTTTCCCGTTGCCGTCTGGGCCGCCCACGCTGTGTCGTACCTTTTGGTCTGGACGATCGATTACGGCTTGTTCTTTCCCGTGCTGATACTCAGCTCAATCGCAGCCTGGAAGGAGAGACGGCGGGTTCCGGCTTTCGCGGTGGTCGTGTGCGGTCTGCTGGTGTTCACGGTGGTCTGTCGACACCGCCAGGACATGCTGTACATGAAGTATCTGACTCCACTCTGGTACCTCTGCCTGGCCTACGGGATCCGTCGATGGATGCCTCGTCCTCGCCTCTGGGTGTCCGCCTTGCTGGGGATCTACGCGACCAGCTTCCTGTTCTCGTTGTCCGATGCCCGCAACTATCGCTTCCCCATCACCACGCCCCGGGGCACCCTTTACGCAGCCCACCCTGAGCAAGCCCAGGCGCTGAACGCCCTCTATCGCAGAGTCTACGCTCTGACCCCTCCCGGTACACCCTCGGCGGCTTTCCCCTACGCCTCGGGGTTTCTCTTCCTTAGCGGTATCAAGAATGTGGTCCGGTCACCGGTCCTACCACCTCTTTTATACACCCGTCAACAAATCGAACAGGCCCGTCAGGCCATTGAAGCCGCCCAGCCCGAGTATCTCTACCATTTTCCCCTGGATCAGGACGGCATCCTCAGAGACTATCCCGGGCTCATCCCCGACGATCTGCGATCCGAGTACCTGTGGTTGCTCAGCACTCTCCTGGAGGGGTATCACCTACAGGAGAAGGTATCCGGCGGCGAGATCTACCGCCGGGGCCCGATAGCACCCACGGACGAGCCAGGAGCAGGCACAGCAAAACCCACAGAAGGCTGACCACGATTCCCACCGACAGCGACCGCGGCCAGTAGCGAAACTCCACCAGATGCCGCCCGGGAGGAAGTTCCACCCCACGATGCAAGCCGCCATTGAGACTGAGGATGGAGGCCGGTTGCCCGTCTACGCTGACCGACCAGCCTGGCCAGGGGGTGTCGTTGAGCACCAGAACCGCCGGCCTAGAGTTTTCTGCCTGGATCCGGACCGAATTGAAGGACAACTCTAGCTCCGAGACCGGCGCGAACCGATCTGCTCGATTCAGGGTCTGACCCAGGCCTGGCTGCTCCGGGTTCAGGAAGGCCGTATCGGCGAACAGCCCCGGGTCGGTCCCGGCCAATTTCAGGACCTCTTGAGTGGGCAAGACTTCGACCTTCTCTACCAAAAACGCACGGGGTAAAGCGCTCTCAGACTTATAGATCAGCCATCCATCCACCTGAGTCTCCAATCGGTAGCGGGCATCGCTCAACGGAGTCCTACGGATCAAATAACGCACGCCGAGCACATCCCACAGAGGCCCGCCGTCCCCGTCACTGACCAGGGTCATGGAGCGATCGAGGGGCGCCCCGTCCTGGATGTTCACCGCCTGGACATAGGCGGGAGCCAGGAAGTAGTCGTAGGCTGTGGCCTCGCTCAGCCCGGCCATACCGAACCGGCCGTACCAATTCAAGTCCCTCTCCCACAAAACGCGACTCTCGGGCTGCTGCGAGAGATAACTCACCACTCCGCTCGGCAGCGTGAAGGCCGCAGGCGGAGCGGTCTTCAAGTAAGGCGAGGCGAACACCACCAGATCGAACAGAACCACCAGAACCGCGATCATGCCGGTGCGGGGGCCCCGGGTTGCGATGATGAGGGTGGTCGCCGCGGCCACCCCCAACGCGAAAAGCGAACCGGTCTGGTTGTATTGTAGCAAGCCCGTCAGATTGTCGGCGTGCGGCTCGAGCAAGTAGCTCCAGGCTGCCGGAGGAGCCACCGAGTGGACCAACTTTGCCCATCCTTGCATCGACGAGCCCTGGCTATGGAGCCACAGGACCAGCAACAGCACAGGAACCCCTACGATCAGACTTACCATCACTGCTTTCCTGCGCGAAACGCGCTCTCGTTGCAGCAGTTCCCAACCCAGCGCCGCCAACCAACCCGCGAAAAAGGTCAGGATCAGCCCAAATCGGCCGGGAGCACGAAAATTCTGTAGCAGGGGGTCGACGGCCTTCCAGGCGGTATAGAGCGGGGTGTTGGCACCCAGGCTCATGACGAAACAGAACAAGGCGGCCAGCCCAGGGCCGAACCACTCCTCGCGCCGACCGAGAAAGGCCACCGCGGCCAGGCCCAGTGCGGCTACGCCCAGATAACCTTGCGCCTCCCAACTGGGCCAACTACTCCAGCACAGGATGGTACTCTTCCCCTCAAAGAAATGCGGCAGGAGGTAGGTAAAAAGAGTCTGCCAGGCGGGAGCCTCGCCGGAGAAATCGTCGGCCGAGAGCAAGCGATTGGAAGCCAAAAGAGATTGAACGCTTGGCAAAAGGCGGAACGCGAGCAGCCCCAGTGCCAGTGATCCCATCAAGAAAAAGCGATGGAAAAAGCCCAGCAGATCTCGCCTGCGTGAGGCCCAGTCCACCCTGAAGCAGCTCAAGGTCCAGGGGCAAGCATCATCCCGGCGATCCTTGAGCAGGCGAGCCCAGGGTTCGGCGAAATTTAGAGGCTGGCAGGCATATCTCGAACCGGTCAAAGAGATCGTCACCAGCAATACGGAAACTCCCAGCACAGTGAGATAGACAGGCTGATAGTGGCCCGCCAGGGCGAGCCAGCCGATAGCAGCCGCCGCCACCACGGTCCAGCCCGCTCCTCGATAGCGAAAAGCCCCTAAAACCGCCCAGAACACGCCCGGCAGATAAGCGATGGGCTCGATCCAGTCGATATGGCCGGCGTACAGGTGGCCGAAAAAGAATCCCGAGCCACCGTAGGTCAGCCCGCCGATCAAACAACTGGGGCGGCTCATCCCCAGCCAACTCAATAGAGCCGACATGAAAAAGATCGCCAGAAAAAGATGCCCGAAAATGGAGAGCTTGAGCTGGACCCCAGCATCCACAAACAGCCCCAGAGCGTGCCAAGGATAGGCCATGGTTCTCAGCCCGGTTTGGAAGGGTAAGCCGGTGCCCAGGTAAGGATACCAGAGCGGCCATTCACCACTTCTGAGCGCCTGAAAGCCTGCCTGGCGGATGGGATGGTGATTGAGAACCAGGTCCTGACCGGCTCCCCAGTAGTACTCCGTGGTCAGCAACATGGGGGCCAACAGGGCAGTGGTCAGGGCGAGCGACCACAAGCAGGTTTCCCGCAAGCTCACCAGGCGGACCTCAGGTCCCCCGGCTTGAAGCTCTGCAGCACCCGTCTGGCCAGGGCTTCTTTGTCTTCTCGAAAGCGGTAACCGTAGGAGTACTCGAGGGAGTTGATGGAGCCATCGGCTACAAAAACCTTGCGATGCACGCGACGACTCTCCCTGGTAAAGAGTATCTCGTACCAGTGCACTCCTTGGGCGGTTTTACCGTGCTCTTCGGCTACAATGCGGTCTCCGGCCGCCCCTTTGATCCCGGAAAAGTATTGCTGAGGCGCAATCTTGTAGGGGTTGTTGGTGCCGGAGACCTGGACCCGCACCGTGCCGGTTTGCCAGGTGAGCCCGGACCCATCGGCCGCCCGATTGGAAACCGCCAGACCCACCGGCAGCCTTAGCGAATAGCCGAAGCGAGAGTTGGTGTATTCGATCCACTCTTGCTGAGCGCTCACCAATCCCAGCATCATCAGGCCGACCATCAAGATTGATTTCCAGCGTTTCGTGATATATACATTTAAGAATTCTAGAATTTCTAGTGATCCTCTAATATTCTTCACCTTATCGGGTGTGCTATATTAACCCGCCATTCTCCGGACGGAAGATAATAAA
>JBAYRN010000118.1:0-17338 GCA_041676625.1 Vulcanimicrobiota bacterium
AATTCCGGTGAGAGCCGTTACTATCTCTACAAGGGAGTCACCGTTATGAAAAAACTCATTGCCATACTTTTTATCTTCATCAGCACGAGCTTTGCCTCGGCGCTTACCGATCAGGAGATCAACGCCCAGATTCAAAACGCCTACCAGATCATCAAGTCCAGCCACCAAACGGCTATTTCCCAGATGGACATCGCCCGCATGGCTAACAACTCCCAGATGTATCAACTGGCGGCTTATGAAAAGCAGTACCACGAGCAGATGTACTCTTACCTGCAGCGTATCGCCGCCAACCCGAGCCAGCTTCACAATCCCCAAATCGCCAGCAAGGTCAGAAACGATTTCAACGAATACGTATATCGCACTCACCACCGCGATTACCGCCCCTACGAGCAGATCCAGGGCAACCTCCAACAGTGGCTGGCCCAGCGCCAGTGGGAGACGACCACCGCCGAAGGTCAGCAAGCGTACAACAACCGGCAGCAACAAAACTGGAACGCCTTCTACGCTCACCAAAACAAGATGAAGCAGGCCAACGCAAACTTCGACAACTACATGAACGGCCTAAAGTCTGCCCAAGTGCAGCGGGAAAAGAATCATCACCAGTACGTCAACACGATCTACGATCGCTACGAGTACGTAAACCCCAACACCGGCCAGAGCTACATGTATCCCAACACCCAGTCTCAGTACCCCACGGTGCAGAACCCGGACGGCACTTACACCCAGCTCATCCCTTACCAGAACTACTAAGAATACCCAGGGAAGGCCCCTCCATACTGGGGTGCACGGAATCGGAGAGGGGGTCTTCGGGGATCCGAGATTCGATCCTCACGCTGCCCACGATACCAACCCCGGCCATGTAGACCAGAATAGCGCTGCCCCCGTAACTGCCGAAGGGGAGTGGGATACCGACCACCGGTGCAAGACCGATGGTCATTCCCATATTCACGAAGACCTGAAACAAGAGCAGGGTGGCCACCCCCACACAGAGCAGTCCGCCCAGACGGTCCACGGCGTGGTAGCCGGTGTGGAGAATGAAAAAGAGCAACATGGCAAACATGACGAGTAGGCCAACTCCCCCGACCAACCCCAACTCCTCGCCTACCACCGTGAAGATGAAATCAGTCCAGTTCTCCGGCACAAACCCGTGCTGGGTCATATGACCCTTCATCAAGCCCTTACCTAAAAGGCCGCCGGATCCGATGGCCGTCTGAGACTGAACCAGGGAGTAGGCCATGCCGCTCGGATCGATCTCGGGATTCACGAAAACCATCAACCGATCTCGCTGGTACTCTTTCAAAACCAGGGGAAGCGCCGAAGCGCCCAGCCCCAGCACAGAAAATAGAAGCGTTCCATTGACCCCGGCCACGTAGGCCATGACCACACCGATGGCCACCAGTACCAGCGAGGTGCCCAGGTCGGGTTGAACCAGAATGGCCAGAAAGAGCGGACCGAGCGCCGCTGCAGCCGCCGCCGCCCTGCGCCAGGTCAGCTTTTCCGACAGGATGACGGCCACCACGATGACGCTCGTGAGCTTGGCCAGTTCCGAGGGTTGAAAGGTGCCCAGGGAGCCCAGGCTTAGCCAGCGCTGGGAGCCGTTGACCGACTCCCCCATCACCAGCACCGCCCCCAGAACGCCCAGAGTCACGAGATAGAGGGGCACCACCGCTTTTCGAAAGACTCGATAGTCCAGTCCGCTCAGAAACAGCATCACGACCGACCCCACCGCGATATAGCCGAACTGACGTATGGCCTCCCCGGCCTGCCCGAACTGGGTGGCTGAATACAGGGCGAGCCAGAGCAAGGTCAGGATTCCGGCCAGGGGGAGATAGAGCTTGAGATCGAGGAAGCGAAGTCTACGCATGAGGCTTGGCCTCTTTTCGCTCTTTCTCCCATCCTTGCGGATACAGCTTTTCGTAGACCTGGCGGGCGATGGGTGCGGCCAAGCCACCACCGTAGCCGTGGGATTTTTCCAGAAACACGACCACCGTCACCTCGGGATCGTCGTAGGGGGCAAAACTCACAAACCAGACGTGGTTACGTCCGTGCTTGTTGTGAATACTGGGACTGTTTTCCACCGTTCCGGTCTTGCCCGCCACTTGAACCTGAGGCAGATTGGTGGCTACCGCCGTCCCATGGAGCACCGCCCCTCGCATTCCTCTCCTCACCGATGCCAAAAATTCAGGCTTGGCGGGCAACTGGGTGCGCGCTGGCTCAGGCTCCAGCAGCACCGCACCGTTCTTGGCCACGGCTTTCATGGCCAGGGTGGGGCGCACCACGTAGCCGCCGTTGGCCACCGCCGCCGTGACCACCGCCATCTGCAAGGGAGATACCAGCAGAAAGCCCTGGCCGATCGACATATTGATGGTGTCCCCGTCGTACCACCGGTCTTCCCACTCTCTCAACTTCCACTCCGGACTGGGCAAGAGGCCTCCGGTTTCTGCCGGTAGATCGATACCGGTGGGGGAGCCCAGCCCGTAGAGCGCGCACCATTTTCGTAGATGAGCGATCCCCATCTCAAACCCCAATTTGTAGTACACCACGTCGCACGAATGGGCCATGGAGTCTTCGAAGCTGATGCCCCCGTGACCGGAGCGCACGAAGCAGTTTGCCGGACCGAAACTCCCTCCACACACGAAATAGCTAGCGGTGGTGCAGAGCCCTCCCTGCAGGGCGGCGGTGGCCGTGACCAACTTGAAGGTGGAACCCGGGGAGAAGGCGGAGTGGATCATCCGGTTGACCAGAGGAAATCCCGGATCGTCTAAGAGCGCCTGGTACTCCTTGTACTTGATCCCCCGGGCAAAAGGGACGGGGTCGTACTGGGGCAGACTGGCCAGGGCCTTCACCGCTCCGGTCTTCACCTCCATCACCACCACCGTCCCCCCGGAGCGCTCACCGTTCTGCTTCCAGAGTTCCACCAGAGTTTCTCCGAGCGCCTTTTCAGCGACCTGTTGAAGCTGAGCATCCAGGTGAAGGTAGAGGTCCGGGCCCGGGGTGGAGGGTCGGAGCTCCGTCTGGCTCACGGTACGCCCGAGCACATCGATGTGGATCTGGTCAGCCCCTTTTCTCCCTCTTAGCAAGGTATCGTACTGTTTCTCCAGACCCACCTTCCCGATCCCATCACCCATGGCGTAACCCAGGTCGCGCCTGGTGCGCAGTTCCTCAGCGTTGATCTCTCCCACGTAGCCGAAAAGGTGGGAGGCCATCTTGCCGTACTTGAACCGCCGGATGGCTCCCGCCCGCACACCCACCCCTTTTCGATACTCGGCGATCTCGGTGCCACGGGCCAGGGTGTCCTGGGTGAGGTCGCGCTGCAGCACCAGTGGGGCGTGGGGGGCGGCCGCGCGGATCTTCTTCTCCAACTCCGGCTCGGTTTCGTCCAGCAGTCGGCTCAGCTCTTTGATAACCTCTTTGCGGTCCCTCAGCTCACTGGGAGTGACCACCAGCTCAAACTGGGGCGCATTGCTCACCAGGATCTCACCGCGGCAGTCCAGGATCCGGCCCCGGGCCGCCGGACGCGCCTCTACCACCACCGTGTTCCGGTGGGCCTTTTCAAGGTACTCGGAGCCCTTCACGACCTGAAGCTCATAGAGCCGGGCTCCTAAGACTGTAAGAAAAAGGGTGCCAGCCAGGCCGAACTGACGGATTCGAGCCTTGAAAGTTCGGGCAGGCTTCATCACCTTTCTCTCAAGCGCGGTAGAGCCAAGAAGACCAGGCTCGCGAGAGCCATCCAACCCAGACTGGCAAACTTCCAGGAAAGCGAAGGCTCCCGGCCTTCCCAGATTCGAAGCAGCCAGCTTTCGCCGGAAATTAGCAGGGCAAAGAGCGCCAGGGAGACCAGAGGCAAAGTCCAGCGGTGCGGTTTTCGTTCGCAATGTACTCCAGCCAGGAAACCGGCTGTTCCGTAAAAGAGGCTCAAGGGAACGGCCAGCGCTCCTGCGGCCGCACCGATGAGAGCACCGCCCCACAAACCGGTGGCCGCTCCACCCGCCGCCCCCAGGCGAAAGCCCGAGGCCAAGACCAGCAGAAAAGTGAGGCTCGGAGTCACGCCTCCCGGCAGGGCCTGAGCCAGCAGGGTGCTCTGCAAGAACACCGCCACCGGGATCAAGCTGAGTATGACGGGTATGAAGAGACGCATCAGCTCTTTAGAACGACCACGTTTTCCAGGTTGCTCACATCGACCGAGGGCCGGATGGTGGCGGCCAGATAGTTCTTCTCAGCGTCTTGTTTTAGCTGAGCCACCCGGCCCAGGCGGATACCGGGCGGAAAGACTCCGTCATGGCCACTGGTCACCACCCAGTCCCCTTTTTTCACCCCGGCATCCGGGTCCAGATAACGCATCTCCACGGTGTGGTCGCCCTTGCCTACCACCACGCCGGCGGTCTTACGATCTTGAAGTTTGCCAGCCACCACGGCTTTGGAGTCGGTGAAAAGCCGGACCTGGCACCTATCGTTCTGGACCCGGCTCACCTGCCCCACCAGATTGGTACCGTCGGAAACGGTCATGCCCTTCTGGACTCCCTGCTTGGCACCCACGTTGAGGGTCAACGTGGACATCCAGCCCCGGGGGTCTCGGGCCACCACGTCGGCCACCAGGTGGCTCGTGCCGGCCGCCTGGGTGCCCTTCTTCGGGGCATTCAGCAGGCTCCTGAGGCGAGCGTTTTCTTGCTCCAGTTGGTCGCGTCTGCGCTGCTCAATATTCTCGGCATCCGCTGCATCGGGTTGGTGCCAACCCCAGCCCTCTCCCAGGGGAGCCGCCGGAGTGACCATCCCGCTGAGATAGTGGTCCAGGGTCGACGACGCTCCGTGCTGGAGTTGGGGCGCCGAGTTGGCGGCAAAAGCCAGCGCCGAGGTCAGCAGCAGTGCTCCCAGGAGTCCGGTGGTACGGCGCTCCGAAGCAGGCTCTCCGGCGGGCTCGTGGGGGGCCTTCTTGCGGCTCCCAAAGACGGCCTTGCGGAGCGCCGAGGTGTTTAAGAGGGCCTGCAAGCCTCGTGTTACCACCGCGCCCGGCTCCTTGGGCACGATGACCCGCAGCCGAATCTCCTGAGAGAGGTACTCCTCGAAGCGATACAACCGGGCCATGCCTCCGGAAAGGATCACGCCGTTGCGGTGCACGTCGCTCAAGAGTTCTGCGGGCATCTGTCCCACCACCCAGCGGGCCTCCTGAGCGATCTGCGCAAGAAACGGTCGCAGCACCTCATAAACCTCGGTGGAATTCACCGTCTTCTCGACCGGTTTGCCCACGCCGAGTTCCCGGCCCACGATCTTCATCTCTCGATTAGCCACCGGCGGCAAGGCGCTTCCGAGTTCCTTCTTGACCGCCTCGGCCACCTTGAAATCGATCAACAGGTTGTGCTCTCGGCGGATATGCTCTCGCAGTGCCTCAGACATGGTATCGCCGGCCACCCGCAGGGCCCGGGAGAGCACCGGGGCCGCCAGCGAGGAGACGGTTACCTGAGAGACCCCGGCGCCCACGTGCACCACCAGATGCCCTTCGGCCTTCAGCAGATCGCGGCCCGCTCCGATGGCGGCAGCCAGGGCCTGGTCCACCAGGTATACAGCTCGGACTCCAGCCCGCTTGGCGGTGGCCAACAGAGCCTGGCTCTCCACCGCCGTCAGTCCGGCCGGCACGGCCAGAGCGACGCGCGGTTGGGAAACCAGTCCGTGCTTGGCCGAGGCGATGGCCCGGGCCATGAGCCTGGCGGAAAGCTTGGGGTCGGACACGATGCCGGCTGTAATGGGCCGCACCACTTTCACCCCTTCGGGCTCCCGGCCTTCGATCTCGGCGGCCTGCGCCCCCAAGGAGACCAACTGCCCGTTGTGCTCTCGAACGGCCACCCGGGCGGGGTGAACGACCGAATCCGAGCCGGTACAAACCACGAACGAGTCACTGCCCATGCACAAACCCAGGTCCATCCGGGGTTTGGCCATTCGGTTTTTGACGGCCTCGGCGAGACTCTGCTTATTTGTTTCAGGCTGGATCACTTCCCGGACCAACAAGGGGCTGGCCATCTCCATGCTTTCGGTGTAAAGCATACTTCGCTCCTAATTCTCTTCCGTCTGCTTCTGGTGAAAGTCGTGAGTGGTTCGCAGCAGGCCCAACACGGCGCAGTCTCCGGGATTAGGGGCTACCCGCACCTTGAGCCCGCAGCGATCGGCCAGGAACTCGTCCAGGCCTTTCAAAAGGGCGCCGTTGCCGGTGAGCACCAGCCCGTGTTCAAAAATATCGGAAGAGAGCCCCGGCGGGGTTTTGTCCAGAGTCTGTTTGACCAGCGACACAATCTGATTCAGCGGGTGCAACAAGCACTCGCGCAATTCTTTGCCGTTGACCTCAACCGCGTGGGGCAGACTGGAGTCCATCTCCCGCCCGAACACCTTGACCAGTTTTTGCTCCCGAACCGGATGGGCCGACCCCAGTTCCTTCTTCAGTTCCTCGGCGGTCTCCCGACTCACTTCCAGTCCATGAACGTTGCGCAGATGGCAGAGGATGGCGTCGTCGAACTGCCGCCCCCCCAGGGGGATCGCCTCACACACCACGATCCCCGGAGCCAGAGCCGCGACTTCGGTGGTCTCGGCGCCCACATCCACCACCATGGTGGAGCGTCTGGTTCCGGTCTCGGGGGCCGCCCCCAGGGCCGCTGCCACCGGCTTGGCCATCAAGCTCACGTTGCTGGCGCCGGCAAACCTCAAGGCCTTGACCAGAGATTCCTTCTGAGGCTCGGTGATCCGGGCCGGCACGGCCGCCACCACTTCGGGGCGCCATTTCCAACGCCAACCAACCGCCCTCGGTAATAACTGTTTTAAAAACTCTCCGGTGGCCAGGGGAGCGCTCACCACTCCCCGCCCCATCGGACAAACCGCGTGCAGATGCTCGGGAGTGCGTCCCAACATCTTTTCGGCTGTGGCTCCCACCACAAAGGCCGGCCCGCCGGCCAGACCGTCTCCGATAACACAGGCTTCCCGTAAGAAGACCCCTTGCTTCTCGTCCGCCATCCTGAGCGTCGAGCTACCAAGGTCCAATCCCAACTTCATAACAAGGCACCTACCCTCTCTTGTCATGAAAAATTATCAATCAAACTTGACCTCCCTTCATTTATCGAAAAAATGTTCGTGTTTATTAACCAGGTCACTATCCAAAAGTATGGGGTAAAAAATCACGGATAGGTGTTCGAGTGGTTGGCCTATTGGCACAGAATGAGCGAGGCTCAGAAAGGATCACTTTAAATGATTATTCTTTATATTTTAATTGCCATCTTCTTACCCCCCGTGGCAGCTTTTCTGCTGGTGGGACTCAGCAAGCACTTCTGGATCAACCTGCTGCTAACCTTACTGGGCGGCTTGCCGGGATCGGTGCACGCACTCTGGTTGCTCTCCACCAAACGCAGTACGATCTAAAAGACGTTGCCGGGAGAGATTCACTCCCGGCAACGAGCAACTTAGCTATTTCAGAGAAGCTCTATTCCCGTTCCAAAATCACGTGGAGCCGGGTCGTCTCAAACTCCCCGACATTCACATCAATTATCGCGGTCTTAAAGCCCGGGGCTGAAACCGTGACTTTTCGTGGACCACTCTGAGCCAGCATAGAAAAGAAGCCAGCCTCTACGCTGGGGGGCAAACTGATATCGGCAGTAATGGTCGCATTGAGAATCGGTTCACCGTTCGGGGCATCAATAAAACCCTCGATCAAGCCGTGGGGGATACTCACAAAGTAGGCTTCGGCAAATGGCGGAAATATTCGGTGCTGGGACTGTCCGACCACAATCTCGACTTGCCCCAAAACTTCTTGAGCCAAAGCCCGCGGGGCTACATTGTTCAGATCAACCCGGTAGCGCGTTAGATTTCCAACGGTACTAGTCCAATCGATCACGAACTTCCGAGGAACTCCAGGCAAAGGAGTACAGGGAGTGCCACCCGGTCCGACCTCCCCCGGGCCAGGTGCGGGAACGGGAGTGACAACAACGTTCCCTAGCAACTGCTGCAGAGTCCAGTTAAAAGTCGCCCCTGATGGGTCCGCAGGATGTACGTTTTCGATGGTGATCGTGTCGACATTCGCAATTGTGTTGTCATATATGGGTGGATTTTTGCCAAAACTCACCCGTAACAGTCGTGGGCAATCGTCCGTGTCGGGCACGAAAAAGTCTTCGATTTCGCCCCGGGTAAACTCGCCACTACCGTCCCACTCGGTACCGCTGACCTGCTCCGTGGTCAGAGCCACCCGACCCCAGGCGCCCACCGGGATCAGATCACCGTTGGTCATGGTGAAAAAGTCTGAACTAACAAAGAATTGCTGCCCTGAGACCAGACTGATCTCTTTGTTTTGCACGACCCATTCGGCTCCCCCGGACCACTGTCCATCCATATTCAGATCGATCAGCACGTTGGCAAAATAGGTACCCCCTGTATTACCCTCGGGCACACTCACTGGAAAACCGATCCTGGTCTGAGGCGGGATGGAGTGGAGGATGGTCGAGAGAACCTTGGCTGCATCACACTCGGTCTGACCATTAGCTTGCTCGAAGTTGGTCGCACCATCAGGATCGGCGGGATCATCGGCGTCTAATTCGGCGCTCGCAGTAGTCCCGATCACAGCACCGTCCAGGTTCAGTACCCTGGCGCCGTTGTTGGCAAAGAGAGTTGGGAAGCTGCCCACCTGGGCAAAGGATTGGGGGTAGTTTGTGAGGCCCCCGTCGGGAGCTTCTCCGTAGTCAGCGCTGGGAGCGGGGCCTCCGCTTCCGCCTCCGCTTCCAGTCGTTGGAATGAACACGTCGACCTTGGACGTGCCGCAGCCGATAATCATACTCAGACAAATCGTGAAAAACATCGTCATGACACAATTCTTATACGTCATAACACCCTCCGCTAAATAATATAGTGCGCATCCATTCAGGTAGGCAACAATTACTCCTTCACGATGACCCCCCAAAAGTCGAAACATTTTGTCAACATTTGGCGGCGCGATACCCAGTCTCCGAACTAATGAGTTTGCTCTAATGATAAAAGACTCATTCACTGGAGAAAGCTAGCATGGATATCCTCAAGAACCTGACCAGAACGGCCGCTTCGGTACTCCAACCCGCAGCCAGGCAGACCGGCAAGACCAACAGCCTCGGTAAGGCGCCCAGCCCGAAAGGCGACAAAGTTTCCCTCTCTACCGAGGCCAGAGACCCACTGTCGCAAGGGGTCAACCACCTCCTGCAGGGTCTCAACGACACCTTCGGGGGCGGCAAGGGGGGTCTCGATCTGGATCTTGCCGGCATGGGGAAAGCACTCAATCCGAACTTACCGGAGAATCAGAAGCGAGATCTCAACAACCTGTCCGGGGGGATAAAAGCTGTCAGTAACGGCTCATTCACCGACATGCTCAAGCCCGGAGACCCGAGAAAGGCCGGCCAGTTGCCCGGACAAGCCGATCAGGCTCTGGCTCGCAAAAACGCCGGCACTGCACTTGAGAACATTGACTGGTCGAAAGACACGGTAGCTCTGTGGGTGCCGGGTACCGGCCAGAAAGGGGTGGATAAGAAGTTTAAGAACAGCGTAGGAAATGACGCCAGCACCGTGGCCGTGGACTACCCGGCCAACCTGGACATGATCGGTGGGGTTTCAACCGGCATGGAGACGACCCGTATGATCGTGGAAGAAGCCAACCGGCGGGGCAAGAAGGTCGTCCTCGGAGGCCACAGTCAGGGAGCCTGGGTGGCCGGAGAGGTCATGGCCAACCAGAACACCCGCTCCAAGATCGACAAGGCTGTTCTCTATGGCCATCCGACGCAGGCCAACGCTCAGTTTCACAACGACCCCAAGGTACGAGTGGTCAATCACCAGGACGATCCCTACACTCAGAAAACCATCGACCTACAACAGATCGCTTCTTATTTGCTCGGAGCGCGGCGTCCCGACGGGAGCGACCAGCACGGCTACAATTACGGTGACCAGATTCCCTGGCTACTCAGTTAGCGACGGCATTCAAAAAAGTGGGCGTACAAAAACGGAAAACCTAAGAGCTCCGTGGTCGGGTGGATCGGCGAGCCCAGATAGCGCAGGGCAGCCAGATGCTGGACGCGGTAGCTGTTGTTGTAGATGTAGCGGCTGAAGTGGTGGTTGGTCTCCAGGATCTCAAGCTCCAGTTCCTCCAGGTCTGACCAGAACTTGTCCGGGGACTCCAAGAGACCGGGGTAAGTGGTGAGAAAGAGCCTGCTTTCGGCCCGATCCTTCAAAGACGCCTTGGCGCATTCCAGGAAAAAGCGCATACCGTCATCGGCGTAAGGCGGGTCGGTGGTCACCGCGTCGTAGCAGTTTTTCATGGAGTCCGGCACACCGTGTCGCAGGTTGTGCTCCAGCACGGTCAACCGCTCGCCACCCTTTTCTTTCAAAAAACTCACCAGGTCGGGGTCCAACTCCAGGACATCGACCTGCAGTTGATCGGTGAACTCCACCAGGGCCAGTGAAACCAGGTCGTCGTCTCCTAAAACCAGTACCCTACTCCCGGGCTTGAGCCGCTCGATCATCAATTCGGCGCGCTTCTGGGTGGTCCGGGGGATGCAGAACTGCTGCTCGTAGCGCAACTTGAGAGCCGGCCGATCGAAAAACTTCTCGACCAGACCGAAGGTGAGATCCTTGCTGCCATCCTCCAGGTCGTGCTCAATGAAGGCTCGGGTGTGGCAAAACATGAAATCGACCAGCCTTGACGGCTTGTTCATCAGGGGTCCTACGTTTTGCCTGGGCCCGGAGTAGGGCTGGGGCATGGAGTGCTCTCGAAAACTCTCCTCGGTGAGATCCAGCAATTTGGAAAGTGCCGCCTTTTCGGTGGCCCGGGGGTGGTCCACTCCGGTCAGCTTCTTGAGATATTTCCGCATCTCTGCTTCCAGCCTCAAGATGAAGTCGGGCCAGGGAACTTCGGTCGCTTCAGACATAATCAGAAAGGCCGCTTCGGCTCGTTTCAACCAGGGATCGTCAGGGAGATACTCGCCCTCGGATACCCCCCGCAATTTTTGCCAGGAATCGCGCTGGCAAAGGATTCTGGTCCCGTAGGCCAGGTTGGTAAAGAGCACCTCTTCGGAGGTGTTTCCGAAGCGGGCATCGATGAAAGGAGAGAGCCAGGTGTTCATCAGAGGTGCTTGCCAATCGACAGCACAGTTCCTCCTCCGCAGGTATCCCCAAAACCAGAAGAGAACCCTTGGCTCGAAAGGTAGACCGCTCATGATTCCACGTGCAGATTCAGATCACCCCATCGACAAGATTCGCTTCGGCCTGATGGTAGCCATCGGGGGAGAAGACTCCACCGAAACCCTGCAGGAGATCGGCCGGCAAGAGCAGGTTGCTCGCCGGGAGATCGAAGAGGTCCCCAAACGAGCTGAGGCTCGCGGTGAGGGGTTCCTGGAAGCCTCCAAGGACGCTCGTCTGAATTTGTTGGCCCAACTCGAGTCGTATCTCGAATGGCTGGGAGCCGCCCGGGAAGCCCTCGAGCAGCACGATACCGCCCAACTGATGGAGAGCCATGAGGCTTCTCAGGACATCCTCCCTCAGCTCAACGCAGCCCTCGATGCCTATTCTCATATCTTTTCCCTTTACGGGCCTTACGGGTCGCCTGCCGCCAATACCATGCTCCGCATCTTGGAAGCGATCCACTCGGGTGAGTCCCCCAAGTTTACCTGGGGCAAATACTGTGAATTTTATGCCAAGACTTATGAAGAGAAGGCAGAAACCGTGGGCGAAGTCGAGTTGCCCGGTCGCACTCTCTACAAAAAGAGCTGCCTGACCATCGCCGACCTGATGGATGACTGGGTCAAGGATCTCCCTGCAAACGCTCAGGCCGCCCACGAAACCCTGGTCCAAATCGATGAGGCGGCTCGTCTTGCCGGGCTATTTGAGGTCGAAATCTCGACCGCCCAGTCGGGCCCCGCGGGTATCCCCTCCACCAACGTCATGCTCGACTACCTCAACGGCTTTATCTCCGAGATGCTTTCCAAAGAGACCATTTCGTCGGTGGTCGACGACTACGCCGATCTCATGGATCGCTATGCCGAGAACTTTGAAAACTCGGTCTCCCGACCCACCGATTCGGCCCTCATCGAGGAGGAGATCCCCCGGACCCTCGACGCCCTGGACGAGCACTTCGCGGTGATCGAAGAGATGACCGAGTCCATGGCCGAACTGGATAAAGACAAGGCCAGGGAGTGGCTGGAAAAGCTGCAGAGCACCGCCCAGCCGCTGCAGGAGTCGGCCCAGGTCTACGCCACCGCGGCCCAGCACCAGCACAACATAGCCTGCCCCGGATGCGCCCGCTCCAACCCTCCGGAAAACCGCAACTGCGAAGCCTGTGGAGAGGTTCTGCCCCGGCCGGAGGACACCGGCGCTCTTCGCTCCTCCACCTTCAGCGTACTGGCCGGGCCTGCCCTGGAAGAAAACCAGCAGATGGAGATGACGGAAAACGTGGCCCGTCTCTTCCAGGCTTGCGACGACGTGAACGACGGAGTGATCACGCCCCAGGAGTTCAGCGCCGAACTCCAACGAGCCGCACTGGGACTCAAAGAATTTGCCGACGAGTTGGACGGCGTGGCCGCCATCGCTCTGGATGAAGACAACTTCACTCCCAAGCAGTGGGAGGCCTGGCAGGCCAACCACCTCCCCTATCTGGAAGACATCGCAGCCACTTACGTGGGTGGCCTGAAGGAGGCCGAAGAAGGCCTGCAGACCATGGAACAGTTTCTCAGCGACCCCAGCGATGAGCATCTGGTGGAGGGCATCCGACTGGTCTGGCAAGGGCTGTCCGCGGTGCACCGAGGCCGGCTCTCCATGGAGACCTACACCAAAATGCTCCAGGATGTGGTTCAAGAGGCCGTCGACGAAGGGCTCATCTCTACTGAAGTAGAGGGCTAAAGATTTGGTGCCAGCATGGTGGCCGGGCGGTAGTGACCCGTGACATCCAGCTGAGCCAGCTTCTTGAGTTCCAGATTGGCCAAGCCGTCCTTTCCGGTGTGGGCGTAGACCCTGGAAAGGGCGTGGCGGGCCCGTAGTCCGAAGAGTAGATGCTCGGAAAGCTTGATGGTCTTGCGCAGGGCCTTTTCGGTCCGGCGCCAGTCGTCCAGTTGCTCTCGGGCGATGGCCTCATTGAAGGAGTGCAAGGGGTTTTCCGGCTCCAGTCGCTGGGCCTTCAGGGAGTGTTCGAGAGCCTGCTGTGAGCGGCCCCGAGAGTTCAAGAGTTCGGCGCAGATCCCGTGCAGGTAGGCTTGCCCACCCGCCGGCAAGCAAGGGTTCGCCAGCAAGACGCTCCAGGTTTCCAGAGCCTCCTCCCACTGCTCCAAGGCCTGAAGACTCGTACCCTTGAGGAACTGAACCTCGATCTCCTGACCGTCGAAGGGAACTTCCAGGTCCAGAGCCTCCCGGTACCGGTGGCAACGCACCAGCCCGGCCAGACGGTCCAAAGAGCTTGCCTGGTAGCCCTTAGCTGGAGCTTGAAAGGGCAGGGCCAGAACCCGCTCTTCGTCGGGGGTAAAACCTCCCATCACCGAATAAGCGACGGTTCGGCAGAGCACCGGCACCGACTGCACCTGCGCTTGAAACTCCTCGGCATCCCACCAACGACTGCCGTCCTCGCGGAGAAAATAGTCGAGATCGATGTCCATCAGGACCGGCTGATCCGGGAGTTCCAGGCTCTCCAGAGTGCCCAGCTCAAAGGGAACTCCCAGCAGGTGTCCCACGATGCGCTCGCCCTCCTGGCGCAATCCGGCGTACTCCTGCAACTCCATCTCGAACCAACTGTTGAGATGGCGGCGAGCCCAGGGCAAGAGTGCTCCTTCGGGAAGATCCGGGGGTATGACCCAGGTGAGCTTGCCCACGATCCCCTCTCGGATGGCAGGGAGCAAGTAGTTGCCGCAGTGCAGGCCGCCCCAGGGCAAGTAGCTGTTGCCCATCAAGCCGGCGGCCCGGGCGGTTTCCGCGTCGCCGTGGTCTTTCAAGAGCTGCAGCTTCCAGTCGTTGAGATCCGTCTTACCGATATCTAGATGGGCATCGACGTGCCAGCACCAGGCCTTCTTTATACCTTGAGACTTCCAGACGAAGTAGGCCTGGTAGTGCTCTTCCATGGCGAAGGTCTTCAACTCTCGCTTCGCTTCCGTCGCTGTCTGCGCTCCTTGAGTTTGTCGAGCTTGTCTTTCACCTCATCCTGCTTTTCCCGGGAGCGGCGCACCTCTTCCATGATCTGCTCGGCCTCAGGAGTGCAGGGCCTCACCACCCGATAGCTTTCCAGATAGAAGTTGTTGCGCAGAGCGGCTTCGATACGGGAGTTTTCAGCCGCCACTTCACCCCCCATGAAGTGCAGACCCAGCTCCGCCGTAACCTTGGTGGCCGCATCGAAAAGCAGATGCCCTACTCCCAGGCCCCAATATTCAGGCAAAGCGGCGATATCTTCCACGAAGGTCTGGCGTCTTCCCAGATCATCCTGGTCGTATAAGTTTAGAAAGAGATAACCGGCCCGTTTGTCGCCCTTCTCTTTGTCGATAGCGATCAAAAAACGGTACGCCCCCTGTAGGGCATACCGCTTTAGCTCCTCAAACTCCACACCGATATAACGAGCCTTCTCTTGGGCAGTGGCTCGCAAACCGGTGAAAGTGTGAATCGACGCCTGAACGGCGAGGTCACGGATCCAGTCCATGTCCCTCGCCTCGGCGTCGATGACTTCGAAGCGTTCGTACAATCTTTAGCTTAGAACGACATGTTGATTCCGGCTGCGAAGGACAGCCCTAGTTGAGGCAGACCGTTGAACGGCAGCCCGCCACCCAGGAAGGGAAGTCCGCCACCTTGGAAGCCGGGGAAACCACCACCGTTGAAGCCGGGAAATCCACCACCGTTGAATCCGCCACCGAAGGGAGGTTGGCCACCCATGTTAATATTGACATTGGTTCCAGGAGGAAGGTTACCGAGGTTCAGGTTCAGCATGTTGCCCATAGGGTTGCCGGGGAAACCGCCGGGGCCACCGCAGCCGTGAGCACCGCCCATACCGCGCTGGCAGCAGTTGCCCTGGGGATGTCCGCAGCGCTTGCCCATCATGCCTTGCTGCATCATGTTCATCATTTGCGACATCATTTGCATCATCTGCATTTGTTGTTGCTGCTGTTGCTGCTGCTTCATCTGCTCTTTTTGACAACGGTTCATCCGGGGCTGACGCGGACCGCCGCCACCAAAGAGCCCTCCGATGCCTTGAGCGATACCTATACCTGCTGAAACGATTCCTAGTGCCATTGGGTGGCCTCCTAAAGTTATTCTTAGAGAGAGTTTCCCATAGGACCCCCGAGTTGTCCACCATGGAACCGGTTACAATTTGGTTACAGGCGTTGCAAAAGTGTTAACAATTGTGCATTTCCCGTTCACAACCGCTCGGGGGAATTCCAACCCCTGTCAATGCCGTGCTTATTGATAGGCATGGGAAATCTTGAAAATGATGGGTAGCAAGAACGGAAAGATCAGTCCCCAGATAACAAACACCGCGGTAAAGATTTTGGCCGTGGATGACCAACTTTCAGGCGACCAGCTCTGTCGATTCGACTTCGGCCTTCGCTGAGTCCCGCAGACTCCACACTGGCGCCCACCCGGGTGGGGCGACGCACATTCGGTACAGGTATACAAATACATTTTGCTCACTCGGTGATTGTACCGCAACTATCCCGGTAGGCAAAACCCTGACCCAAGAATTGGTACAAATGTCAGCAAGTGTCATGCCTGAAGGGATCGTGTATAGTAGACTCTGTACCCTGGAGCGCTCTACTCCAAATAAAGTTTTGGGAGCTGGATATGAAGAGAGGCCTATGGATCCTGGCTACGGTGGCCATTCTACTGAGTGGATGTGGGGGTGGAGGGGGAAGCTCCGGCTACTACGATGACGGAGACTACACCCTGGAGCTTCAGGCCTACGACGATGAGTACTACACCTATCAAAACCAGCCCATAGCGATCCCCTTCCAGGACGGAGTTCTGGCCAACGACTATATCTGCGACTGCCCGGACTTCGATCTGGACTGGCCTCCCACCACCGCCTCCAACGGCTCTCTGACCGGCAACGACGACGGTTCGTTTTACTACGCGCCGCGACCCGGTTTTGTGGGGGTGGACTTTTTTGAGTACCGCATCGAAGACAACTACGGCTCTTCCACCGCCATCGTCCGCATTCACGTGGAGCGCGCCCCCACTCCGGTTGCCGTGGTGGACAACGGCAGCGGTAGCGACAGCACCGGCTCGGTGAACGGCTCCCCCTTTGCCACCATCCAGCAAGCCGTTTTGGCGGCCGGCGAGAACGGGATCATCGTGGTCAGCCAGGGCAACGGAACCCCTTACGCCGGTACTGTGAACCTGCTTCCCGGGCAGACCCTGGTGGGGGAAGACTTTGAAGATTCTTTGTTCCAGGGATTGGTCCGGCCTACACTCACCGGTCCCATAAACATGGCCGCGGGTTGCACGGTCAGAGGGTTGACCCTGGAGGGAGGCCGGGTGAATGCCTCTTCGGTGGCCGGAGGAGAGATCTCCCAGTGCGATTTTTACAACGTCTCCGGATACGCCATCAACCTGAACAACACCAGTGGAGAGTGGGTGGTGGAGGACAACATCATTGAAGACAGCGGCGGCGGACTTTCTGCGAATCTGGGCTCCAATTTCGAGATGAGACTCCTCTTTCAGTACAATGAAGTGACCGATAGCAGTCAGAGCGCGGTGCGTCTGCTCGCCTCCGACACCAGCAAACTCACCGGCGGCTTCTTCGTCAACCATTTCTTCGGCAACCTTTTGGAGGAGAGCTTCTTCGCCCAAACCTCCAACTCAGCGACCCTCTCGCTGGATTTAGAAGACAACCAGACCGACGGCACCTATCGCCTGGAGCGGCTCGGGGGCACCTTTCAGGTGGAGCAGTTGGACCCTCTAACCCCGGACTTGAATACCGGGACGGTCAACCACTCCGGCGGTGTCGCCGAGGTCTCCAACGGCTTCTGTGGGTTTTGAACCGCGGAAGTAAAAATTGGGCCGAATTAAGCCGGGAGAATCCTGGGACTTCGAGAATACTGTGAGTGATGCTTAAGAAACTGTTCGGCGGCCTCCTCGGCGGCCGGAAAAACCCTGATCAAGAAGAGCTGACTTTTGAACAGAGGCGTAAAGCCGCCCGGCGGCCCTGTCAAATCGAAGTGGAGTGCCGCATCGGCCGGAGCGATTTCCTGGCCGAGGTAGTGGATATGAGTGCCGGTGGATTGAGGCTTCATACCACCGACCCGGTCACGCTTAAAAACAAAAGCGTCGTCCAGCTCACCTATCCCGATCCCGAGGGCAAGCGCGCCCCCGAAACCATCGACTGCGTGACCCG
>JBAYRN010000119.1:0-17094 GCA_041676625.1 Vulcanimicrobiota bacterium
GTCTTCGGGATCAAAGTCTTGTTCGACCAGAGCCTTTCGACTCAGTTCAGAGAGCGTGTCATAGGCTCCGTCTTTCAACAGCTGTTCCTGAGGGATCTGCTCCAAGGTTTCGGGATCGAAGTAAACCGCATTCAGGTGAGGGACCCCGTGGGCACCTCCCCGATAGTCGTAGCCGCTGAACTGGACCGCCCAGAACTTCCCTTTGTAGGTCACTTCGGCCCCCACGTCCAGACTCCAGGAGTTGTGCATGGGGCCCTCGGCTCGGGCTTCCTCAAATTTCGTGAGTATCTCCTCTCGGAGTTCCTTCTCATAGTCCTGAAAGAATGAGCGGAGCTGGGGCTCATCGGGGAAATCAAACTTGAACTCGGTGGTTACGGGCGACTCCTCGGCCAGTACTCCTGCACCGGCCAAGAACACCATCAACAACAGAAGAATCTTTCTCATTTTTTCTCACCTTCTTTTCCCATAATATCCAACAACTGTTCTCGAAATACCCCCCCGGCTAGATTGGAACCATCCAGACCGTTGATGTCCGCCTGGGTCAGGTTGACCCGGGGAGCAAAGACGGTCTGGTGAAGCACCTCGCAAAGGGCCTGGCGGGCGTCGGCGTTGTCTTCTTCTTCATTTTCCGAAGCCGAGCTGAAACGAGTTAGCACTGAGCCGTCCGGTCCCTGCAACTGCCCACTATACCCGCTCGAGACCGACCCGGAGACGGTCAGCGAAAATCCCTCTCCGGAATGAAATCGGGGAGAGGCCTCGATCATTTGTTTCAACTCTGAGTCGCTACACTCAAGTTGCACCGGCAGCGACATCGAGAGACGCCGGATGACCGGGGGGTCGGCTTCCAGGGCCTGCTGAAGGCTCTGGTTGGAACCGCTGGCCCGGGCCAGCAAGGCGTGCAGCCTTCCGCGCAGGAGCACCTGGCTGGGCGGCAGCTTCTCCAGACACTTTTTCATCAACTCCTCGTTTCCGGTGCATTCGGCCAGGATAGCCAGGATGTAGGGCTCGGCATCCTGATCTTTGTGCTCGACGGCTATTCGTCCGGCTTCCACAGCCACCACGCCATCACCAAAAATTTCTCCCAGAGCGGGGGTGAGCCAGGGGCAGTTGAACCCGTTCGGGCCGTAGGGCGGCAGCATGGCGCTTGGACCGCCGTTTTTTATGGCCAGGGCCGCGCATTCTCGCCGGGCCTGCTCGATCTCTCGACCCAATTGCACCTCTTCCAGATGTAACCCGAGCCATTCTTTCCATCCTGCATAACTCCGCTGCTCCCGCAGTCTCTCCCTCTTTTGCTTTAAGGCTTCTCGATAGAAAAAGTTGTTTCGAGAACGGAGCAGACTCCGCTTGGTGGAGGTCCCGGAGTTGCGATCCCCGTGCAGGGCCACCTGGGCCAGCAAGTCGCAAGCCTCCAGGTCGTAGCCACAGGCCATCAGGGCCAGCCCCAACACGGCCTGGCTGGCGGCCCTCTTCTGGTACTGGATATTCGGCTTGCAGTGGGCCAGGTGTCGGCTGTGCCGTTCCAACGCCTGAATGGCCTCGGGCTGTCGTCCCTGACCGAGGTAAAGATCAGCCAGAGCCAGCCAGGGAGTGGAGTAGGAGTAGGCGTGGAGATGGCGAGTCGATTCGAGGAGATACTTTTCGCTTGCGGGGTAGTCCAGGAGATCCCGGGCCGCTTCGGCAGCGTTGGAGTAGAACACGGGATCCTTTTCTCCCTGGCCGCTTTCAACCCGCTGCACGATCTCTTCAAAAGCCTTCAGCGCCTCCTCGAAGTTTTTGGCCTCGTACTCCACCGTCCCGATGGTGTTGAGGATGTTATTGATGGCGTCGGGGTTGTCCTTGACCTGCTCTCTGGCCGACTCCATGTAGGCGCGGGCTTCCTTCATTCGGCCCATCTTCATCAGCGGCCAGCCCAGGCGCTCGGGTATGGCGGCGTGAGGGAAGGCCCGGTTGTACTCGGTGATCCAGTCGATCGCCTCTTGATACTTCTCCTGGTCCATGGCCGCTTCGCACAACGACCACAAGACATCGCCGTAGCAGGCCCAGGGGCCCTCCACGGTGCTGGGAGCGGCAAAAGTCCGGGTGATGGTTCGATGAGACTTGCGCAGATAGTAATGGGCCTTGCCGGGGTTGCCCTCCCCGTAAAGATGCACCCGACCCAGGATGGCCTGAGCCTCGAAGCTATTGGGAGAGGCTTTCAGCATAGCTTCGCCGATTTCGCGGGCCTTCACGAAGCGCGACTCCCGCAGCAGATCGTCGGCCTGTTTGTAGCGTGGATCGGGGGTGTACTCACCCCGGGCCGGTCCCAGGCTTCCCACCACGAACAGGAGTAGGAAGAGTATGAGGCGCTTCTGGTTCACCGCTTCAAGGTGCTCCTACTGAGCTCTTCGAGGGGCTTTTTCAAGCAATCGGCGATGATCGGCTCGGGTTCCCGTTGTCCCATCTCCAGGGATAAGCGGTGGCTGAAGACGTGCGGCGCTAACCACGAAATGTCTTCCTCGGTCACGTAGTCCCGGCCCTTCAGCAGAGCGGCCGCTCGCAGGGCCGGTTTCATCAGCACCAGGCAGCGGGTGGAGACCCCCAGAGCCACCTCCGGGTGATCGCGCAGGGCCCGGGCCACGTCCACCAGGCACTCGTTGACTTTCGGATTGACGAAAACTTCCTGAGCCAGCAGTTTTCGGATCCCCACGATGTCTCCCCGGTTGACTCGGGGGATCTTGTCTCCCAGCGGCTCGGCTCTTTCGGCCTCGGAACTCAAGACTTCGATCTCCGAATCGCGATCGATGAACTCCATCTTGATCTTAAACAAGAATCGGTCTAACTGAGCGGTGGGCAGTGGATAGGTACCGGCCAGATCCAGCGGGTTCTGGGTGGCGATCACGAAAAACAGCTCGTCCAGCGGATAAGACACGTTGTCCACGGTGACTTGCTTTTCGGCCATGGCTTCCAGCATGGAGGACTGCACCTTGGGTGAGGTCCGGTTGATCTCGTCACCCAGCACCACGTAGGCGAAGATCGGACCGCGTCTGAACTGAAAGCTCTTGGTGTCGCTGTCGAAGATGGTCATCCCGGTGACATCCGAGGGCAGCAGGTCGGGAGTAAACTGAATGCGCCTGAAATCGGGGATGTCGTCGTCCGGGAGATCATCGGTGATCGACTCTCCCAGGGTCTTGGCCAGAGTCGTCTTGCCGGAACCCGGATAGTCTTCGAGCAAGACGTGCCCGTCGGATAGCAAGGCCACCAGGATCAACTCGATCACGTCGTCGCGCCCTTTCACCGTGTGGCGCAGGCGGGAGCGCAAGTGATCGATGTGCGTTTTGGCAGATTGGAGGTCCATCTTTGTCGCGGTAGTCATTGTTTTTAGTTAACCCAATACCAGGAGATCGGGTTCAGCGTTCCTTTCGTCAATTCCATGGTCGAGGCGCTCTTTTTGATCTCGCCTCTGGCCTCTATGAAGGTTTTTTTCCAGGCAAAGCCGGGTCTGTCGTCGGGGCTACCCAAGCGCTCTCGCAGATGAGCCCGAGTGAGTCGGTGAAAGGAGGGAGAGATGGCTTCCAGGCGGCGGGAGAAGGCCTCCCTGGGCTCCCCCTGCGCGCGGTAAAACCCGGCATCTGAGAGTAAGTCTAGAAGAGACCTCAAGGTGGCTCGGGGCAGCTCCGCTTCTGGGCAGAACCAGGGCCGGTAGCGTCGGTATGCCTTGCGACCGTAGGCCAGCACCAGTCCGGCTAAAATCAAGTAAGGTAATAGCCTGAGGATGAACAGAGCCAGGTTCTTGAGGGTCTGCTGAAGGTCGAGTTTGCTCTCGACTTCGTCGGGAGGCTGCTCCTCCGGATTTTGGCGGGCCATCTCCCCCAACATCTGTTGCAGCCCGGGATCGCTGGGCTGGGGCGGCGGGTCCAGGCTGCGAGCGGGGGCGATGTCGAGCACCACCCAGCCCAGGCCGTCGAGGTAGACTTCAGGCCAGGAGTGAGCCGATCGAGCGGGTATCAGCAGGGCCGAGCCATCGCCCCGCTGGCTGGCTTCCACCGCGTACCCCGAACCGGTGCGGGCCGGCATGCCCGCGGTGCGGTACAGATAGACGGCGGCGTGGGCAAAAAAGACGCAGTAGCCGGTGCGATCTCCGAAGAGGAAACTGGCGGTGGGGTCCTTGGAGCCTTCGTGCTTGGAGTTCAGACTGTAGATCCCGTTTTCTTCGAGCCACAGTTTCACCATCAAGGCCCGGATCAGGGGATCGTCTTTAGGGGCCTCCGGGTAGTGGGCATAAATCTCCTCGAGCAGTTCGCGATAGCGGGGGTCGTCGGGCCCTCTGGTGTAGTGGGCCCAGGTTTCGGCGTCCCAGTTTGGGTCTCCGGCTTGCTTGCCCAGGATCTCGGTGATCGGTTTGTCCAGGACCAGGGACGTCACGTCGAAGGCCTTTTGAAATCGTTTAGGGTCGGGGTTGGGAGAGGCCGTCCAGGTGGTGGGGTTGGTCAATCCGAACGGCTTGGCGTGGTCGGTCATCAAGGCGACCTTGGTTTCCAGGGTTCTAAACAGCGCGGGGTCGAGAGGCGGTACCTCGGGTTTCACCGCCTGTTCGCCGGGAAATTCGTCGGCCACGTCTCGATCGTATGTTCCGGAGGTGTCGGCCACCAACTTGGTTCCGTTGTACTGGCTGAAGGCGTTTTGCCGGAAGTAGTACATACCGGTGTCGGGAGTGTAGTCGTCGCGGAAGATCACCACCGCCACCGGTGGATTTTGACTCACCCCGCTGTTAGCGTCGCTGAAGCTGAGTGAGTCGGAATTGCCCCCCTGGCCTCCGCCGCTCGAGGGCTCGCCTTCGGTGTCGGACTTCTGGCCCTTGCCTTCCTGGGGTTGTCCGTCTTCAGCTTCCCCTCGCTCCGAGTCTTCCTGAGAGTCTTCGGACTGGCCCGTCTGGGGCGGTGGGGGAAGGTCTCGAAGTTTTTCTAAGGGAGCGAACAAAAAGAGAGCACCGATCACCAGGGCTACCAGACCCAGGTCCACCCAGCGACCCCTTTTGGGGGAGTGGCTGGCGCTCAAGGTGAGAAGCAGGACCCCCACCAGCGATCCTATTCCAAGGAACACCGGTAACGGGTCGATACCCCAGGCCCACAGCGGGTCTACCAGGGCGTACGGACGGTTGATGAAGCCGTGCCGATGCGCCTCGAACAACTCCACCAAAACCGCCCCCGCGGTCAGCAGTTCCAGAACCATCAGGGCCGGGCGGGCCGAGGAGGTCCAGCGGAGCAAGAAAACGGCCAGCAGAGTCTCCAGTCCCCAGAACAAGGCATCGCTCAGAATGTAGACGCTATCTCCCCCCAGGATCGAACTGGGGAGGCTGGACCAGCGACTCAGGTCGATCAAGGAGTTGACCCCCACCATCGCACCGAGAGAGACCAGCCATACCTTTCCGATGTGAAGTTTGTGGTCTCTAGTCCGGTAAGCCGCCAACCCTCCCAGGATCGCTCCCACGGCCGCGCTGAAGATGGAAAGCCCCAGGGGCGACTGGCTCCAGCAGAATACGCCGGCGAGGACCATCCACAGGAAGGTGCCCGCAAACGGAAAGGTGATAAAGAACTTCTTCATCGGCCGGGCCTTCTGGTGCGGGCCAACACTTTGCCGGAGTTTCGCTCGATGATGGTGGCCCGGCCGCCCCAATCGGAGTGAACGGCTGTAGCCTCCGGTACCTGTTCTCGGGAAGCCTGCAGCACCTTCAGCCAGTTCGATCCGGATCCTGGCTCAAGGTCCATTCCTATCCAGACCTCGCTGTTCATCCCCGAGCGGGAAAGTCGACCCAACACTTCTTCGGCCAGCGCCTTGCTGCCGGGGGGCGCCAGGACCAGACAAAATCCGTAGCCGTCCTGCTCGGCCTGAATCAGAAAGCGCCGAAGATGCTCGCAATCGGGGGCAGTCTCATTGCCGCTCAGGGCTAGTAAGTCCAGGGCGTCGTCTTTTCGAACCGCCTCGTGTTCACGGCCGTTGGCTCCGAAGCGCCACTGCTCGCCCAGCATATCGTACTGGATCACCACGCGAGCGATGGCCGCCGAGGCTTCGTCGTGGGGGCCCGACAACAAGAAGCAGCAGGCCCGGGGACGGGCAGCCAGAGCTCGTTCCGGCACTCTCACCATCACCTTGCCGGAGCGCGAATACACTTTCCACAAAATGAACTTCATGGGGTCGCCCCGCTGGTACTGCCGCATGTCCACGCGGTCTCCGGTGGGGTCGCCCCGGGGGTCGGAGATATCTTCCCCGGAAACTAAAGACAGCAAGATGTCCGGCTGGTCCAGACGCCCGGGGTATGGCAACACCCTGACCCGTCCGGGGCTGTGTTGCTCCCAGGAGAGGGAGGCTAAGCCCAGGGTGTCCGAGACCGAGAAGCGCCGCGTCAGCCCCCCGGAAAGCCCCCGCCTGCCGCACTTTAGTATCTCCCGAAGTCTGCCCCGGCGGCTCTCGGTGGACGCCCGGGCGTCAAACTCCTCGACTGTCCAGTTGAGGCGCAGCAACGGTACGTAAGACCAGTAGGGCACGCTGTACCCGGTGGAGACTTCCTTTCCCGAGTCCAGCTCCAGAAAGGACGGCTGCTCGGTGCGCGAGAGCAGTCGACGGAAATAGAAAAAACCCCCGCCCACCACCAGCATCACGATCAACTGAATAAAGAGCAGCGCTCCCCCCGCCGCCAGCGCCACCATGTCGAGTTCTCTTATCCCCCGATAGAAAACCACGGCGAGCAAAACGAGGGCCAGTAAGAACCCCCCGGGCGTAAACGGAAGAACCCCTAGAAAGCCCCGCGCCCTCTTCCAGAGCCTTTTCAGCCCAGGCGACATGTCACGTCGCGCAATTTGGATCCCATTTAACAGAGTACTGGATTTCCATGGGGACAGGAGGAAACCTCTGGGAAAGTTTTGTGCTTCGGTTCTGCGGGTACAATCCTTAGTGGAGCAACAAAAAGAAAGCTCTCAGCTTTGCAGAGCCGAGAGCGCGGCAGCCAGGCTACCGATTAATCCTGCAGAGTCTATCACGCCAGTTGGCCCGGATCAAGACTCGTTGGCTGCCTTCTGAAAGTTACTCGAAAAAGAGAGACACAGAGGAGCCACTATGCTGAGCACACTTGAGCCTTCGAACGCGGAAAAAAGAAGGCACCCCCGACACCATTGCAACATCCTGATTCACTTCGATTCCTGCAGTCAGAGCGGAGTGGGAGTTCTGACCGACGTGAGTCTGAGCGGCGCTTCCCTGACTTGCCGCATGCCCCGTAAGCTCTACGGTTTCATTCGGCTGTCAGCCTTGAACGGCAGCTCGGCCAGGACGGCTCAGTTTGCCCTGGGCCGGGTAGCCTGGCAGCAGAAGGACACTTACTCCGGGCAAACCCACGCCGGGATCGAGCTGGAGCTCAACCAGGACTGGTTGAGGCAAGCCCTTCAGAGCGACAGCGAGGACTGCGACTGGGAGGATCCCTATCAACGCCTCGATTTAGCTTTAGGATACTGACCGTCTCGCCCCCACGAGGTTAAAGGCCTGAGGAGGCGAATGGCGCAGGTCAGATGAGCCTCAGAGACCTTCAAGAGTTCGTGAAGAACTACAATATCGCCGTCTACAGGCTGATGGCCAGTGGGCGCTCCGCGCCTTCAGAGAGTCGGCTAGAGCAGTTCGAAGAGTCGATCGGATTCCGTTTCCCCGACGAGTTCCGCGAACTCACCCTCTCCCCCCTTGGGGGGTTGTGTCTACAAGTTTGCGACGATCTCTGGCCCCGACCGGGTTCAACCGAGGTGGAAGAGTGGCAACGGCTGTATAGCCTCAATCTCTTCGGTATCGCGGCAGGTGTGCCGGAGTGGCTCGATCTCCGGGAAGAACTCGCCCTGCTGCCTCCCGAAGAGTCCGACCTGGTTCCGTTTCTGAGCCGAGGTTGTGAAAAGGAGCGCTACTGCTTCGACCTCGACCACCAGTTGGTGCGATGGTGCCCGGCCACCGGCCGGCGCGAACTGATCAAGAACAGTTTCTACGGCTTCTTGCTCCATGAGATCGCGGAACTGGAAGTGCGTCGTCAGCGGTATATGGATGAAGCGCTGACAGCTTCCAAGAAAGCCCGAAAACGGACTCGCTCTAAAGTCTGTTAGGCGGCGGGCCGCACTACCGCACGCGTGGTCTGCTCGTGCCCCCCTACAGTTTTGTGTCGCGCGGCGGGATTCAGTGCGGTGTTGCATGATGATGCAGCGCGGCGCGGGGGCAGCGGGGTTGCGCGGCGGGATTCAGCGCGGCGCGGGGGCAGTGGTTCGCGCATAACGCCCCGCACTTTTTGCGGCGCCCCCGGCCCGCCACATGCGGCGCCCCCGCGCTGCCGCATGCTCTCACCGAGCCCTACACGCCAGATCCGAGTGCATTCCCAGCTGCGCATGTAACCGAATGGTTAACTCCTCCTTAATCCCCGTGAATAGCTTGAATAAACGCTGTCTCAAGCCTCTCTTTTAAGTTTTCTTTAAGGGTTGTCTGCTCGTTCACATGGCGGAAACCTAATTTTTCCTCGAACCAACTACCCTGAGACGTGTAAGAAACTAAAAAAATCCAGGAGAACATCCAATGATCAAGTCCAACCTCGTCTCATCACTTCAAAACTCCGCTTCCTACAAACCCGGTGAACTGATCCTGCGAACTCGTCCCGAAGCTTCGCTTCAATCCGGTTCGGTGGTGGCCGACCTGGGGGCCAGCGTGCTCGACCGCTTTGAAACTCCCGGAGGGTTGCACAAGTCCGAATCGGGCGATTTCTTGCACCTGAAACTGCCCCAGGGCGTGTCGGTGGAGAGCGCTATGGCTCGTCTGGCCGAAGATGAGCGGGTGGAGTTCGCGGCGCCTAACAACATTTATCACTTGCCCGATATCACTTCCCGGGCGGTGCATCCCAACGATAAAGGCTTTGAATTGCTCTACGGATTGCACAACGAAGGCCAGACCGGGGGTACCCCGGACGCGGATATCGACGCGCCTGAAGCCTGGGCCCTGCAAACCGGGCGAAATCAGCGCCAGAACGGACCCATTATCGCTGTCATCGATACGGGTGTGGATTACTTGCATCCCGATCTCAAGGCCAATATGTGGATCAACCCCGGGGAGATACCCGGCGACGGAATCGACAATGACGGAAATGGAGTGATCGATGATGTGTACGGTTACAACGCCGTCCAAGACAACGGTGATCCCATGGACCGCCAGGGCCATGGAACCCACGTGGCCGGGACCATCGGGGCTGAAGGAGGCAACGGCCAGGGGGTAGTGGGCGTGAACCAGCAAGCCAACATCATGGCCATCAAGATCTTCGACGATTCGGGGAGCACCAACGCCGCTGCCATCATTCGTGGGATTCAATACGCCGACGAGATGGGCGCTCGAGTGGCCAATAACAGTTGGGGTGGCGGCATGGCTAACCGGGGTATCGAGGCGGCTTTCGCTGACTCTAGAACCATGCACCTGGTGGCGGCCGGAAACGACGGTAAGAGTAACGATACCAGCCCCACTTACCCGGCAAACTACAATCTGCCCAACATCATCACGGTGGCCGCCACCGACCATAACGACAACCTGGCGCGCTTTTCAAACTATGGGCGTGAGGTAGATCTGGCGGCCCCCGGGGTGGACATCATCTCCACCGTGCCCGGAGGGAAGTACAGTTCCATGAGTGGGACTTCCATGGCGGCTCCACACGCGACCGGGGCTGCCGGACTTGTCGTGAGCGAGTTCCCGGAGATCAGCAACGCCGAGCTTCGGAGCCGCCTGCTGGAAAGCGTGGATCAAAAACCTCAACTGAAGGGCAAGGTGGCTACCGGCGGTCGGCTAAATGTGGCCGAAGCTCTGCGAGCTTAGTTGTCCAGCTTGGGCTCCAGGTAGCCGTTGATCGCACCGGCCACAAAGGCGGTTCCGGCAAGGCCTGCGGCTACCGGCCATCCGCCGGCCGACCCGGCGATGCTCAAGCCCGTGGCGGCTAGCGTACCCAGGACGGCTCCGGTGGGTACGGTCAGCATGGCCAGCATAATGCCTCCGGCTTTCTTGCCGGGGGTGAGGGCCCAGCCGGCGTAGCCTCCGTGGGCCAGGCCGTAAGCTTGGGAGACACCACCGGCCGCCATAGAGCCGATCCAGCTTCCGCTTTCGGCGCCCAACGCTTCGCCGATCTGGGCGCCACCGGCTCCCAGGGCGGCGGGCACACCGGCGAACGCGCCCCAGTGCAATCCGCGCTTTAGGATGGTTCCGATATCGCCGCGTTCGGGCTTAGAAGAGAAGGTGAAAGCGTCGCCGGGAGCCTCCGGGGAGGCCGGTAGGGCAGAGGAAGAGGTTCGGGTTGAAGTCTGCTGAGAAGGGTTCGAATTGATGCGAGTGGAGCTGATATTCATGGGTTGTTCCTTATAGCGTAGTGGTCAACCTTAAGCTACAGCTTAGGCCTGAAAAATCCATGAATGGTTCCAAACAAAAAAAGCGGCCCATTTTCAGGACCGCTTCTTAAGTCGTCTAAACGACTTAGCGAAACTACCTATCCTCGGCCAGCCTCATCTCAAGCCTTGCGGTGTAGCTATGGTTGTTGGTTGGGTCAACGTAAGTGACCAGGACGAAGATTGGGATGCTGCCGTCGAGTTCATCATTATTTTCCACAGTGATTACACCAGTATCCGGGTTGATGGTGAGCCCTGGAACGTCGGATTCAAACGCGAAGCTCAGGCTGGTTTCGTTGAAAAACTCGGCAGTTGAGTCCTCATGATACACCACACCAACCCATCCATCACTGTAGCCGCTGGTTGGATTGATAACGGGTGATACTATGTCACTGTCACCAAGGTCAACCATTTCTCCTGTCAAAGCTAAGAAAGCGGTTGTTTGGATAACGAAGTCATCTTCTCTGACAATCGTTCCTAGAGTGTAGGTGGCAGTGGCGGTGGTATTGTTTCCGATTTGAAAATCGTATGATATTAGGTTGGCGACGCTAAACAGCCCGCTTGCACTGACATTAGCAACGGTTCTACCGTCGAGCCCCTGAAGATTGGAGAAAGTCGTGGTGGCGGCAGAAATTGGGAGATCTATCGAAGAGCCGTTGGAAAATTCCCCCCGAATCGTGACTTGAACATCGCCATTCTGAAACCAAGGAATGATGCTGTTGTCCGGGAGAGCACGGAAGCTCTCAAAAAAAGGAACATCGGCGGAATAAAACATATTCATCGGGTCCGGACTCACCGTGATCTTCTCTAGCGTAACCGGCTCCGCGTCGTTGAGGTCCACCACCACATCTTCACCCACCAGCACTTCGAACGAGCCGCTGTAGGTGGCCAGAGGTAGTCCGTTTTCATCCAGGGCTGTGACCAGTACGCTCACGCAGTTGGATGGTACATCTTCTAAAACGATTCTCGTTTGAAACTCGTGGGTTTCCGTGAAGACAAACGAAGACTCGGCCGGGGGGTCGGTGGCGAACAGGTCGAAACGTAGCGTGGCCGTGGTGCTGGGCACGATGTCGGGGGCTTGCTGGACCGTCTGCTGCTCAAAATTAAAGATCAGGTTACCGGTTGTATCGGCAGGCGGGGTATTGCCGGTGAAAACGAAACTTTCGCTGTTTCCACATCCGGTTGCCATCACGGCCAGTACGAATAAGCCAAGGGCAGCCAGGCTCAAACGCCTGGGGGTGCTGTATTGCATGATAAACTCCTTAAAAAGGCCGTCGTTCATAAAGATGCATGAAACTCCTCTTCTATGAGGTTGAAAATCTCTTTCTAGCAGTAAATCAATCTTCAATGAACCTGGAAGCCAAAGCGTATTTCATGTCCCTTTAAGTTCGAGTTCCTACAATCGACAATGTGAAAGTACAATTTCCTGCCATACGCACCGGATACGCCGAACCAAAGGAGAGCCGCCCCAAAGTGGCCGTTATGGACAACTTCAGGGGCTCCGAGGCAGAGCCGACCCACGGCGAGATGGTGGAGTCGGTCTCGGGGGCTGAAGTCTTTGCCCTGGGGGAGAATGTACCATTTAGGACCGATGGCCAAACCTTGAGCGCGAGCGGTACCTGCTTCTGTCTCAGTCAGTATGCACCAGCAGCAATTCCACCATTTCATCGAACTCTCCGGGGCCGACCGGGTGAGGGTTATTCCTCAGCATGGAAGCGTTTTCCGGCAGTTGGAGCGCCGCTTTCAACTCCACCTCGGTGAGACCTGAGGGCTGTGGCAACTCGCCACAGTGCTGCTCCACGCCTCGCCAGGCCTGCATGATCGAGGAGTAGGAATCGAAGGCCAGGGCGCGGGCGGCGCGGGCGTAACGCTCGGGTGCGTTGGGCAGGCTCCAATAAATGGAGACCGGGGTAGCCCACACAACCCCAACGGAATGATTGCAGCCGGTTATGGTGGATGCGGCATGGGCTGCGGCGTGAGCGATACCACCACCGCAGAGGTCTAGGCCCACTCCGGCAAAGAATGAGGCGATCAGCATGCCCTGGCGGGCTTTGCGATCCTCCAGGTTGGCCAGCATCAGGGGTAGATGCAGGCCGGCCAGATTGAGAGCCTGCAAGCAGAAGCTGGAGGCAAACTCGCAGCAGCGGGGGCTCAGGAAGGCTTCCAGGGCATTGGCCACGGTGTTCAGGCCTGACAAGGCGCTGAGCTGGTGGGGCAGTCCGACCGTAAACTCTCCATCCAAAACCACCATCTCGCATCCCAGGTGCTCACCTTGAACCCAGGTCTTGCGACCTTTGGAATCCTTGAAAACAGCCGTTCTGGTCGCTTCCGAGCCGGACCCGGCGGTGGTGGGTAGCAGCGCCCTCTGGCAAAGGGGAGCGGGTAGGGGCGCCTCTCCGGTCAGGTCGCTGCACGGGTGGCCCCCGGAGGCCACGCAACTGGCGAGCTTCACCACATCGAGCACCGATCCGCCCCCCAGGCCCACCACCCAGTCCGGGGTGTGTTGGCGAAGATAATCCGCCAGTTCATCGATCATCTCGTGAGTCGGCTCACCGATATCTTGCACCAGTGTGGGCCAGTTGGAATGGGAAAGCTTGGCCAGTAAACCGGCTTCCACGACTCCCGCGTCAGTCACTAGCAGGATCTCGCCTGAAAGTTTATCTGGCAACGTATCGGCCGCGCCGGGCGCGGAGATTATGGGAGGCAAGCCCCTGAAAGCGGTCACTCAGAAATCTCCTTCGCGCCCCATTTATCCATCGGTGGAAACCGTCCTTTAGCGGGGTCGAGAATGTTTACAAGCCGGTAACACCGCTTTATTCTCATCGTTATCTCTTCGGTGCATAGTAGGGTCAGGACCGGTTCGTTAAACACAACGCGAGGAGATTCAATGCCTTTCATTATTCGCCAATCCCAGTACTACTGGGTGCTAGCGGTCTGCTTTTTGCTGATCGCTGTAATTTACAAGGGAGACTTCAACCGCTCGACTTCAACCTACCATCCTTCGTCCCCAGCCGCTGCGCAAACAAACATACAGCAACGCGCGATCGGCAACGCGGTAGCCAACACCATCGGCATCGACCGGGAACGAGGAGATTCGGTAGGGGTGGTGGTCCGGAGATAGCTATCGAGCCCAATATCTAAAAAAGCCCGCCGGAAGTGTTCCCGGCGGGCTTTTTTGCTGAGGAAATATCCCCCAGGGACCACCCATCTTTGACCGAATAGGGCAAAGTGAGCGAATCAGAGCCGAGCATTGAGGACTACTTCTTTCTGTTAACTGATGCATTAGAGGCAAACGAAGTTGACTATTTCGTTGTCGGCGGGATGGCCGTCAATCTTCACGGCCTCGTAAGGGCCACCGAGGGTATTGACTTGTTCGTCGAGCCATCGCCCGAGAACATTGAAAGATTGCGCAGTGCTTTGCGCTCGGTTTGGGACGACCCCTGCATCGAAGAGATCTCGTCAGACGACCTTTGCGGTGACTATCCCGTTGTCAGATACGGTCCTCCCCGAGGTAGATTCATGATAGACTTGATGACGAGGGTCGGAGAAACTTTCGGCTATTCTGATCTCGAATCACAAACTTTGGAAATCGATTCACGGCGAGTTCGAGTAGCCACTCCCGAGACTCTCTACAAGATGAAGAGGAATACTGTGCGTCCACGTGAGCGCAACGATGCGCTCGCTCTTGGGCAAAAATTTCAACTGGGAGACGATTAGATGTCAATTCAAAAATTCCGCTCGTTCGAGGAGGCTGAGAGAGGCCTCTGGTTACCTTCTGGTCATCCAGATAACGTGGGGAAGTGGGCCGCTTTATTAGCTCTGACCCATCGAATGCATCCAAACCGCGAGATATTTAGAGGTGTGAAAAGGTACGCCTCGGTCTTCGACCGTTCAGAGCCTTGCATGGCCACTGAAAGCTTGAACGCGAACGAATCAAAAGAGTAAAGTCAGTCGTGCGTGACACGAGGTAAACACCTCGGTAGGTCTCGCTGCCGACGCTCCCTTTTCCAGCTCCAAGCCCACCAACTGGCGGTCCACATTCTGCCCGCCGGAAGTGTTCCCGGCGGGCTTTTTTGCAGAGGATTCTAGAACTCGCTGTCCATCGGCACCTTGAAGACCTGGCCCTGTCCGTAACTGAAGGACACGTAGTTCTGGCCGATGGCCGAAACACGATAGTCTCCCAGCTTCTGGCCTGGAGTGACGACTCGAGTTCCATAGTTGGTGGAGATGATCGCCTGACTGCCGCTGACGATACCGGTGACGGTAACTTCAGGGGCGGGGATCGCAGGCTGCTCTACGGCCACCGTGTAATCGATGGGATCGGCCCCGGGCCGCGCCTTGGGTTCCCGATTGTCATTGCCGGGACTGACCGTGTTTCTCCGATCCGCTTGGGGCGAGGAAGGGGTGGCCAGGCGATTTTCGATCAGTTGATTGGTAAACGGATCCCGGTCTACGATGGTGGGTTTTATCAGTCGGGCTGAGTCGTCGGCGGTCGGGTCGCTGCTCTGGCTGACCACGGGTGTCTTGTCTTTGATGGTCACGTCGCCGGATGCGCCGTCCTGAGCCGACGCTCCGGTGGCCAGCAAGCCGGCGGCCAGGATCGCGGCGAAACCTTTTCGCCAGTGAGATGTGTGCATAGTGTGCCTCCTGTATTTTTGTGTCGGTGTTGGAGCTACTCTCCAGCCCGCGCTGGCGTACTCAGTAGGGCGCGACACGAATTTATTCCGTTTTGTTCCAAATTAGTTTAAACATACTATAATCCTCTTCAAAATTGAACCCCAAAGTGTCCCATCATGAACGAGGACAGCCAACCCGAAGCGGGAATCCCCATGGTTCTAGGGAGGTGCCGACATGGCCTCAACAGTTTGGAAAGGGCATCTGGCTTTCGGATTGGTTTCGGTTCCGATCCGTCTGGTGGTGGCAGCCAGGCCCAACAACGTCTCGTTTCACCAGATAAACCCGGAGACGGGTTCTCGAGTCAAGCAGAAGCTCTTCGATCAGACCACCGACAAAGAGGTGTCGAGAAAGCAGCTTGTCAAGGCTACTGACCTGCCTGACGGACGCACAGTGTTTCTCACCGATGACGACATGAAGAGCATTCTCCCCGAGAGCTCCAAGACCATGTCGGTGATGGAGTTTGTGAGCCTGAACGAAGTCGACCCTCTCTATTTCGACAGCTCTTTTTATCTACTCCCTGACGGGGACGCCGGAAAGAAGCCGTATTACCTTTTGTACGAAGCCCTCAAAGCCGAGAACTGTGCGGGGCTGGCCAAGATGGTGCGAGCCCGCCGGGAGTATCTGGTCCTGGTCCGACCCTCGGGCAAGGGGTTGGCCCTGCACACCCTGTTTTACGAAGATGAGGTTCGGGCGGTGGCCGAGTACGGAGACGGTGAGGGGGTGGAGATCGGCGAAAAGGAATTGGAGTTGGCCCAGATGTTCGTGCAAAATCTGGCCGCTTCGTTTGAACCGCAGAAGTACGAAGACAGCTATCGGGTGGCCCTGGAAGAGCTGCTGAGTGCCAAGGCCGATGGTCAGACCATTGAGACTCCGACAGCACCCGCGGCCCCCGCCACCGGCGATCTCATGGAGGCTCTGAAAGCCTCCTTGAACATGTCCAAGAAACCGCCCCAGGAGGAGTCCAAAACCAAGACCAAAGCAACCTCGAAAGCCAAGAAGTCTAAGAAGCAAGGCAAGGTTTCATAACCGCGCCGCGAAGCACGTCCTATGCCTGACTACTCCCTGGAACAGGTATCGAAGATACTCTCGGTTAGCGATCAGCGCTTGCGCTACTGGCAACGGATCGGTCTCTTTCCCCGCCGGGTCGAAGGCTATGATTGGTCCGATCTACAGCGCGCCAAGCTGTTGAGCCGATTGGTGGAGGAAGGGGTGCCCGCTACCCGCCTGGTGCCCTACTCACCGGTCTTGGAGGGTCACGCCTTCCACGGCGCCTCCAGGGCCCTGGTGGTCAACGAAGCCGGACTGACCAGAGAGGTCGAGAGCGGACAGATCCTTTTCAACTTCGAGGAACCCACTGTCGAGCAACGCTCGGTTCACTACTTGCCCCAGCCCGATGAATGGGAGCGCCAAGCCCAACTGGCCCTGCATGAAGGAGATACTGAACGCGCCATGGAGCTTGCCACCGGAGCCCTGGAGGCGGTGGGCGACGACCTCTTTTCTCTCAACAACCTGGGGCTGCTCTTTATGGACATGGAACAGCCTGAGCTGGCCCGAGAAACCCTCCAGAAAGCCTGTACTCATCCTGAAGCAGGGGCCCGACAGTGGTTCAATCTGGCTCACGCTCTGGACACCTCGGGCGACCCGGAGGGGGCCGTGGAGGCCCTGGAGCAGGCGCTGGCCATCGATCCAAACTTCTCGGCCGGGCGCTTCAACCTGGCCTACACCTGCGAAACTCTGGGACTGACCTCCAAGGCCTACCGGCACTGGAAGGCGTTTCTGCGGCGGCACCCGGACTCCGATGACGCCGAGCGGGTGCGCCTGCACCTGGATGCGTTTTATGGTGGCGATCAGGTGATTCCCCTCCACTCCCTACCTTGAGTCTAGGAGTGTGTCGGAGTAGTCGGACCGAGCAGAGCGAAGGACATTTTGTTCAGGCGGATAGTGAAATTTTGCCCTAATATGGGGCTATATTCGGGTGAAATGAGCTATTCGCATGGACAATAATGAACGA
>JBAYRN010000120.1:0-16955 GCA_041676625.1 Vulcanimicrobiota bacterium
CGGCGACTTTTCAGGTGAATGGTGGTGCTCATAGGTTGGAAGTGTTTGGGCGAAAGAGCCTTTGCATCCTTTTCAGCCCCCATGAGACTGTGCACCGAATCCGGCTTCATACCCAGTAATAAGATACCAACCTTTTGGCCCGAAGAATGAGCGCCTTGAATGTTGTTTTTCGATAAAATATGTCGCTCTACCTGCGGTGTAATAATCTTTATTATCTGTTCATTTTTCAGTGCATGGCCCGTCCTGGCTGAAACCGATCCGGAACAGCCGGCTCAGGCTGTGACCGTCAACGGCTTTTCCTTTGAGGGCAATACCAGGCTCTCTTCGGAAAAACTCGAGACCGTGCTGGAAGACCTCAAGGGGCAGAACCTGACTCTACAGGAGCTCAAAGGAGCCGCCGACCGCCTCACCGACCTTCACCGTAAGGAGGGATATTTCACGGTGCGAGCCGCGGTGCCGGCCCAGGACATCTCCGGGGGGATCGTGCGCTTTGAAATCGTTGAAAACAAGCTGGGTCAGGTCAAGATCCAGGGCAACGAGCGGTACAGCACTGAGTTCTTGAGGTGGTACGTGGAGCCCATCGAAAAGATGGAGATCCCCGACCAGAGCCTGGTGCACCGCCAGATCCTACTGCTAAACGAGTTTCCCGAACTCGAAGCGTCTACCATCGTGCACCAGGGTGAAGAACCCGGTACCGTCGATCTGACGGTGGAGGTCGTGGACGACCACCCCACCCATTTCACCATCGACTACACCGGGGTCGGTTAACTCTGTTCCCGCTTGCACTCCGGCAGCATTGGACTGAAAGCCCAAGGCGATATCGTGCTCCAAACGGGCACTGGAAACATCGCTGCCCGCAACAAGGTCTCCATCTACTCAGAGACTGGCGAAATGCGCGGGGTAAGCCTGCTCTCCACCAGCATCACCGACAATACTGGAGAAGTGGTCGTGCGGACCGCCGGGGATATCGGCTCGGAGAGCCAGGCTTTGCGGGTCAACACCGACAAGCTTGCAGCCCGCTCCACTGACGGAAGTGTGTATCTACAGGCTGAGGGCGGTGATATCACCGTGGCCAGCCTGAACAGTACCAACTGCTACGGCGATCCGACCGAAACGGTCGACGGTATTCTCAGTGGGGCCGATGAGAAGATCTGGTTGAATGTGACAGAGGGTTCACTCACCCTTGAGGAACGAGTAGGATCCGATGTCGAAGGTGAAAGATCGGCAGTGGTGGCCCTGCGTGCCAACGACGAAATTGATCTCGGTGACATGAAAGTGGTCGCCACCGAAAAGATCTCTATCGAGTCGGTCACTGAAGGTTTGGCGGGACTACCGACCACCGGTCCGGCCTTGCAGACCACCGATCCCGACAGTGCGATCGTGGTCAAGACCCAAGAAGCCATCAACCTGACCATCGACACCGACCAACTGGCCGCAGAATCTACCCATGGCGGCGTCACCATTAAAACCACCGGAGATCGTGACCTGGAAGTGGTCGAACTTGAGTTGGAGATCCCGACCACGGAACAGACGGTCACCGGTGTGAAGGCTGGTACGGATGATGTTGTTAGCCAGCGCTTTATCTGATCCCAGATCCTGGGTCTTTGTCTTCTTTAAATGATTATTTTCCTTTGGTGTCGCCGAGGAGAGCGGTGGGCTTCCCAGGCAATTCTCCCCAAAAAGAAAGGAAGGCCTGTCGCCCTCCAATTTGCCAACGGAACCGACAGACCGTCCTGTACGCGTAATCGTATGGAATTGTGGCCTTGACGTCAATGCTTACGCGGAACTTGGTCGGTCGATACCCCATTACAAACCGGAACGTTGCCCAGAATGTAGCAGAGTCCGGACCCTTGTCAGTGGTGGCCTGCGCGGCCGGGTAGCCTGGCTGGTCGACAGCTGTCTGCAACTTTTCATTCGACGACTCCGATGCCGAGCTCGTGATGGCTGTGGGGAGCTCAGCCGCCCTGACTTCGAGAACTCGTTTGCCTTCTGGGCGGGCAAGCTCCCTCCCGGAGTGTTTGCCCAGGACTCGGTGAAACTGGGGCTGCAGAGTTTCTATCTCGACCTGCTGCACGGCTACATCACCCCCGAAGAGGTGGCTCTCATCCTCGATGAGATGGAGCGGTACGACTACCTGGAAGACGGTGATTTTCTGCTGGAGAAACACCCCCATCACAAGGTCAAAAAGACCGATGAAGACCAGCAAGGAAACCTGGAGGCTAACCGATGAGAAAAGCAAATCGAATCACCCTATGGGGAGTTCTTCTAGCTCTGACGTTCCTGTTGAGCCCGACCTTGGGTCAGGGAACGAGCGAACTCGGGAGGTTTCAGAAGGTCCAATCCTTGCTCGACAAGGGAGAACTGGTGGCTCACTGGGTAGGCCAGGGGCGAGTCGCCGGAGACATCGTGGAACTCACTCTGGACAACACCACCGAGGAGGCCATCGCCATCACCCTGGAGTCCGGCACGGTTCTGGTGCTGGAAGACGAGGAGCTGGCTAGAGAGTTTCAGCCGATCCTCTTAGAAGAGACGGTCACTCTGCTGGTGCCGGCCCAGGGTTCCACCACCCGTATGCTGCGGGGCTACTGTCTGGAATACGAGCTGGAGCCCCCGGCGAAGGGGCGGGAGTTTCCTTATCGGTTTCCCCCGGACACCGTGGCCTATCAGCCGGCTCTCGACGTTTTGGAGGCCAGCCTCACCTACGACGCGGAAAAGAACGTGTTGCCGGTTCAGCGCCAGCGCACGGTGGTCATTCAGCGGGCCATTTGGGCGGCTCTAGGCCAGATGACGAAAGAGAAGCTTCTCGAAGACATTTACCTGGATGCCGCCTCCGAGAAAAAGACGCTATCCCGCAGGCAGGCCGAGCGGATCGCCAACGTGATCTGGGAGGAAGTCCAGCGACTCCTCGCGATGCGTTCTTTAAAAGATTGAATTTTCAACCAGGAAAGGAAACTGCAATGTCAACACAACTCTTAATCTACGAAAACGTGGTGCCACTCTCCCGGGAGAAGCACGCCCAATGGTCGGTGGAAGTCGGCAAAGATTTCCGCTACTCCAGCAACATCAACTCCGTACCACTTCTCACCGCCGAGTTTGTAAGGGCAGTGCGGGAGTATCCGGTGGTCTTCGGTCAGACCGAGGATACCCTGCAACCGGTGATCATCCTGGGCATGCACGGAGAAAAGAATTTCTATCTCAACGAGTCCGGAGAGTGGACGGCCCAGTACATCCCGGCCTTCTTGCGCCGCTACCCTTTCGTGTTTGCCCGCTCCCAGGACGGCAAGACCTTCACCCTTTGCATCGATGAATCTTTTGGCGGGTTCAACCAGGAGGATAAAGGTGAGCGCCTGTTGACCGAGGAGGGAGAGGCCTCCCCTTACGTGGACAACGTACTGAAGTTTTTGCAGGGGTATCAGAACGAGCACGCCCGGACCCAGGAGTTCTGTCGCAAGCTCGATGAGTTCGATCTGCTGGAGCCTCAGACCGCGGTATGGAACGGGCCCAATGGCGAGAAGAGCACCCTCACCGGCTTCTCCTGTGTCAGCCGCAACAAGCTCAAGGCGCTGCCTCCCAAAGTACTGGCCGGCATGATCGGAGCCGGCGAGATGGACCTCATCTACGCCCATCTGTACTCCCTCAACAACTTCAGCAACTTCAAGGACAAACTGGTTACCGAAAACGAGACTGCCTGAATTTCCTTGACACCTCCGGCGAAGAATGAGAAATTACCCGAGTATGTCAAAAAAGGCTGTTCGGGGGACCATCCTCGATTGTATTTCAGATCCCTGGCAAGAGGAGAGTGACCGTAGCGCGGTGCGCTATCTGCCGGATGGGGTGCTGGTCTGGGAAGACGGTCGGATCGTGGCTCTGGGAGAGTCTGAAGCGGTGCTGGCCGAGCATCCGGGGATCACTCCATTGGACCACCGCGGTGAGTTGATCGTCCCCGGCTTTATCGACGTTCATCTCCACTACGCCCAGACCCGGATCATCGGTTCGTTCGGACGCCAGTTGTTGGAGTGGCTGCAGACCTATACCTTTCCGGAGGAATTGAAGTTTCGCGATGCGGCTTATGCCGAAGAAGTCGCGGAACTTTTTTTTCAGGTCTTGCTGAGCTGCGGGACCACCACGGTTCAGTCGTTTGCCACCACCCATCCGAACTCGGTGAAGGCGTTTTTCAACCAGGCCCGGAGGCTGGGGATGCAGGCTCTTTGCGGTCTTACCGGGATCGACCGGGAGGGCACCGCCCCCGAGGAATACCGGGACACCCCGGAGAGCTTTTATGAGGGCTCCAAGGAGCTGATCGAGGCGTTCCACGGCAAGGACCGCTGCCTCTACTCCATCTCGCCACGCTTTGCTTTCGGCAGCACCTCCGAACAGTTGCAGATGGCCGGTCGCTTGGCCTCCGAACACCCCGACCTCTGGATCCAGACTCATCTCTCCGAAAACCCCGCCGAAGTGGCCTCGGTCCTGGAATTCTTTCCCGACTGCAAAGACTATCTCGAGGTCTATGAAAAATTTGGATTGGTGAGACCCCGGTTCGTGGCCGGCCACTCCATCTATCTTTCCGAAGACGAGTTCCGGCGCCTGGGCGAGAAGGGCGGTAGCATCGCCTTTTGCCCCGCCTCCAACCTGTTTTTGGGCAGCGGCTGCTTTCAATGGGACCGGGCCAACCATCACGGAGTGCGCTGGGGTCTGGGCTGCGACAGCGGGGGCGGCAACACCCTCTCTCCTCTGCGCACCCTGGACGACGGCTACAAGGTGGGGATGCTCCAGGTGGTCACCAGTGAGCGTAAGAAGTGTGAAGACTCCCTGCGGCTTTCCGCCGTCCGAGCACTCTACGCGGCTACCCTGGGCTCGGCCCGCTGCCTGCACCTGGAACACGAAGTGGGCAACTTCGAGGTGGGCAAGGCGGCCGACTTCGTGGTGCTGGACACGGCCGCTTCCCGAATATTGGAGGAACGCCGGGGCAGCGCCCGACCCGCCACCTCTCTAGAAGCGGTGTGTCACCAGTTTTTCGGTCTCATGATGCTTTACGTGCCCGAAGTGGTGAAGGCTACTTATGCCGCCGGAAACCGGCTTTACGCTAGATAGCGTAGGTCAGGTCGATGGGCCAGGTCACCACCACGCCCTCGATTTCGTTCTCAAAAGTCCCCGGACTGGGCCCCACCAGAGGAGAAAATCTCTGGGAAATGGCCTCCAGGATCCGGGTGACGACCCGGTAATGCTCTGGTTCGGCTTCCGTGCGGTTGCCGTAGACGTAGGGGCAGGTGTCCCGGCTGAGGTACGAGATCTGCTCTCGATCCAGTCGTTGGCGAAGGTTGGTGGCGTCCAGGGTGTTGGGGAAGTCCATGAAACAGTAGGGGCTGCAAGGACGATCTCCCCGGAGCAGACGAAGTAGCTCCCCGAAATCGTCAAAGAGGCTCAAGCCGTAGATCTGAAACGAGTACCCCAGAACGACCGCAAAGAAGGGTCGGGATGCCACCCCTTCGATGCAAAACACCTCCGCTTCGTTGACAAAGCTCCAGGGAGCCATGAGCAGATACTCCCGGGCCGCTTCGCTGAAGGCAGCCAGCTCTTCTCGACTCAACTGGACGGGGTACCGACAGGCGTGCTGCTCCACAGCCGGATGTTTGAGGGCGAGGAACGGTTCAACCATTTCTTCCAGGCTAAATCGCAGCTCTACCGGCAGGTCCAGGTGGCCGGCCAGGGCCAGGTCGAGATTGTCCTGGTCCACCACCAATGCGTAAGCCCCCGGCACCTTGCCACGAGCTCGCTGAATGGCATCCAGATACGGTTCTAAACCGTCAGTCTCGCTGCAGAGCTTTACCTCCTGGACTTCCGAACTCCGACTATCCATCACCAGAACCACGTCGGGACTCTCTCCGTCTGGTTGCATCGGGTGGGTGGTGAAACGTTTGACTAGCAGTTTCACGCTGTCGGAGGGATCGCGAAATTGAGCCATGGTCTGCAAAAACTTCGAAAAGCCCTGAGACTGCGTGTCTAACTTGAGCCGGCCTGAGGGCTCGATCATCAAGGGAGGTCTCTTGGCCACCTTCCGGATCGCCGCCGGGGCGATGCTGGACTCATAATCGGTCCAGTAGAGTCGAGCTTCCAATTCCTCGGCCCAGGCCGGGCGGTTGTCCCTTTCCAACAGGGCGGCCACCACGGCCTGATGCAGCGTCATCCCCAGGGAGCGGTAAGGCCCGATCCAGTTGGTGCTGTTTCGCTCCAAGCGCTGCAGCCGGCGCTCGGTCTCTTCGGCCGGCATCTTGCGGGGCACGTCGCCGCTGTTATAAAGAGCCACGTACTCCTCCATGGAGTCGCAAGCGGCCGGTGGCGGAAACTCTTCGCTGTGGAGCAAACTGACCGACGGAGAAACGTCGCTGCAGATCACCACCCGGCGCACCATAAAGCTCCAACTGTCCAATTCGCGATGAAGATTGTAGAAGGCAGACTCCGTTTCGCCGAAAGCATCGGCCAGGAAGGTGCGGCGAATATCTCGCCCGCGCAGCCGACTGGTCCGATAAACCCCATCCTCAAAGTCGAACTCACAGACCGTTTCCTCCGGCCAATCGAGCACCACCAAAAAACACTGATGAAACTCGGAGAGTGACAGCCAGTCCGGGACCCGAAGCACCCAAAAACACTCAAACTCCACGTTGAGCAGGTCGATCCGTAGGCAGTAGTTCTGAAATTCTTCCTCGTCCACCATTATGCCGGACTGGTTCGGCGAAGTAGGGCGAGGTGCCTGGCAGGACTACCTACTGCAGTTTCCGCACATGATAAAAGTTCCCCAATTTCTGGTTTTCCCAGACCATGGCATCCTTGCCGGAGCGTACCACCGTGTACCTGGTGCGGCCGTCCAGGATAATAGTGCTTCCCTCCAGGGACCAGTCCATGGGCCCCAACCAGGCCTTACCCGAGGCTGACACTTTTTGGGAAAAAGTTCCCCTACCCCCGGCCTCAAAGGTCCATTTTATCTCGATGGGCGCCAGGGCCTTCTCTTTGCCGCCAAGCGTCTCGGAGGTGCTGAAGTGCAGCCAGGTCCCGAGCAACTCGGCCTCGGTCACATTCAGATTCTGCGCCCAGCCCGCCTGAGCCAGGAGCAAAAGCAAAGTCAAAATTTTTATCCGCATACTCTCTTTCTTGTTACGACCGCTTAACAGTTCCTTGTAAACGGCGATTAACAACTTCTCTGACTTCGTTTACAAACTTTACAAGTCGTTTACAAACCCGCTCTCCCAACGAGGGCTCTTATGCCTATACTAACCCTACAAGCGAATAACACAGCCGCCGAGCAAAAAAGCGTTGTGGACCCTCCTGCTAATCTATCCTCAATCTGCTCGGCGGCTCTTTTTTTTGTTCTACAGAACTCATGAGGAACGTCCGTAGTTGTAGAGAACATGGCGCTTCTGACCATGAGAAACTTTTTCTATACCATCCTGATCGTTCTACTCTTCGTGGGGGCAGCCGCGGCGTTACCTCAACCCGTGGGAAAGAACGTGATTCACCGGGTCACAGAGAATGACACCATCTTCACCGTCTCCCGGCAGTACGGACTGGCCCCCGACCACGTTCTGTGGGCCAATGATATCAAGTTGGAAAGCCCGCTTACTCCCGGCCAGGAGCTTTTGATACCCCTGCGGCGGATCCCGCCGTTTACCCCGCGAGAGTCGACCGCCATCGTGCTTAACCTTCCGGAACGCATGCTGTATCTCTTTCGAGGCGGCCAGATGGTGAAATTCTGGGGAGTGGCCATCGGCGGCCCCCAGTACCCCACCCCCGACGGCGATTTCCGCATCATGCAGATGGAGAAGAACCCCACCTGGGAGCCTCCGAAGTGGCTCGGGAAGCCCGCCATCGGCCCCGGGCCCGACAACCCTCTGGGGGACCGCTGGCTGCAAATAACCCCGGACATGGTGGGTATACACGGCACCAACAACCCCGATAGCATCGGCGGGGTCGCCTCCCTGGGCTGCGTGAGGCTCTATCCCGAAGCGATCCGCTCGCTCTACGATCAGGTAGCGGTGGGCACTCCGGTTTACGCGATTTACGAACAAGCAAGGCTCGGGCAAGAGCAGGACGGCTCACTGGTCTGGACCTTTTTTCCCGACCCCTACACCAAGTACTACTCCCTGGGGCAGGCCCGGGCCGCCCTGGAAGAGGCTCGACGAGACGGCCACCCGGTGGTCATCAGCGACTTTGAAATTCGAGAGCGAGCTCGCGATACCAACGGCCTGGTCACTCCTCTCTACGGCATCCCGCTGCAGGTGGAGTCGGCCGGGGAACTGCCGGAGATCGCTGCTTTGAAAAAACCCACCGGGGAATGGCTCAATTCCCAGGTGCTCAGCGAGCTGGGTTTCGAGGTGGAGGCCTCCAAGACCCGGACCGTGGTACGCTCATCCAACGGCAAGACGGTGGTGGTCACCCACGCCAAGATCCCCCTCAATCCGCATCGTCTACCGAAATTGGACCCGGGCGAAGAGCTGGAGCTGGAGGGGCACCGGTGGAACGGCAGCACCTGGCTTCCCATTCCCATGACTCTGGAGTTTCTGGAAATACCTCACAAGTGGGACAAGAACACCGAGGTCCTGGATCTGAAATAGTCTTGAGCATAATCGCCGCTACGGCTACTATGGAATAGGGTGTGGCCATTCGACCGGCTCAATAGGCGCGTCAGGCGTTTTCAGAACCGACCTTTTCGGGGCAATGAGAGGGTAGCGATTATGCTATTGTCGGTGGCACCACCGCTGGCGGCTACCATCTACAAGCACCTTTCTCCCAGGCAGATCAAAGAGATCAACGCCCAAATGAGCGGATTGATCTACCTGGAAGAGAAGCAACGGATCGAGATCATCAGCAAGCATATGGGGATCGCTCTCACCGCGGATCTGTTGGCCCGAGAGGATCTGCTTTCCATGCTGATCGCGGCCCTGGAGGCGTACATTCGGACCGATGCCCAAAAAGCTGCCCGGAGCTTTGAGCCGCTGCTGGACAACTGGCCTGGAGTGGATTGCTAGCCTCCTAGATCGAGGCGTCGGCCAATAGGTCCATGAGATCCAGGGCAGCCCGGGGGATCACCGTTCCGGGGCCGAAAACGGCCACACACCCTGCATCCTTGAGTTCCTGATAGTCTCCCTGTGGGATCACCCCACCGGCCAACACCTTGATGTCATCGGCCCCTTCAGCCCTCAACGATTCGATGAGTTGGGGTACCAGCGTCTTGTGCCCCCCGGCCAGGGTGGACGCCCCCACCAGATGCACGTCGTTGTCGATGGCCTGGCGGGCCACTTCTTCTGGGGTCTGAAAGAGGGGACCGAGGTCCACATCGAAACCGAGATCCGCAAAGGCAGCGGCGATCACCTTGGCTCCCCGGTCGTGACCGTCCTGGCCCATCTTGGCCACCAGGATGCGAGGGCGGCGCCCCACCCGGCGAGCAAACTCTTCGGTCCGCCGCAGGCACTCCTGGACCAGCGGCTCTTCAGCACTTTCCTGCAAATACACTCCCGATAAGGCCGCCGGGGTAGCCCGGTGCCTGGCAAAGACTTTCTCCATGGCGTCTGACATCTCACCCACGGTGGCTCCCGCTCGGGACGCCTCCACCGATAGCTCCAGCAAGTTGCCATCGGATTCGGCCCCCCGGGTCAGGGCCTCCAGACAACGCTGCACGGCGGCAGCATCGCGAGTCTCTTTGAGTCGTTTTAGCCTGGCTATCTGAGCTTCGCGCACTGCCCGGTTGTCCACCTCCAAGAGTTCGAACGGTTCACTAGCAGCGGCCGACCGGAACCGATTCACACCCACGATCACGTCGGTCCCGCTATCGATCCTGGCTTGCTTTCGGGTAGCCGCTTCCTCGATCTTCTGCTGAGGTAGACCGGCCGCGATGGCCTCGGCCATGCCCTGGGCCTGGTCCACCTCTTGAATGTGAGCCCGGGCCTTCTCGATCAACTCGTGGGTCAGACGCTCCACGTAAATCGAGCCGCCGAACGGGTCCACGGTCCGGCAGAGGTCGGTCTGCTCGGCCAGGATGATCTGAGTGTTGCGGGCGATGCGGGCGGAAAACTCACTGGGCAGAGCGATCGCCTCGTCCAGCGCGTTGGTGTGCAAAGATTGAGTGCCTCCCAACACCGCGGCCATAGCTTCGATGGTGGTCCGGGCCACGTTGTTGACGGGGTCTTGCTCGGTCAGCGACCAGCCCGAAGTCTGGCAGTGAGTCCGTAGCATCAAACTCTTGCTGCTCTTGGGCTGAAAGCGCGACATCAGTTCCGACCACAGATAGCGAGCGGCCCGCAGCTTGGCGATCTCGGTGAAGAAATTCATGCCGATGCCGAAGAAAAAGGAGAGGCGCGGGGCGAAGTCGTCGACCTTCAAGCCGGACTCGATCCCTGTTTTCACGTACTCGATGCCATCGGCCAGGGTATAGGCCAGTTCCAGGTCGGCGGTGGCCCCTGCTTCTTGCATGTGATATCCCGAAATGGAGATGCTGTTGAATCGGGGCATCTCCCGGGAGGTGTAAGCGAAAATGTCGCTGATGATACGCAGGCTGGGTTTGGGCGGATAGATATAGGTATTGCGCACCATAAACTCTTTGAGGATGTCGTTTTGAATGGTCCCGGTGAGCCGGTCTTTGGGTACGCCCTGCTCCTCGCCTGCCACCACGAAAAGCGCGAGGATCGGTAATACCGCGCCGTTCATGGTCATGGAGACGCTCATCTGATCCAGTGGGATGCCCTCGAACAGCACCCGCATGTCCTCGATGCTATCCACCGCTACCCCGGCTTTGCCCACGTCCCCCACCACCCTCGGGTGGTCGCTGTCGTAGCCTCGGTGGGTGGCCAGATCGAAAGCTACCGAAAGGCCGCGCTGCCCGGCCGCCAGGTTGGCCCGGTAAAACTTATTCGATTCCTCGGCGGTGGAAAACCCGGCGTACTGACGGATGGTCCAGGGCCGGCCGGTGTACATGGTGGGGTAAGGCCCCCGGGTGAAAGGGGGAAACCCGGGGAAGCTGCCTTGATGAGGGAAGGGGGCGGATGATCTGGTCATGGCCCAGGCTTAGCTAAGCGGAGGGAGCAATCCCGCTCGAAAACCTGCCGGATCGAAAAGTCGATTTCTTTTATGAAGGGAAACTCGGGGTGAATAGTACAGTTCAAAGCTACACGTGAAAACTACGGTCCTTTTTATCATAATCGCCGTGATGGCCCTGGTCCGACTGGTCATTCATTTTAAGTCCGACCTCTTAGCCAGTCTGACTCCGGTCAATCGCGCCAAGGTCACCGAATCGATCGACAGTCTGGTTTCGGCGGGGGTGGTGGCCTTGCTGCTGGTGCACTTTCTGGTGCGCCCGTTTTACATCCCCTCGGGCTCCATGCTGCCGACCCTGCAGATCGGAGATCTGCTGCTGGTCAACAAAGCGATCTACGACTTCACCGATCCGGTGCGTGGAGACATCGTGGTGTTTCACACCGACTCCAGCCTCCTGGGTGAAACCCCACCGCTGATCAAGCGGGTGGTGGCGCTGGAGTACGACACCTGGGAGATCAAAGAGGGCAAGTTCTTCTTGAACGGACACGAAATCAGTGAGTCTTACGTGCCTGAATCGATCGAGGGCGAGTGGGGCCCCGAAACAGTGAAGAAGGGGCACTTCGTGGCCATGGGCGACAACCGCAACAACTCCCGGGACTCCCGCTACATCGGCTCGATCCCGATGGAGCGGTTGGTGGGTCGAGCCGAGGTTATCATCTTCCCTTTCGGCAACCTCACCTCGTTTAATTTCCCCCGCTGACCGAAACAGTCCGCGGGTTGACCGCGCCGTAACATTCTGCAACCTCGATTACACATGGTGTACACATGATTTTGGCACCATGGTGATGTGATCGTTCGTCCCTCCAACTCTACTCCTCAGATCACGCAAAATCGGAAAGACTCTTTTTGGAAAGATCGAGCCGACGAACTGCGTGAGCTGTTGCTGTTCATCGATCAAGACACCCTGGAAGACGCCGGGCGGATCGTCAAGAGCGTAGGAGACGGCCTGAAAGGTGCCTGGCAGCAGATCAAGGACATCCCCGCCAAGATCTTCGACCTGCCCGTGCTCTCCGAAAAGGTGGACGAGGAAAAGCAGCGCCAACTCATTGAGCTGGGAAAAACCCTGGGTCAGGTGGCAGGATTCGTGGCCACCGGTGGACACGCTCTGGGGGGTGCCCTGAAAATCGCTTCGGGCCACCAACAGAAGGACACCAGCCGTAAGCTGGACGGGATCATGGATATGGCCACCGCCGCCACGCTGGGAGCCACCGTGGCCGGGCTGCCCGGCGCCCGAGCGGTGCTGGCTCCGCTGGCTGCCGGCTTCAACGTGTTTCGCGGAGGCTACAACGCCGGCCGCGGGTTTCGTACCAACGACGAGCGAGAGCAATGGCAGGGATTGCTGGACTCGGTGCGCTCGGCCGGCAGCGTGGGCCGGCTCCTGCAGGCCCACGGAACCGTTTTTCACGTGGCGGGGGTCGCTCTGGCTCCGCTGGCTGGAGTGCTTCAAGCCGGGCGCGGGCTCTACGACCTCAATACCGGGCTGAAGAACAACGACAACAAAAAGGAGCTGGCCGGCCTGGTGGATATCGCCACCGCGGTGGGCACGGGGCTGGCTTTCGCCAGCGGTGTGGCCATTATCCCCGGGGTGGCACTGGCGGTGGCTGCCAACGCCCTCAAGATCGCCTACGAACTGAGCCCCAAAGCCCGCAAAAAGATCGATCCGATTCTGGACCGCATGGAGCCCAAGCTCGCCAAACTGGTGGACAAGACCGAGAAGCTCAGCAAGCCGGTGCGCCAGGCTTGGAGAAAGCTGATCAGCCGGGTGGTCAAGAAGACCGAGCCGGACCTTCCCGGCAAACTGATCAAAGCGCAGCTCGCCGAACTCTCCCAACTCTTACACATCGACGGCCAGTACACCAAGCAGGAGGAGCGGCGCATGAAGTCGGCTCTGGAAGAGCTGGGCCAGGGAGCCGAGACCCCCCGACGCGACCAAGCTCCTCTGCCGGTGGACCGGACCGCTCTCAAGAGTCATCTCAAAAGTAGAGAAGAGCGCCTGGAGTTTCTGCGCTACATGCTGGTGGCCGCCTACTACGATAACCGGGAAAAAATGGACGAGGCCAGATACCTGGATGAACTGGCGGCCGTTCTAGAACTCTCTCCCCGGGATATGGCCATGCTACGAAAAGAGCGCGAGGATTTCTTGAGTTCCAGGGGGGAGGCTTAAGCCGTGGGACTGCTGGATCATATGAAAAGCCTGGCCGGGATCGAGGAGTGGGACTTTTCCGATCGTCGCGGCACCCTGCGCATCCCGTGTGAGCTTCAAGCTCGCTTGAGCGACGACACCGAAGTACGAATTGTGGATATCGGCCTAAGGGGAATGCGCCTCTTGATCAACGGCAAGGTCCGCAAAGGAACCAACGTCGAGCTTCTCCCTTGCCAAGGAGAAGGTGGAGCCGTTCACTGCAAGATCGAATGGAAGAAAAAGCACCCCGGTGGATTTCTCACCGGCGTGTCGTTCACCGACGACGAGGCCACCCTGAGCCGGAGCTGGCTTTTCCACGAGATGAAAGCCATCGGCATGGAGGCTGTCCAAACCGAGCAACGACGCACCGGGGTCCGGGTGATCTGCCGAACTCCGGCCCTGCTCAAGCAAGGCTCCGAAAAGCGGGAGGTGCTCCTGGTCGACCTCGGTCTGGGTGGGGCCCTCATCGAGTATGAGGGAGATTCGATCAAGAAAGGGGAGAAAGTTCGGCTGGAGTTCGGACCGGTGGAAGATCTCACCCGAGTGGTGGTCGACTGCGAGGCGGTGGTCACTTACAAGCGAGAAAAACCCCGGGCCGGTCTACGAATCGACACTTTTTTCGTGGGCGGCGTGACCGATATCGAGCGTTATCTCAACCACTACTTTGTGGCAGAATCCTGATTGTTGCAATCCTGACAACAGTTTGTCTAAAAACACCTATCTAGTGCCCCTGCAGCCTCTTTGATACACTGGGACGTGAGGAGAGCATCTTATGAAATCTAAAGTCTTAGGCATCCACCACGTCACCGCCATCAGCGGGGCGCCCAGCGAAAACTATCGATTCTACACCCAAACTCTGGGGCAACGCCTGGTCAAGAAAACCGTGAACTACGACGATCCCGGAGTTTATCATCTCTACTACGGCGACCGCACCGGCTCACCCGGTACCCTCATGACCTTTTTCCCCTACGGCGGTCCGCCCGCCCGCAAGGGCACGGGGCAAGTCGCGTCCTCGGCTTATCCGGTAAGCGATCTCCAAGCCTGGCGAAAGCGGCTGGAGCAAGAGGGAGTGCGGGTTGAGGAAACCGAGCAATTCGGTCAGAGCTATCTGGCCTTTCAGGACCCCCACGGCATGAATCTTGAGATCTTTGAAGCGCCGGGCGGCCCCGACCACCCGGTTCGGATCCAGGGGGCCACTCTACCGGTGCAAAACCCCGAACGCGAACAGGAACTCTTGGAGTTTCTGGGCTTTGAAGCCGAGAGCGAGTCGGGTCGTCGGCAACGCTTTCGGGCGAGTGCCAGCGGCGACTATCTCGATCTGGTAGAGAGTCAAGAGCCCAGGGCGACCGGCGGAGCCGGTTCGGTGCACCACATCGCCTTGAGAGTTGCCAACGATGCTGAGCAGAAGGAATGGCTCGCGGCGCTGATCGGTCGGGGCTATCGGGTCAGTCCGGTGATGGACCGAAACTACTTTCACTCCATCTACTTCCGAAGCCCGAACGGCATCTTGTTTGAACTGGCCACCGACCCTCCGGGCATGCTCATCGATGAATCCGAGGAAGAGTTGGGCACCAAGCTGGTCCTGCCGCCCCAGTATGAAAGGGTGCGCGCTCAGATCGAGGCAGCCTTAGAACCTCTGGAAGCTAAAGCGGCTTCAACCCCTTAGGAGGTTCCTCGAACCTCTTTTTCTGAGCCTCACTCGGCAACTGCACTTTTTTCACCAGGCCCAGCCTCTCCAAACCGCTCAAGACCACCCAGGAGAGGTCCAGCTCCCACCACTTCAGGCCGTGCCGGGCCGAGCGGGGAAAAGCGTGGTGGTTGTTGTGCCAACCTTCGCCGAAGGTCAGAAGCGCCACCCACCAGCAGTTGGTGGAGCGGTCACCGGTTCGATAGCTTCGATAACCGTAACTGTGAGCGGCACTGTTGACCAGCCAGGTGGCATGGAAGACCGCCGCGATGCGCAAGAAACCCGCCCAAAAGACCCACGGCCAGCCACCCAGTTGAAAAAGCAGAAAAAACGAGAAGACGCCAAGATGGAAAAAGTGGCGATCCAAAAACCGGTAGTAAGGCTCGCCCACGATATCGGGAGCCCGGCGGGCCGTCCATTCCTCGTCCAACCGCCGCGGCGTGAGCTTGAGCATCCAACCCACGTGAGACCACCAGAAGCCCCGCCCGGCGTCGTGAGGATCCTCGTCTTGATCGCTATGGGCGTGATGCTGGCGATGGATTGCCACCCAGGCGGCGGGTCCGGCCTGAACCGAAAGCGCGGCACAAGTGACCATCAGGTACTGGAGCCAACGGGGAGCGTTGAAGCTGCGATGAGTGAGCAAGCGATGGTAGCCCAGGGTGATCCCCATAGCCGTGAGGGCGTAGAGCATGAGCAACGCCCCTAGCGCAGACCAGGAGAAGAAGAAGGGCGCGAAGAGCGCCCCCAGATGTACCACGACCAGCACGAAAATTGTCCGGTAATCCCAGGGGTGAGGGGGTAGCTCTATATCGTCAGAAGAATGCACAGGCGCCTTATCTACGGTACCAGGACCGATTAACCTCTGCATTCCATGGCAGGCTACCTTTCTTCTCTGGCCAATCACTCCAGGGGATGAGCGAAAAGACAATAGACGCCCAGGGCCGAGACGGGGCTGATGGCTTAAGGGGAGGTCATTGCGGAGGTAGCCCCTACACCGCCGGAGCCGATGGGGCACCGGGTGGCCCCGGGGCCGCGGGCGAAGCGGGTGATAAAGGCTCCGTGATCAAGGCCGATCTGAGTTGGCAAGGAGAGGGAGCGGCCGTACTGAAGGGGCACTGCGCCCACGAACCTCTCGACCTCTCGTACCCGGTCAGCAGCACCGAACGGGTCTTTCTGACCGCCCGTGGTGGCGACGGTGGGCGTGGTGGCGATGGTGGTCGAGGGCAAAACGGCGCCGGCGGCTACCGGGGCCAAAACGCTACTCGCTACGCTTCAGGAACCGACGGAGGCCCCGGAGGTGACGGAGGCCGAGGGGGCGCCTCCGGACGAGGGGGCGATGCCGGCGCCGGAGGCCAGGTCTTCTTGAGCGTGAGTTCGGCCGATAGCGATCTTTTGTTGGGGCTCGAGTGGGACGTTTCGGCTGGCACTCCGGGAGAGGCTGGCACCCCCGGTGCCGGAGGTCAGGGAGGTGCGGGAGGTAGTGGCGGAAGTTCTTACACCTGGACGGAGACAGAGTCTTACACCGACCATCAAGGAAAGCGCCAGACTCGCACCAGGGTCCGGCACAACTCCGGAGGTAGCAGTGGGCGAAGCGGTTCCCCGGGGCCCCCGGGGCCGTCGGCGGCCGACGGCGATCCAGCCCCCGACGGACAGTTTACACTACGCCTGGACGGCCGCTCCTATCCCGATCGATACGCCCTGAGATGCCTGGACTTCCGGGTGGTGTCGGGCGACGGAAACGACCTGTTGGAGTTCGGAGAGAAGGGCAACCGGGTCGTGGATAGCCTGATCAAGAACGTCGGTCCTGCTCCCAGCCCCCCAGCCCACGTCAAAGGCATTTTGACAGCCCTTCCTCTGGGGCCTGTTGACAATCAACCTTCGGTCGCCAAACTTGCCCATTTTCCACCTCCTGAAGCGAAATTTTCCTCAAATAGATCCACTATTCCACAGAAAATTCCACTCCAGGAGGAGAAAAATGTACTGCGTTTGTCTCGGAACGCTGAA
>JBAYRN010000121.1:0-16868 GCA_041676625.1 Vulcanimicrobiota bacterium
CAGAGGAAGTTATCGGAAAAGTGGAGTTCGATACCAAGACCGGGAAGGGCAAGGTACTTCAAGGCCCCCAAGAGCTTCATGAAATGATCGACGAACTCAATGAACATGGGATGACACAGGCTCACACTACCAAAACTGGTCCAATGGAATGGACTACTGGCTGGAAGAAAGTCGAAATCACTCACTGGAAGTGGTATGAAACCAGCCTTATCGGAGCCTTCGAAATGTACGGCTTCATGCTCGGAAACGAAGTCAACTAGGAACCCACGACATCATAATGCCAAGCAAGAGACATCCCATCCCATAAAAACAAACTAAAAAACCCCAGTTTTCACCAGGGTTTCCTTGGAGCCGAGAATCGGACTCGAACCGACGACCTATTCATTACGAGTGAATTGCTCTACCAACTGAGCTATCTCGGCAGCGCGAAAAAAATAGCACAGTTATGGGCTTAAAGTCAATGCACAGACCCCCTCGAAAGGTGCCCACTCGCTGTTCCAGAAGACCCCCACAAAGGAGCCGACTATGCTGACACTTCTCCAATCTCCCGCCTCCCACGTGGTGGCCGTACGCCTTGAAGGCAAAGTGACCGATGACGATGTTGCCCGGGTGGTGGAGTTGGTCGAGGGCGCGCTTGAGCGCTCGGAGCGATTGAACCTGCTCTTCGATCTCACCCAGGTGGAGGGGATCGAACCGATCGCCCTCTTCAGGGACCTGGCAGCGGGTCTTAAAAACGTGGGGAGAATCTACCGCTTTCAACAAATGGCAGTGATCACCGACAATGAGTCGTTGAGCAAGATCGTGGCCTGGGAGGACTGGCTCTTTAAGTCGATCGAGATCAAGCGCTTTACCAGCCAGGACAGTGACAAGGCATTCAGCTGGGTGGAAACTCGCCTCGAACTCCCCCCTCCCGGCTTTGAGTTCGAACACCACAAGGATTATCTCGAAGTTATCTATGGAGAGCGGGTCACCGGCCACGACGTGACTCGCCTGGCTGATATCATTCATCGGCAATACGAAGCGTCCGGTCCGGTTCGCATCCTGGCTCGAGCCCAGGGAACCCCCAGGCTCGGCCCTGGAGCACTCTACGAAAAGATGTGGCAATTCAAGCTGCTGGGCTTGCTGGCTCGGTGCGCGGTGGTCGGGCCGGACTCGCTCGCCGGCAAGGTCAAGGCTTTCAACACCTTGATGGATATCCAGTTGAAGCACTTCCCAACCCAGCAGTCGGAGGAAGCCCTGGCCTGGCTGACCGACGACACTCCGGCAGTCGAGATGCTCCCGAGCAACTCTCCCCACACTCTGGCCATGCGGATCTCAGGGAAGATCACTGCGGTGGAGGTGGGAGCCTTCTACGCAGCTTTGCTGCCCCACATGAAGGGCGACAACTCCATGGACGTGCTGCTGGAGGTTCCGTACCAGGACGGGATCACGTTTTCCGCCCTCTTTCAAGCTCTCAAGCTCGGTATCAAGCATTACAGTCAAGTGACCAGTGGACTGCGCCGGTTGGCCATCATCACGGATTCCCGACTCCTCACCAAAGCCACTGAGGTGGAAAATGTTCTCACTCCTTCGATCGAGGAACGACCGTTCACCTTCGCCCAGCGCGACATCGCCCTGGCCTGGCTGCAAGAGGGTCGCCCCCTTCCAGCCGCTCTGGAGCCACCCCGCCTGACCGCCGCGGAGGTGACAAGGGTTCTGGAGGCCGCCGAGTAGCGGGTGAGAATCGGACTGATATCCGACACTCACGGACACCTGGACCCCAAGCTCTTTTCCTTTCTAGAAGAGTGCGACGAGATCTGGCACGCGGGAGACATCGGCTCTCTCGCACTGGCCGAAAAACTCCGGGAATTTAGACCGTTAAAAGCAGTCTGGGGCAACATCGACGGTCCCGAGATCCGTTACGAGTACCCCGAGGTTCAGCGCTTTGAATGCCAGGGGTTGCAGGTCTTGATGATCCACATCGGGGGCTTTCCAGGCCGCTACGCCCCGGGGATTCGAAACCTGCTCAAGAAAGAAAAGCCGGACCTCTTCATCTGCGGCCACTCCCACATAGTTCGGGCCATGCCCGACGAGAAACTGGGCCTGATTCACCTCAACCCCGGAGCCTGCGGTAGACAGGGCATTCACCTGGAGAAGACGATCATGCGGTTCAGCATCGAAAACGGAGAGATGAGCAGGTTCCAAATCTGCAGGTTGGGGGCCCGGTGAGCCTGAATTTCATTCGATGATTCGGATTATTATCACACTTTTTTGTATATTACTCAGTGCCTGCGGAAGCGGCGAGGATTCTATCGTTTTTTCCGACGGTCGTCAGACGCCACCCACGCCCACGTCGACGCCCAAGCCCACATCCACACCCAAGCCCACATCCACACCTGAACCCTTGCCCGACTTCAGGCTGGTCGAAGCCTTTCCGAACCTTAGCTTTTCAGCCCCCACCGTGATCACCCACTCAAACGATAATAGCGGGCGTCTCTTTGTGGCTGAACTCGACGGCACCATTCGAGTTTTTCAGGACAACCCCGACGTGACCGAGAGCAAGCTTTTTCTCGACCTGTCGACAAAGGTAGTAGTCGGGAACGAAAGAGGATTGCTCGGGCTTGCCTTTCATCCTCAATTTGCATCCAACGGCTTTTTCTACGTCTATTACTCCGCCGCCACGAGCACCTCGGGGCAGGACCATCGGACGGTAGTATCCCGGTTCCAGAGAAGTTCAAATCCGGACCAGGCCGATGGTTCCACAGAAACCGTTCTTCTGACCTTTGACCAACCCGGCTCCAACCACAACGGTGGGTGCCTGGTCTTTGGGCCCGACGGTAATCTCTATATCTCCTCGGGTGACGGAGGGGGCGGCGGTGATTCCGCCGACGCTCAGGACGACCAGTCCCTCCTGGGCAAGATTCTCCGTTTGAAACCGGATGGAACTATCCCCAGTGATAATCCACTGGTAGGTAGCTCCGGAAGAGGTGAAATCTGGGCCCGCGGCTTTCGTAATCCGTGGCGAATGAGCTTTGATCCAGACACCGGACGGCTGTGGGTGGGCGACGTGGGTGAAAGCCGGTTGGAAGAGGTCGACGTCGTAGTTCGAAACGGGAACTACGGATGGCCGCTCTTCGAAGGAGAGCTAGAGTTCGACAACCCAGCTCAATTGCCGTTCTCAAATTTCGATGCTCCGCTGTTAACCTACTCGAGGGAAGTAGGAGCCAGTATCACCGGCGGATTGGTCTATCGGGGGTCAAGCCTTCCGGAACTGGCAGGCTACTACGTATACGGAGATTTTATCTCAGGAAGAATATGGGCACTCGAATCCGACGGTTCAGAGGTGGTCAGCAATCAACTTCTAGCGTCGGCCGAAGGGAATATTACTTTCGGTACCGATCGCAACGGTGAAATCTTTATCGGTACCGTGGGCGGGAGTCTCTTTCGCCTGGTTCGCTAACAGGGTACCCAGGTCTCTTCCGATTTGCGCTCCGGCTCCCAGGCGGCATAGGAGTCCGGGATCCAGGGCTCGCTGGTACCGTAGTTGCTCCAGTCTCCTCCCGGACCGTAATCCTCTTCTCCCTCAACCTCCACCTGAAACCTGACCTGAGTATGTCCCATCTGGATTATCTCGCCGTCGATCAACACGTGCTCGGTCACCGCTTGCTGGTTGACGTAAGTGGCGTTGGTGGTGGACATATGATAAAGAACGGGACCTTGGTTGGTGAAGACTATCTGACAGTGGGTGCGACTGACCGCCATGTCGGCAATGACCATACGCTTGCTATCCTTGGGATCGCTTGGAATGCTCGCCTCCAAACGCCCTAGCAGCGTGATACTGCTCCCCAGTTCCACGACCTGACCCGCATCTCTGCCTTTAATTATATAAAGCAAAAATCTCTTTTTCATGCCTGTCTGGGAAATATTATCAGAAAGGGCCGGAGGTGCCTGCTCACCGGCGAAATTAAACTTCGCCACCAAGGCCTTCGCCGCTCGGTTCAAGAAGTAACTAGAACAAAATGTTCTGTCCCGCCTGCAAAAAATCTTTTCCCGATGCCACTGAGATCTGTCCTGAATGCCAGGGTGAACTGACCCGGGTGATCCAGATCGCCCTCAACGATCCACCGGGCGACGATACCGAAAACGCCGAAGCGACACCAATGGAAGAGGAGACGGCCACTGCTCCCACTCTTCAGCGTGACCCCTCACCTGAAAAGAAAGAGGAACTCTCCCACCAGGTCCTGGTTATGGAGTCGGCGGTGCGGCCTTCTACCCCGAACCTCTGGATGGCTTCGACCATCCTCTGCATGGTCTTACTTTTCGTGGTTTTGTTTTTTGACCGCGCGGGTCCGCCAGAAGACCAGCCGGCCCCCACCCCGACTACAGCCGGAACGCAGCTCCAGGCGAATCAGGACTCTTCTCCCGAGAAAGTTGACGAAGCCACCCCGGTGTCCGAGTCCGCGCATCCTACCGAGACCCCGCAAGACATAAGAGCCCGAGCGAGTGAACTCCTGGCCGGCGCCCGGACTTATCGAGAACAAAGCGCCTGGTCAGAGGCCGAAAGAGACGCTGAAGAGGCTTACCGCCTCTATCGCAAGCTCGGCGGCAGCAATCCGGAATTGGCAGCTTGCCTGGAAGAATTGGCACAGATTCACATCGGCATGGATAGACTGCTGAAAGCAGAGACCGAGTTGAAACAGGCCCAGCGCCTCGTCTTCTCCAAGGATCGCGAGACCCTATTGGCGAGCTTACTACCGGAACCCGTGGGTCAGAAAGCGACGCCGGTCCAATCCAAGAAACCAAGCCTGGGTACCCCGAGCGTCGTGCCTCAAGCCAAACCCAGGGTACCTCAGGCCAAACCCAGGACCGAAGCCTACCAGACCCGACCCCGAATGAAAGAGATCGAAGCTTATCAGAAGCCCCAAGAAGAAAAAGCCGACTCCACTCTTCCCCTCGGTCAGCAAGATGTGGTGGAAGGATATCGATCCGGCAAGCGAACCGGCCGGACCCGCGTACCCGGCTATTAGAGAAGCCTCAGGATCTGATCCTTAGTTAAGCGTCACTCCACCTTTGGTGATGGTCGGTCCGTGATAGGCGAAGTCGTCGGCACTGGATGCTCGCACCGCTCTTTCATAGTCCTTCGGCAGTTCGTCGTTGAGTAATTCGCCATCGTCTAAGAAGTCGTAGAGTTCTCCATAATGGCGCGTCTCGTTGACACTGATCCGGCGTAAAATATGCCAGGGACGGAGCTTATCCCAACTCTGCAGTCCCATAGCGCCCACCATCTCGGCCAGACTTTCCAGCGTTTCCTTGTGAAAAGTGGCGACCCGCTTTCTCTTGTCGGTGATGACGAGTCCACCCATCAAATCTTTCTTTTGGGTGGCGATCCCGGTCGGACAAGTATTGGTGTTACAGACCAGGGCTTGAATGCATCCCAGGGCCAACATCATGGCTCGGGCCGAAAGGCAAAAGTCCGCACCCAGGGCCAGCATCTTGGCTATACAAAACGCGGAATACACTTTTCCCGTGGCACCCACCTTCACTTTATCTCGCAACCCAAAGCCGACCAGTGTATTATGGACAAAGATCAGACCTTCCACTCCCGGGGTGCCGATCCGATTGGTAAACTCCAGGGGGGCAGCGCCGGTCCCACCCTCACCCCCATCCACCACGATAAAGTCCGGAGCGATTCCGGTTTTGAGCATGGCTTTGCATAGCGAGACAAACTCCCGGCGTTTGCCCAAGCACAACTTGATGCCGACCGGCTTACCTTCGCAGAGCGAGCGGCAGCGCCTGATAAACTGCATCAACTCGATGGGAGTATTGAAGGCGCGATGGCCAGGAGGAGAAAGGACATCCTGCCCCATCGGCACCCCCCTGATCTCGGAAATCTCTTTGGTCACTTTCTTCGCCGGCAAGATGCCCCCGTGCCCTGGCTTGGCACCCTGAGACAGCTTGATCTCGATCATTTTGATCTGGGGATGCTTGGCCGTCAGGGTAAACTTGTCGGCACAGAAGCCTCCGTCAGGGGCCCGGCAACCGAAATAGCCGGTACCGATCTGCCAGACCAGGTCACCACCCGGGGACAGGTGATAAGGACTCACCCCGCCCTCTCCGGTGTTGTGGGCGAAGTGGCCGTCTTTGGCACCTCCGTTGAGGGCCAAAATGGCATTCTTGCTCAAGGAACCATAACTCATGGCGGAAATATTCAGCAGGCTACACTCGTAAGGCTGGGTACAATCCGGACCCCCCACCTTGGTTCGCAAAGACTCCGGATCGACGTGCACCGGCACCATGGAGTGGTTGACCCATTCGTATCCCACTTCATACACGTCCCGCTGAGTTCCGAACGGCCGGGTGTCGAGAGCTGATTTGGAGCGCTGATAAACTAGGCTGCGTTGCTCCTTGGAAAACGGCCGCCCGTCGGACTCGTTTTCGATGAAGTACTGCTGGACTCCAGGGCGGATCGTCTCGGCCAGGTATCTCAAGTGCCCGAGAACCGGAAAGTTCCGCAGGATGGTGTGTCTGGGTTGGAAGTAGTCCCGAATGGCCAGAAGACTCAAGGGTGCGGTGAAGAGCAGGCCCCACCAGAAGCTCGGGTTCTCCAACCCTAAAGCCACAACCAACAGGCTCAGGCCCACGAACACGGACAGAATGTAATGCCTCATCGAATTTCCCCTTAAAGGTGTTGAGGAACCATTTACTGAGAACGGTCTCAGATCTCCTATCCAAAGGACTGCGCGACCGAATTCTGAATAGCCTGAATATGTCTACTCTGTCTCAGAAGCTTCGAATTACGACCAACAAGCCAGTCGTTTTTTTGACCGGTGCCGGCATCTCTGCTGAGAGCCAAATACCGACCTTCCGGGGAGAAGAGGGCTACTGGATGGTGGGTTCTACCCATTACCGGCCCACCGAGCTGGCCACTCGAGAAGCGTTTGCCAAGCTCCCCGCGGAGGTTTGGGGCTGGTACATCTACCGCCGCACGGTTTGCCGCCGGGCAGAACCAAACTCGGGTCATAAACTCCTGGCCGCTTTCGAACGAAACCTGGGAGAACGCTTTCTACTGGTGACTCAAAATGTTGATGGACTTCACTTACGAGCCGGCAACAGCCTGAAAAGAACCTATCAAGTCCACGGAAACATCGATTACATGCGTTGTTGGAAGGAGTGCTGCAGCGAGCTTTTTCCGATCCCCATGGAGATTGGAGAACTCGACCGCGGAGCGGCCCTGACCCAAGAGCAGCAGGACCTGCTCAGGTGCCCGAGATGCCAGGGTCTGGCCCGACCCCACGTCTTGTGGTTTGATGAATGTTACGATGAAGAAGTGTTCCGCTTCCATAGTTCTCTCATCGCTGCCAGTAAATGCGGTATTTTGATCAGCGTGGGTAGCTCCGGCTCTACCAACCTTCCCACCCAGATGGTAAGCCAGGCCTGTTCTCGGGGTGCTGTGGTGGTTGACATCAACCCCGAAGGTGGACCGTACGCCAGACAAGCTCAGGCTGCTGGTGGGTTCTGGTTGGCCGAGAACGCCGGGAGTGGCCTACAGAAAGTGGCCGAGGCCATGGGTATCGAATCATGACCGAGTCGTTTCCTACCGCCCTCGGCTGGATGGAGGCCGAGTGGAATCGTAGCCAATTGGTCTCCTTGAACTTCAGTGAACCGGCGGCGGCTTCCCAAAGCGAACTTGCCCGGGCCGTGCAGAAACATTTCCAGGGTGATTCCCAGGAGTCTTACTTCAACGGCATCGAGCTTGCGAACGAGGGGGTCAGCGAGTTCTCCCGGCAGGTCTATGAAGCGGCTCGAGCCATCCCCTCCGGGAGTACTACCACATACGGGGAGTTAGCTCGGCAGTTGGACAAACCAGGCGCCGCCCGAGCGGTGGGCTCCGCGCTGGGTAGAAACCCTTATCTCCTGGTCGTTCCCTGCCACCGAATCTTGGGGCAGAGCGGATTTTGCGGCTTCAGCGCGCCGGGAGGCGTGAAAACCAAGGAGCTTATGCTGGCGGCTGAAGGGGTGGGTACGGAGTCGCTGTGGGACGCTGGAGAAACTGAGCGAGCCCTTGACCATTTACGAAGCTGCCCGAGGCTAGGACCTGTGATCTCTCGGGTGGGCCCGCCCACGATGAAACCGTCGTTCCCGGATCATCCTTTTGCCTCTCTGGGCCGGGCCGTGCTCTACCAGCAGTTGGCGGGCTCGGCGGCCGCGGCCATCATGGCCAGGGTCTGCGCCCTGGGGAGTGAGCCCTTTCCCAGCGCTCGAGAGTTTTTGGAAATGAGCGACGAAAGTCTGAGAGAGGCGGGCGTCTCAGGACCCAAGATCGCGACCTTGAAGCGTTTATCGGAGGCGGTCGAAAGCGGCCGGCTTTGCCCGGAACGGCTGCACCTCTTACCCGACGCCGAGGTGGAGGCTCAGATCTCGTCGATCAAGGGCCTGGGCAACTGGAGTGCCCGAATGTTTCTTCTCTTCCATCTGGGACGACGAGACGTTTTCCCGGTCAAGGACCTGGGCGTCCGCAAAGCGATGCAAAGGCTCTTCAAAACCTCCGAACTGCCCAACCCCGATTTCATGCTTCGAAAGTCCAAGCCGTGGCGCCCCTACCGGAGCCTGGCCTCCTGGTATCTCTGGCGCAGTCTGGAAAACTAGGGCCCTAAATCATGGTCCAGGGGTTCTCGATCTTGAGAGTCTTAGCCCCCGCCGCCTCGATGGCTCGCTGTCTTTCCAACTCGATGAAGCGGTCTAGTTTGTCCTGCTCGGCCTGGTCCGTGTCGATGAACTCACAACCCATTTGAAACATCCCGCTCACCGTGAGCTCTTTGACCCAAACCACTCGCATCCGGGAAACAAAAGGCTCTTCATCCTTGACCAGGGCAATGCTGATCTCGCACTCATCCTCCCCTGGTGGCCGGTGATCGGTGGCCCGAAATCCCGAGGCAGAGATGTCGATGACAAAAAGCCGAGTTCTGATGGCATCGCCGCCTTCCGAAGTCAAGGTGGCTCCGAGCACCTTGTTCAATCGATACGCTTTTCGACGCTCTTCTCCGGACTTTTCAGCCTTTTCTGCGGCGTCTTCGGAAGACTTTACCGATTCGGCAGCTTCTTCCCCTACATTTTCTTCCTCTACCTCATCCATAGCAACAACCTCCCGTTGTAAAAACTGGATTTCTCGCTTACCTTCCACATTCCCCGTGGAGAAGTGTAACTTGACGGCAACATGCCTTCATTACCTTAAGACTACAATAGATCTATGCAGGTCAAGACTGTCTATAGCAGCGACGTACTCACTCGCCACCGGGAGCGGCTTCGGGACGCGGCCGGTAAGGAGCGCGCCCGCGCCCAGGAGCTGAGCCAAAGCGGCAGCGACCAGTTGGCCCTGGCCGAGGAGAAAAAGAACGCTGCAGCCGATAATTTCAAAAAGGGCGAGGAGCTCAAGAACGAGTCGGACCGCCTGCGCCGAAACGGCCGGGAGCAGAGCCTGCGAGGTTTGACGCGGCTGGCCGACGGCTCCGATAGGTACGCGGAGAGTTTTGAAAAACAGGAGACTGGACTGACCGATCTACAAGGCTCCCTGGGATCAATGGGTGAGGCCAACACCGCTAAAACCGGTGGTCTGAACAAGATCGATCAGGGCCTGACCGAGCAAGAATCTCAAAATGCTGCCCAGAGTGGCACCGTTTCCGAACTGGAAGCATCCCACAACCAGAGCCGTTCCCTCAGCGCGCAAAAGAGCCAACACGCCGAAGGCCTTCAGCAGAACCTTGGCGCTCGCAGTGAAGAGTTGAACACCCAGGCTGAGCGGATCGGCGACTTTCTCCTCGCCGGAGCTGATTTCGACCAGGGCTCGGCCCTCAAGAGCGACGGATTTCAGGACTTGAAGGGAGCCACCGGCCATCGAGTCCAGGCCGAAGCGTACAACGACGTCAAGGCTGAAGCGGAACTGAAGCAGAGTTGGTCGGAAGGCGACGCGGATCGACACCAGAAAGCCGAGCGACGGCTATTTTTCGATTCGCTTTTTGAGTCCTTGCGGGCCCAGGCATCGAGTGCCAACGCTTCCCTGCACCATCAGGCCGCCGAGCGAGGTGAAATGAGGGCTGAGGATCTGCAACACCTGGCCGATGGCCTCAAGGTCCGGGCCGAAGGTTGCCTGCAGAATGCTCGCACCTTGGAATGCTCGGGGCAGCATCACTTGATGGTCGGTCAACAGATGAAGATGTGCCCCTGGACCTACTGCCAGGGTATGGCCCTAGAACAGCAGGGATACGCCGAACTCGCCCGGGCCCAGGAAATGAAAAGCCACGCCCGCTCTCTCCGGGAGGAAGCCCAGGCCAAAGCCCTGGAAGCCGAAACCTCCAGAGTGCGGGCCGAACAAGCCCGAGAAGTCGGCGATGAGTATGAAATTCAAGGCCACGGCTCTTCGCTAAGGTCGAATCTTTTGAAAGAGCGTTCCGAGGCCCACGAACAGAGCGCGGAAAAAGCTGAAGCCAGTGCCCAAAACTCCCAGGCCAGAGCGGAAAGGATGGCCCGAGCCGCTCAATCCGAGTCGGAGCAAGCACGCTCTTTGAACCGGCAAGGCCATCAGAAACTCCAGCAAGGCTTCTCCGAGCAACGATCCGCCCTCGGTACCCAGGGTCGAGCTGCGGTGGGCTTCGAGCGTTCGCTGAGCAGCGAAGGAGAACTCCAGAACGGGGCAGAGGACTACCTGGCCAGAGTCAGCGAAAACCTGACCACCGGTCGCTCGGTGCTGGGCCGAAACCGGAACTTGTTGGAGCAACTGCGTGGCTCCGTGCATAACGAGCAGAGTTCCCAACAAAAGGTTCAAGAAGGTATCGATGAGTTCAAGACCGGAGGGACTCAATCGGCCGAAGCGACTCAACAGGGTCGGCAGGCCGCTCAGATACTGGAAGAGGCCCGAAGTTTGGAATTGGAAGGTTTGAGACTCCAGACCAGAGGCCAAAAGATGCTGCTACAAGCGCGTCCTAAGATGGCCGATGCAGCTCGTTTGTCCGCTGAGTCCTTCGACGCCTACAAGAAGGGCGGCACCCAGGAAGAAGAAGCGGAGCGACTGATCGCCGAAGGGACTCAAAAGCTTGCCGCTGCGGAGATTTTGAAGCAGAAAGCGACGGCTTACGAGAACATTGCCAACAAGTAAAGACATTCTAGACTTCTGGTTCCAGGAGTTGGAGCCCAAGGACTGGTTCGACGGTGGAGAACGGGTCGATCGACTGGTTCAGCAACGCTTCCAGACCACCATCGAAGACGTTTATGAAGGGCGGTGCCAGGAGTGGCTGGAGACTCCCCCGGGTCGACTGGCGGCGGTTATTACTCTGGATCAGTTTCCCCGCAATATCTATCGCCGAACTCCCCGCTCCTTTTCCTACGACGACAAAGCGCTGACCTGGACCCTGGAAGCTGTCGCTCAGGGCATAGATGAAGCCCTGGAACCGCTCCAGCGAGTCTTTCTCTATTTGCCTTTAGAGCACAGCGAAAACATGGAGCATCAGGATCGGAGCCTCGAACGCTTCGCCCACATCGTGACCTGCGTCAAACCTGAAGAACGGCCCCGCTACCGGGATTTTTTGCACTACGCCTGGCGCCATTACGAAATCATCAAGCGTTTCGATCGCTACCCTCACCGCAATAAAGTCCTGGGAAGAGACTCCACCGAGCAGGAGACCCGCTTCTTAGAACAACCGGGCTCCTCGTTCTTGTAGAGCGTTGCCACATCGGATCTCTGGGTTCCACGCTAACGAAATCCGAGGGTTCCTAACCCTTCTTTCAAATCGTTGACCTGGCCTAGAACCCAGCGCTTTTCCAATTCCCGCAGAGTCTCGCCCAGCCAGGGCCCCCTCTCTTTTTGCAGACTCTCCATTACCTCGGTTCCGGTCCAGGGTACCGGGTCCCAGCGCAGGCTCCCCTGCCCCGAAGCTTCTCGGGCTATGGACTGTCTTTGCTCGGGGCTGAGCGGGCTGGAGAGTTCCGGGTAGATGAGCGCCTGACTCAGCCGCTGAAAAGCTGGACCAGCAATCCTGGAGAGTTCGAAGATCTCTTCCAGGGTTGCCGACTGCATCTCTGCCACGACCGCGGCACCGTCCCACCAGCGCTCCAGATACCGGCTGGCCTCTCTGGAGAGTTTGAGTCTTTCGAACAACGGCTGCCGCAGTGGGGGTTCTAATGAGGGACCGAAGAGTACGGCCAATCCAGGGGCCAGGCCGACCGGGTCGGTCCGGCTCAACGCTTTTAGCAAGGCCCAGTCATACGCCGGTAACGCTAGGAGGGCTTCGGCTACTCCGAGTTGCTTCAACAGCTCGATATGGTCGGGAGTAGCATGAGCAAAAAAGACTGTCAGCTCTACGGCGATCCGCTCCCCGGCCACCCGCTCTAGTCCTGGAGCGGCCCGGCAGGCACTGGAGAGCGCTTGGGGGTGAAGGGTGAAACCGAACTGAGCGGCAAAGCGCGCGGCCCGCAAGACCCGCAGAGGGTCTTCTTGAAAGTTCTCTCCCCGGACCTCTTGAAGCAGCCCTTTGCAAACGTCACTGCGACCATCGAACGGGTCGGCCAGCCTTGCCTCGCAGTCGATCGCCATGGCGTTGATCCGCAGGTCCCGGCGTAGCAGATCGGCGTAGAGGTTTTCCCCTTGGAGCGCTACCAGATCGATTTCCACTCCGGGTGCAAAGCACAATCGCAAAATACCCCGGCCTTTATCCAGAGCAACCGGGGTGGCTCCGGTCAAGCGAGCCAATCGGGCCCCGGATTGCATCAGCCTGGAGGGTCGGCAGTTGATGATAAGATCAACGTCCTTGCTGTCGCGCCCCAGGAGAAGGTCCCGAACAACACCGCCCACCAGAAGGGGCTGCAGCTCAGAGCGGGCGAGGGCTTCCACCACCACCGAAAGCGGTTCGGAGGACCAGAGCGCGCGGACGGCAGCTCGCTGCCCGGGTCCAGCCCAATCCTCTTCCGGTATCCAGTCAATCAAGGTTAGTCGCTCAATTTATCCCAAAAATCGTTCCACTTGCGCCCGGCATCACGGGTGAAATCCTCGGTCTTGCGCTTCCATTCACGCTGGATATCCTCACTCTCCCGGCGGCGCTCACGCTCTTTGGAATCAGGGCTTTGAGCGTCTTCGTAACCACGCTTGAAGCCGGTCTCAAAATCTTCCGCACCCCGCCGGAGATCGATCTCGAAATCTTCTAGTCCCCGGTCGATCTTACGACCCCAATCTTCCATGCGGTTTTCAAAGGTGGGCTCTTCAGGTTGCGACATCTGAATCCCGGCCACGAAGGCTCCACCGACGGCGGCGGTCAAGGCCAGTCCAAGCCCCAGTTTCTTCAGAGTGCTCAGTCCCGGGCCGGGCTTGGCCTGGGCTCCGGAGAAAATAAAAGTGTCTGCTGGGCCGGTTTCAATCAGAGCCTGCTGCCGGGGAGGGCTGAAGTGGCGAAGCCTGTTGGCGGCCAAACGATTGATGGTACTGCTGTTTCCGGTTGCGATATTCATGAACTGAGTTTCCTTGTAAGCGTAATGAGTGTTGATGGTAGGATACCCGCTGCGGCTTAAAAGTCTCTGAAAGGGCCCCTCACTGAGTCTTTCTCAACTCCCGCAGATTGTGACTGGCTACCTGATGATCCGGGTGAAAACGCAAGACCTCTTGAAAACACTCGAAGGCCTCATCCCGTCGACCCAATTTGGCCAGGCACATCCCTTTGTTGACCAGCGCTTCGTCATTACCCGGCATGAGTAGCGCGGCACGATCATAAAAACCGAGGCCATCTTCCCAGCGCTTTTCCACCATAGCCAGATAGCCCGCACCGAGCAGTGCATCCAGCGAGTAAGGGTTGTATTGCAAGCTCTGGTCCAGGGTCTGCCGGGCTCTTTCAACCTCACCAGTCTTGGTTAGAGCCACCGCCAAGCTGGTCAGGATGGCGTCGTTGGCCAGGGAGTGTTCCGCTGCTTTCTGCAGTTGGACAACCGCCTCGTCATGCTTGTCCAGCGCACTCAGTGCCTGGCCCCAGCGCGTCCGAAGGATAGGAGCCAGAGACCACTTCGGATTGCTCTCCAAAGCCCTGTCAAGGAGTAAGGCCGCGTTTTGCATCCGCCCGCTCTTGAACTCGAACTCCGCCCACAGGGCAGCCACCAGTCCGGGGTTTGAAGCGGAACTCAACGCTTGTTCAAAAGCTCTCTGAGTCTCCTCTCCGAAATTTCTCTCGGCTAGAAATCGTGCCTTCACAAACTTGCCTTCAGGAGTGCCGGAGTTCTGGCCAAGCCAACGCCGGACCCACTCTTCTCCCCAAAAGTTTAACCAGGCGTGAGCCACAGTTGCCGGTTCCCGGCCGTCCGGCCCTCCGGCGTGACTCATCAGGAGTCGAAGATTGCCTGCAACCAGATCGTCTTGAAAGAGGTGCCGGGGCGCAGCGAACTCCAGCAGTGGACGATCATCGGTGTTGAGAGGTGCCTCTGGTCGAAACTCTAAGGCCCGTCGGCGATCGAATAGCTCCAGACCGGCTAATGAATCGGGGTATAGGATCCCCGTTTCATACAAGCGCTTTTGCAGTTCTGGAGACGAGTCATAAAGTTTCCTAAAACGAGCCGTCGACGGCTTCAGCGGTTTCTTACTGCCGACCATCAAGAGGTCGCCGGGAGCTGACAGCCAGACCGAACCCTCCGGAAAGGCCTGGAAGAAGCTATTAAACACCATGCCCACTTCTCGGTCTGAAACTCCGTAGAAATGAAACCACTGTATCATTACCCCCTGTTCGGACAAGCGATCCCGGCAAATAGCAAAAAAGTCTTGAGTAAAGAGATCGCCCACCCCGGCGATCCAGGGGTTGGATGGCTCACTGATGATGAGGTCGTAGGGCTCAGAGGCCGATTGCAGTAAGGTTCGACCGTCGGTCAGTCTGACCTGAACTCGAGGGTCGTCCAGCACTTGCCCATTATAACCGTACCAGAAGCGGTTGGCTTCCAGCATGGCGGGTTCGAGTTCGGCACACTCGATGCTCTGAAGTTGGGGAAAATGGCTCAGCGCTTCCAGGGTCATGCCGCTACCCAGACCGATCACCGCGGCCCGGGCTGGTTGCTCCACGAATAGACCCCCCAGGTATCCGGCAAAATACATGGTCTGCCGGTCGGTCTGGTTGAGCGACGCGTCGACTTTTCCGTTGACCTTCACCGTCATCGATCCCGGGCCGCTCACGTGCACGCTCACGGTCGTGGAGAAACCGTCCCGATAGTACGCGGGAGGCAGCCAGAGTTCTTGCTTGAGCTCACTCAGCGAGACCTCTATTCGACCCTGGCCATAAATCCCTGAACCGGCCGACATCAGCCCCGGGCTCCAGGTTGGGGCCAGCAGACAGAGGGCCGCCACCAGGGATCCGGCCAATTTCCCTCGCCATCCGAAAAACACCAAACAGGCCAAAAGCTGAAGCATCACCGCGCTCTGCAGGGTGTGTTGCACTCCCACCCAGGGGATCAGGAAGAACCCGGCCAGCAAAGCTCCCACGATGCAGCCCACGGTATTGACGGCGTAGAGTCGGCCCACCTGCCCGCCCAGGGAAGGGTCGCTGCGCCCGAAGACCTGATTGATCGCGGGAAAGACCAATCCCATGATCAGACAGGTCGGTCCGATGACCGAGAGCACCATCAAAAGTTGCAGCGATAGGACCCGAGAGAACTCTCCCCCGGTCCAGGAGAAGAGAAGGATAAAGACCAGGGGAAGATAGCCCAGCAGCACGGTGGAGAGACCCGCCGCGATCCCGCCCAGCAAAATAAGTGCGCCCACCCCGCTCGCAGTGAGACGCGCCACCCACGCTGCAGGGAGCAGAGCAAACAGGATACTCCCCAGGGCGATTCCCAGCAAGAAAATGCTTAGGACCGCGGCAAAAGCGTAAGTGGATGAGCCCAGGGTGAGGATGAGTCCCCGGGTCCAACCCACCTGCAAGACCATCGAAGCGACACCGACCAGCCCGAAGGCAAGCAGCGCCCCTCGAGGCACGGTGCCTGGAGAATAGCTCTCGGTCTGCCTCGCTTGCTCCCGGAACGACTTGCTCAAGACGCTGCCCATCAAGGCCAGCCCAAAGTTTATCAGAGCGGCGCCGACCAGACTGGTCCAGGTGCCAAACAACGGAAGAAGCGCGAAGCCGGTCAGGGCCGCCCCCGTAAAAGCACCCAGGGTATTGACCCCATAGAGTTCGGAGAGGAGGTGACCGGGCAGAACCTCCTGGCGCACCAGGGCTACGCACAGCAGGGGCAGGGTGGCTCCCATAGCCGCGGTGGGGGGCAGCAAAACCAGAGCCGCTCCGGCCAGACCGATCAGGTAGAGAGGTGTCCCCGACCACCCGGCCCCGGCCGCCGTAAGGTAGAGGGTGGAGGTCCCCTGCAGTAGAGAAAAAGAAAGGAGTGCCCACAGTCCGATGAAGGCCTCCAGGCCCGCGTATCGCTGAACCTGAATCCTGGGGACACCGGTACTCGCCCTCCCCGCGGCCCAGGCCCCCAACGCCAGTCCGGCCATGGTGATGGAAACCACGCTGCTCACAGCTAACACACTGTGGCCCAGGATGAGGGTGAGCCTTCGGGTCCATAGGAGTTGATAGACCAGAGAGGTCGAGCCGGAGAGAAAAAAGAGAAAGTACAGTAGCGCGCGGGTCAATAAGTGGTCCACAGGACTTTGGTCAACTCGCCGGAGGTGGCTCCTGTGATGGCACTGCTATAAGCCGGATCGTACCTCAAGCCGGGACGAAGGGCCCAGATATTGATATCTCCACCCGAAGCACCGGGCTGGTCTGTGGCGGGGTTTCCTCCGTAAGCGGTGAGCGATCCCGTGAGTTGAAAATTACCGGCCTTGGAAGCTGAATCAGGGTCGTCCAGGATGGCCGTGAAACTCCCCCAGGTGTAGGCCA
>JBAYRN010000122.1:0-16638 GCA_041676625.1 Vulcanimicrobiota bacterium
TAACTCGCTGGGTGGCGGGATCTAGCGGGTTCAATTGGCTAACTTTAGCGGGTTGAAGTGGCTAACTTGCTGGGTGGCGGGATATAGCGGTTTCATTCCGCTAAGTTTAGCGGGTTGAAGTGGCTAACTCGCCGAGTGGCGGGATATAGCGGTTTCATTCCGCTAAGTTTAGCGGGTTGAAGTGGCTAACTCGCCGGGCAGCGGGATATAGCAGGCTGAAGTGGCTAACTTGCCGCGCGACCCGACCGCGCTCCACCCCGCCACCCGCGTCCCCACCGCAAGTTAGCGCGTAACCTTCGCCTCCTCCGGCTTGGCCTCGTCCCCCTTCACCTCATCGGGCAGTTTCTTCAGCAACTCGGCCACTTCGGCGAACTTACCGTCCAGTTCTTTGGCCTTATTCAGTGCCTCCCGGGCCTTTTCCGGCTGGTTGAGGGCGAGATGGGCCCGCCCCAGCAGCACCCAGGCGTCTAGATTATCGGGGTATTGCTCGGCCACGGTGTCCAGGACCTTGACCGCGGCGTCGGGGTTGCCTGCCATGAGACTGCTCAGGCCGCGTGCCAGTAGCCAGTATTGTTGGTCTTCGATGTACTTGTTCTGAATGGTTTTCAGGGTGGCCAGGGCTTCAGCTCTCTGATTCAATCGCTCCTGGGCCCAGGCGATGTGGAAGTAGTAGAGGGCGGTCTCGGGCCTTTTGTTCAGGGCTTCGCGGAATTTGAGCAGGGCCTTGCGGGGGTCGCCCTGGGCCAGGTAAAGGGCACCCAGGTTGTGGTGGGCGGGAGCCATGGTGGTGTCACTTGCGACCGCTTCTTTCCAGTGCTGCTCGGCCTTGCTCAGGTCTCCCTGGTTGTAGGCCACGACCCCCCGATAGTAGCTGGCCCAGGGAGTGCCCCCGGGTTGGGCCGAGAGTTGCACGAAGAGGGAGTCTGTTTTGTCATACTGTTCTTGCTTGATGTACACCTCGGCCAATCCGCCGTAGGTGGGCAGGTATTCCGGGTTGCGGCGGATCACTTCTTTGAAGTCGGCCTCGGCCTTGGCGTAGTCCTTCAACTCTCGGTGGGCGAAGGCGCGCATGTAGAGGGCGTCTACGTAGCCGGCTTCATCCCGCAGCGCTCTCTCGGCATACTCCTTGGCCTTCTCCCACTCTCCCGCTTCGGCGTGGGAGCGGGCGATCTTGAGGTTGTTCCGGGCGTTGACCGATTGGGCCTCGACCGGACCTAGGAGCGACAGCAAGGCCGCCAAAAACACTGGTAGAATTAGTCCGCGTAATCTCATAAAGACTCCCGTGCCACTAGATTGATATTCCCGATCGCTTTGACCCTGCAGTCCTGATACATCTGTCGCTCCGGAAAGTCGGCCAGCGGAAAGAGGTGGGCAATAGAAAGAACAGCTCCATCCTCGATCGGTTGCTCCACCTGCACCACCTCCCCCTCGCCCTTGAACAGGTAGGTCACCTGGTTTCCGTTGGTCTGCAACCCCAGAAACCGAAAGCCCGAGTCCCTAAAGCCCCGGCACTTCTCTACAAAGCCCTGGTCAGACAACCGCCACCTCCCGGAGCCGAGCGACCACCCGTTCCGTGACCTGGGAGGTGCCCATCTCGTGGTAGTCACCTCGCGGTCCGTGAAAGTCGCTTCCACCGGTGAGGATTTTGCCGTAGCGTCCACCCAGCCGTTTGGCTCTCTTGCGGTCCGCCTTTTTGTGGGAGGGATGCCAGACCTCGATGCCGTCCACCGGCAACTGAATCATGCGTTCGACACGCGGCCAATCTCGACATGTGCCCGGATGTGCTATCACCGATACTCCTCCCACCTTTCGGATCGCTTCGATGCCCTCTTCGAGGGAGAGTTGATTGCGGCCTACATAGGCCGGACCGTGATTTCCGAGATAGATGTCGAAGGCCTGGCCCACGGATTCGCAATGATCGGCCGCCACCAGGGCCCGAGCCACGTGAGGCCGACCCAGCGCTTTGCCGCTGGCTTGCTCTTCGACCGCTTCGAAGCTGAGTTCGATCCCGACTGCTTTCAGCTTCTCCAAGATTTGGTGGATCCGTTCCCGGCGCTCGGCGCGCATCTGCTTGAGGAGTTCCAAAAAATCCGGATCCCGGTGCTCCACGAAATACCCCAAAAGATGGACCTCACGCCCTTCGAAGTGACACGACAGTTCGACCGCCGGGATGACTCTCAGAGAGTGTTCCCGGGCCGCATCCAAAGCTTCCGGCACGCCGTCCACGGTGTCGTGATCAGTGAGGGCCAGGGAAGTGATGCCCAGGGCCAAGGCGCGATCCACGATCTCGGTGGGGGTGCAATCTCCGTCGCTGGCGGTGGAGTGGCAGTGCAGTTCTATGGGCACGTTTCGTCCTTGTCGTTGGCGTACACCAGGACCCGCATTTCATCCCGAAATCCAGTCAAAAATCCACACGCATACGGATCCGAGCGCACCTTATCAAGACTTCTCAACAATACTTGCTCCTGGTATTTTGACTCGGCTACCGGCACCGGTTCTCCTTCTATCAGCACGGCCAAAAAGCGATCCCGGATCAGACTTACCACCATGGAGAGTTCTTCCAGGGAGAGGGTTTCCAGGTCTCGAGTCACCCGGATGATCTCGACCTCGGAACCGTTTTCGTGGGTTTCTGTGGGGTAATCCACAACTCGAGTGATCCGCCGTTCGGATGTGTGGGCCCGGACCAACTCAAAGAAGAGGTCCCACGACATCCGAAACTTCTCCACAAAGTCGGCAAAGCGCCGGGCGTCGATCTCCCGGTCCAAATAAAACTCGAGCCGTATCTCCCCCGACTTGGGTCCCAGGGACGCCGAGCCGAGTTCCGGGAAACGGATCAACAGAGCAGTCAAAAAAGCGACACCGTCGGACGCTTCGGCGCTACGCGGACTCATACTTCCGATAGTCTAGCACTTTTAACACCACTTAAACATGACTACCTGGCCACATCGAAGGAGCGAGTTTCTCGAATGACGGTGACCCGGATGGAGCCCGGAAAACGAACCTCTTCCTCGATCTGAGTAGCGATCTTGCGAGCCAGAACCGTGGCCCCTTTGTCGTCGATCTCTTCCGGACGCACGAATACCCGAACCTCTCTTCCGGCGGCCAGAGCGTAACACTTCTCGACTCCCTCGAACCGCTCGGCGATGATCTCAAGATTCTCCAGACGATTGACGTAGGTCTGCTTGCGGGTACGGCGAGCCCCGGGACGGGCCGCGCTGATGGCATCGGCGGCCTGGACGAGCATGGCCTCAACCGTGCGCTGCTCGACGTCTTCGTGGTGAGCCTCCACCGCGTGAGCTACGTCCTCACTCTCTTCGTATTTGCGGCAAAGCCGTCCACCCACCAGGGCGTGGGGTCCCACGGCGATGGGACCGTCGGTGGACTCCACCGCCACCTTGCCGATGTCGTGCAGCAGTCCGGCCCGTCGGGTTAGCTCCACATCCGCCCCGATCTCGGCCGCCATTTGGGCCGAGAGAAAAGCCACCTCGACGGAGTGGGAGAGAACGTTTTGGCCGTAAGAACTCCGAAAGGCCAACCGCCCGAGAAACTTGACGAGTTCGGGATCCAGTTCCGAAACACCGACCGTGCGCACTGCCTCCTCGCCCTCCTCCACGATGCGCTCTTCGATCTCAAGGCGAGCCTTGTCCACCATCTCCTCGATCCGAGCAGGGTGAATCCGGCCATCGGCCACCAGCTTTTCTAAAGCCAATCGAGCGACTTCCCGGCGGACCGGGTCGAAGCAGCTGAGTACGACCGCGTCGGGGGTATCGTCGATGATGAATTCGACCCCAGTCAGGCTCTCTAGGATGCGAATATTACGGCCTTCGCGCCCTATGATCCGGCCTTTCATCTCGTCGGAGGTGAGGTTGACGATGGAGACCGTCATTTCCGAGACCTGTTCGGCAGCCCAGCGCTGGATGGCCGTAGCAATGACCCGCCGGGCCACCCGGTCAGCGTCTTCTTGAGCAGCTTTTTCACCCTCTCTGATCTTGCGAGCGAGTAGATTTTCATTTTCCCGTTCGACTTTGGTCATGAGCCGTTCGGATGCTTCTTCGGCCGATAAGCCGGCCACGGAAATCAACTGCTCCTGGGCTTCTTCCAGGGCTTTTTCTCGTTTTTCAAGTAGTCCATCAGCCCGCTCCTCCCGCTTGCGGACCAACTCTTCGCGAGCCTGTAGCTCTCGTCGCTCTCGTTCTGTTTCTTCGGTCTTAGCGCGAAAAGATTTCTCTTTTTCTTCGCTGAGTTCTTCGGCCTTCTTGCGAATTTCCGATGCCTCGCGCTCGGCCTCTAGTAGGCGCCGATCCCGGACTGCTTCAGATTCTATTCGCGCTTTTTCAAGTAATTCTTCGGCCCCTTTTCCCAGTGCTTCGTGGCGTTGCTTTTCGGTGTGCCGTCCGAGGAAAAACCCCCCGATCAGTGCCAAAAGACAACCAACCACAATCGGTATGATATCGATGGTTGTGTCCTCTTATGTTAAGCTAAGAGTCAGCTTCGACCCCAAGGAGCGAATCCATCCTTCGGGAAGACAATCGTATGAACCGCTATACCTTGATGGTTTTGCTAATTTTTGCACTGCTGGTCGGCTGCAGAGGCAACAGTCCACCCGCTGCGGCCCAGTCGCAATCTATATTTGTGACCAGACTACCGGCTCAACCGGATGGCTTGCCTGCCATCGAGAATCCGCAGCCTGATGGCTCTCTCGACCACGATACCTCCGCCTTTACCCAGGGTCTGCTCTATCTCGACGGCAAGCTTTATGAAAGCACCGGTCGAGTAGGACAAAGTAAGATCCGTCGGTTGAATGCCCTGTCCGGTGAGGTGGAGGCCGAGACTGCCATGAATCCCCAGTACTTCGGAGAGGGCCTGGCCTTTTTTGAAGACCGCTTTTATCAGTTGACCTATCAGGCCGGGGTTTGCGTGCTTTATAACCGTGCCATGGAGCCTCAGGGCGAGCTTTTCTACGGAACCGAAGGCTGGGGGCTTACGGTTCATCCGGACAAGAAACTCCTCATCTTCACTGATGGCTCAGACCAGATGAGATTCTTAAAGCCGGACAATCTGACCACCCAGAGCAGGCTTCAGGTGAGCGACGGAAACGGTGAGCCGGTGCCTCGCCTGAATGAGCTGGAGTGGGTCAACGGAGAGGTTTGGGCCAACGTCTGGACCAGCGATTCGATCGCCAGGATCGACCCGGAAACCGGCAAGATAAAAGGCTGGATTCACCTCCCCGAGCTAGTGGGCCGGCATCACGTTGGCCCCGAGGAGGTGCTCAACGGGATCGCCTACGACGCCGAGACCGATACCCTCTGGCTCACCGGGAAGCTGTGGCCGAAGATCTACCGGTTCGAGCGGGTGAAAGATAAGTTTTTTTAGACTGTTCAGGCTTCGCGATAGGCGGCGAAGCGATAACCGAGGCCCCGCTCATTGAAGATATAGCGGGGATTGGCGGGGTCGACTTCCAGCTTCTTACGAAGATAGGTCACGTACAAGCGCAGGATCTGGGTGTCATCGCGGTATTCGGGGCCCCAGACCCTGGAGAGGATGGTTTCGTGGGTGAGCAGCCGCCCCGGGTGGTTGATGAACTGGTGGAGCAGCTTGAACTCGGTGGGTCGTAGATGCACTCTCTCTCCATCCACCACAGCCTCGCGCCGATCCAGATCCACCTGCAGGCGCTCGTCGATCTCGACCAGGCCTCGACTGACCGGCGCGGGGGTTTCGGTGCGCCGCAAGACCGCCTTGATTCGGCTGACCAGTTCGCGGTGATTAAAGGGCTTGCCCATGTAGTCGTCGGCACCCAATTCCAGGCCCAGAATCCGGTCGTCTTCGGAGGCCTGGACGGTGACCATAATCACCGGTACACCCACGGTCTGGCGGATCTGTCTCAGTACGTCGAAACCTGAAATGTCAGGTAAATTTAAATCCAGTACCACCAGATCCGGTAGCTCTTCGCGCAAACGTTCCAGCCCTTCGGTCCCGGTCAGTGCACTCGAGACGATAAAGCCCGCACCCTCCAGGGTGACCCTGATCAGATCGAGCATGTGGGGCTCGTCCTCCACCACCAGGATTCGCCTATCTTTAAAATCGTTTGCCACTACAAGCTCCTTAAATATCTTCTTTCTTTCGGGTAGGCAGTTGGAGCCTGAAGAGCGCTCCACCTGCCTCGCTTTCACTCAGCGATAGGGTCCCGCCGTGGGCTTCGACAATGGCTTGGGCGATGTAGAGCCCCAGGCCCGACCCCCCGGCGTGGGCCGAAGTCTTGCCCCTCACAAACGGTTCAAACAGCTTCTCTCGATCCTCCCGGGGGACTCCCGGGCCGTCGTCGCCCACGGTGATCAGTAACTGTCGATCCGTAAAGCGGCCCTGGACCTCGATTTTGCCCCCCTTGCTGTACTTGGTGGCGTTTTCCAGGAGATTGATCACGACCTGCTGCAAGCGTGCCCCATCGACCAGGGCAAGAAAGTCCGGCGGTTCGACGTCGGCGGTGACCTCGCAATTGGCGGCTCGAGCTACCGGTTGGATCTTCTCCACCGCCCGGTAGATCAGGCGACTCACGTTTTCGGTGCTCAATTGGGGTCTCAGGCCGCCGGCTTGGATGCGGGTGGCCTCCAGCATCTGCTTGACCATCCTCTCCAGACGATCGCTCTCCTCGATGATGATGGCAGCTTTTTCCTGAATGGTCTGGCGGGAGAGTTCCATCTCCGGGTCGGCTATCAGCCCGGCGAAGCCCTTGATGATGGCGATCGGGGTGTGTAACTCGTGCGAAACCGCCGACAGAAAAACCTTTTGGAGCCTTTCCATCTCTTTGCGGCGAGAGATGTCCCGGAGCATCATCACCCAGCCCAGCGGCTTGCTCTCTTCGTCGAAGAGGGGGGCTCCCGAGACCTCGACATCCAGAACCTCGCCTCGTCGGGTCGCGAGTTGAGCCTCCATGGGTTCGGTCCTTTCCCCGAAGAAGCGCCTGCCCACCCTGACCAGAGAGGTGGACACCTCGGGGCGGGCTTGCAGCCTCAAGGGAAAGACTTCGTGGGATGGCCGCCCTACCGACTCTCCGATGCTCCAGCCAGAGAGTTCTGACATGGTCAGGTTGTAACCCACCACCAGACCGTCACGATCCAGGATCACCACCCCGTCGGAAGAGTGTTGCACGACCGCTTCCAACCATCTTCGCTCGGTCAGAAGTCGCTTCAGGAGCCGGGCGTTTTGGATGGTCACTTCCACTCGATCGGCGATCAGATGATAGATCCCAGAGGCATCGTTTAAAAGTTTGTCGTCGTCTTCATCGTGGAGTAAGCAGAACATCCCGATGGAGCGGCCCCCTACCCGCACGGGGATGCCCAGCGCCGAGGCGGCACCGGACTGCTGGCGTACCTTCATGACCATTTCGGCGTTAAACTCTCCAGCCTCCGTCAGTTCCCTGACCGCTTCTTCCATCAGGGGCTTCAGGACTTGCTCCTCATCCAAATCGAAGCCGTAGGTGGAGGTCCTGGGTTTGCCGTCCTGGCTGGTCACCAGGACCCCGGAGCCGCCTCCACCGGCCAGCACCACATCGCCCAATAACGACTCCAGAACCCTCATGGCTTCGGGTCCATCGCCAAGCTCGACCTCCACTTTCAGAGAATCGAGTTGGGCCTCTTCCTCATGCTTTTTTTTCTTACCGAAAAAGATGGTTCTACCGCCTAACTACCGGTCTTAACGCTATTGCAACGGTGCTCTTATACATATCTAACTCCTCTGAAAGCCCCATCTAACAAGCAAGGTATATTCTAACGTTAGAAATCAATTGAAGACCACAGCAAATTCAACCTTTCAAAGGAGGCAAAAATGAATCTAGTAAGATGGACACCCGTAAACGAGATGATGGAGCTTGGAAACTTGCTAAACCGAACCTTTCAACGAAATGGATTTCCCAACCACCAGGCCCTGGGATTGGCCCTCGACCTCTATGAAACCGAACAGAACATTGTGCTTCGGGCTACCGTCCCGGGGGCAAAGAAAGAAGACATCAGCGTGGAGTTCGAAGACCAACTCTTGACCGTGAAGGCTGTGGTGAAGCCGTTCGAGCTACCCGAAGAGGCCAAGAGTCTGCTCTGGGAGTCGACCCACGGCGAGGTCTCCCGGACCCTGCGAATTCCCCACAAACTCGATGTGGAAAATAGCAAAGGTCGATTTGTAGACGGCGTCCTGGAAGTGACCTTCCCTAAAGCCGCAGAGGCCAAGCGTAAGACGATCATCATCGAATAAGCACACGCTCCTAGTGCAGCCCCCTTCTTGGGGGCTTTTTTGTGCCTTTCTGTAGGTCTTGCAGTGCCCTCGTCAAAGAATGCGGACGTGAAACTTCTATACTTTGGGATAAACCTGCTCCTGATCTTGATGATGGTTCAGGTCGGCTGGGCACAAACCTACGCCGAGGATAAGGCCCGGGCCGATAAGGCGCTGGCTTCGGGTGACTACGCCGGGGCGATCGCGGCTTTTCAAAAGCTGGTGACGAACTACCCGAATCAGCTCGAAGGGTTCAACGCCCTTGGCTTCGCCTTCTACCTGAACGGCCAATTCGACGACGCCATCGCCACCTTCGAAACGGCCCTCTCGAAAGACGCCACCGACGATTCCGCCAAGCGAAACCTGATCTTGGCCGGGGGGCGACGGGCCTTGGAGAGTAGCTACCGCAGCGGGCTGGAGCGGATCCAGGAACTCAAGCAGCGGTTTCCGGGGCATCCGCAGCTCGCGGTTCTGGACTTCTACTCGGGCAAACTCCATTATCTCTACGGCTTCTCAAGCCCGGCCTTTGAATCGTGGCAAAGGGTGGCTCGGGCCCGTCCGGATTCTGGTACCGCGCTCTTTATGAAAGCCGTGGAGGCTCGCAGTCGCAGGGACGCCGCCACCCAAAACCGCTTTTTCCACGAAGCCTTGAACAAGATGCCTTCAGAGGAAGTCTTTAGGTTGTGGGGCGCCCGCCACCTGATCGAGGGGGGCAAGCCTGAAGAGGCTGCGGTGCTGACCACGCCGATTTCCGAGCGACCAGTTTTGACCCCGGGAGTGGCCATCGCCATATCCCGTTTTGAACGCATGCGGGGGCGCACCCTGCAAGCCTTCGAGCAACTGAAGAAGACGGAAGATGTACCCGAAGTCCTGCTGGAACGAGCGCTGATGACGTCTCAGTTGGGCGCGAGTCCGGATGCCGTCAAGCGAGACGTACAACAAGCGCTGGACGCAGGGGGAGAGGGGGCCGTCATCATGCTGTCCGACGAGCCGGGAGCGCGGGTCTACATGGATGGAACGCTCTTGGGCTCTCCTCCCCTGGGGCTCTTCCCCTCCCCGGGGCAGCACGAGATGCGGGTTCTCTACGACCCCAACCCGGTGTTGGTGAGCCGTTTTTTTGCCCCCAGCAGCGGGATGCTGTTGGTGCAAACTGGGACCCGCACCGGAGTGGAGTTGAACGCAGTACCGTCCCGCAGCGAGTTTTTGCCCTAGTGCCTCTCAACCGAACTCCAAAGATTGACGAGGCACTAAATGGGTAGCCTCTTTAAGTCCAAGCAGGCTGTCCGGACCATTTTCTTCGATATCGGAGGAGTGGTGGTCGACGCCCCCATGGCGGGCTTTCTGAAGCTGGGCTGCCAGTTTTTTGGCTGCGATGAAGAGACCTTGAGGACGGCGACGGCTCAGCATCTTGGGGACTTGGAGACTGCGCAAATCGGTAGTGAAGTTTTCTGGGAGAGAGTTTGCGAGCAGGTCGCGGCCAGTGGTGGAGGGTCCGTTCCCGCCTGGAAGTTTAAGGGGTTCTGGGAGGGTCTGCTGACCGAACGGTTCCACATCGACCAGGAGTTGATCGACCTGATTCGGCGCCTTAAGGCCCATTGTCGAGTGGCGGTGCTCTCCAACGTGATCAAGGAGCACGCCGTGATCCTTCAGCGGGAAAAGGTGTATGAGCACTTCAATCCGGTGATCCTGTCCTGCAACGTAGGGCTGCGAAAGCCTGAACCTAAGATGTTTGAGAAGGCTGCCGAACTTACCAAGACTTCTCTTGCCCGCTGTCTTTTGGTGGACGACTGTGTGGAGAACCTGGAAGCTGCTGCCAGGCTCGGGTGGCGCACTCACCACTATGTGGGGGTTGAGGAATTTCGGCGAGTGATGTTTCAAATGGGTTTGCTGGAGAGCGCTTGATGGTACCTCCCAAAGAACCCAAACTCGAAGACCCGAAGGCGGTTCTAAACCGTGAATTATGGGCCGTGCTGGCACCCGGCATCGTGATCACGCTACTGGGGTTTATGCTGGCCTTTGCCTTCGTGGGGGCTCCTCCACCTAAGACCTTGCGTTTTGCTAGCGGATCGAACTGGGGAGCCTACAACAAGTTCGCCCAGATGTATAAAGCAGAGTTGGCGAAGGAAGGCCTGGCGGTAGAGGTTCTGGAGACCAAAGGATCCACTGAAAATCTGCAGCTTCTGATCGATGGCAAGGCGGATATCGCCTTTGTTCAGGGCGGAATCCTGCCCCCGACTGACGAGGTGGAGTTGGTGTCGTTAGGAAGCGTGTACTTCGAACCGTTGTGGCTTTTTGTGAGAAGTGAGCAGCCCCAAACCCGGTTTTCCCAGTTGAGCGGTAAGCGGGTGGCGATCGGACCGGAGGGCAGTGGGACCAGGGCGGTGGCGCTGGAACTCCTGGAAGATGCCCAGGTCTTTGACGAGATCACAGCGGTGGATGTGTGGGGCGAGACAGCCGAGCAGATGCTGTATAGCGGTGAGGTGGATGCGGTGTTTATAATTGGCTCTCCCACCATCGACGCGGTCAGCCGGATGCTGGGGTCCAAGGGTATACAACTCATGCAGTTTGAGCGCTCAAAAGCCATCGAACGACGCCACCAGTTTTTATCCCTGGTACCGCTTTACGCGGGTGTGGTGGATCTGAAAGCGGATATTCCGGCTCACGACGTCGAGCTGCTGGCCCCGGCCGCTACCCTGGTGGTGCGCAGTTCCTTTCACAAGGCTTTGCCTCCGGTGATCCTGGCCACGGCCACCGAAATCCACGGCTCCGCCACCATTCTGAGTGAGCACGGAGCCTTCCCTTCACCCCAATACTGCTCGTTCCCCATCGCTCGGGAAGCGCGCTTCTATTACGATCGTGGTCTGTCTTTTCTGTACCGGCACCTGCCGTTCTACCTGGCTTCCGGGCTTGACCGTCTGGCCATTTTGTTGTTGCCCTTCATCGGACTGCTGATTCCCATAATCCGTCTGCTGCCCCCGGTCTACAACTGGACCATGAAGCGCAAGATCTACAAACAGTATCGCAATTTGCAGCGCCTGGAGAATAAATTCGGTCTGGCAGAGTACGACGAACTGGCCGAAGAACTCAATGAGATCGAGGTTGCAGCCAAGAAACTCGCCAGCATGCCCCCAGCCTACGGAGCCGATATTTACGCTCTGCGCAGCAACCTGGAGCGGGTGCGCGACCGCCTCTCGGTGCTGGAGTCGGGACCACCAAAGCTGACCTTGCGCAAGGCGGACAAAAGCGCCCATCGCAAGCCGGGAAAACGGGTGGCGGAAGACGAGCCGGGGGATGACGAGTGAGGGGGCGCGCGGTGGCGGGGTGGGTGCGCGGGATGGGTGCGCGGCAGGCGTGGCGCCCGGCGAGTTAGCCGGTTCAACCCGCTAAAGTTAGCGGCTTCAACCCGCTATATCCGGGCGCCCGGGGAGTTAGCGACTTCAACCCGCTAAGATTAGCGACTTCAACCCGCTATATCCGGGCACCCAGCAAGTTAGCCGGTTCAACCCGCTAAAGTTAGCGGAATGAACCCGCTAGATCCCGCCGCCCGGGGAGTTAGCCACTTCAACCCGCTAAAGTTAGCGGAATGAACCCGCTATGCCCGGGCGCCCAGCGAGTTAGCCACTTCAACCCGCTAAAGTTCGCGGAATGAACCCGCTAGCTCCCGCCACCCGGGGAGTTAGCGACTTCAACCCGCTAAAGTTAGCGGCTTCAACCCGCTAAACCCCGCCGCCCGCTGAGTTAGCCGCTATGCCGTCTTCTGGCCCCCGTCCAACAGACCCCGGGCCATATTCACGACTTCCATTTCAGTAACGCACCCGGTCTTCAATCCTACCACTGCCGCGCGTTGGAGGTCGTAGCTCGTGTCGTGGCCAGGGCCATTGATCTCCAGGCAATACCAATGGTCCGGCTCCCTGACCAGGACGTCGACCTTCACCGTGTCCGGGCAGCGGAACATCGCCTGGAAGAAGTAAAACTGTTGTCCCAATACAACGCGAGATGTGGACGGTGGCCGACTTCGGAAAAGGACACCGGGTCGATGATCTGGTGAGGTAAGTGGCCCAGAGACAAGGGGGTGGCCCATACTGGTTGTGCACCTTTTGCCAAGAGGCAAAGTACGTAAAGGACTTCGAGTCCGGAGTCAAACGGCAGGTTGTGGCAAAAGTACTGTATAGCCTCAAAATCGACTCTACGACTTAGCAACGACTCCAGAGCCTGCACTCTTGGGCCATACCGCTTTAGTGCTGCGCGATACCGGATGTGGGAGCTGCGGTCGGCGGGTTGGAGGTAAGGCTTTCGTACCGGAAGCAATTTGTCGCCACGACTTTTTAGTTGCTGGAATATTTTGGATGGTGGCACGAAGTACTGACCGAGCCTGAGCAGATTTTCGATCGCTATAATCTCGTGGCTGCCGGGCTGGCGGTAGCCGACTTCTAGGTGACACCAGCGGGCAGGCTCCAGGCCGCAAAGCTCTGCTGCCTTTTTCTGAGACAGCCCGGACCGTTGGCGCTTTTTCTTCAGTTGGAGATGAAATAATGGTTTGAACATAGCTCTATTATGACATCGGGTCGTTTCCGTGAGTTTTCGGGATTGAAACAGGGTTGTTGACGCGGAGTTGCTTTTGTATGAACAAACCCTTACAGGACGCCGAAAAACAGGTTGCCCAGGGCCTGGGGGTCGTCGGATAGGTAGAATTCCTGGACCATTTCGATGACTTCGTCGTGGGAGAGTTGACCGTTGCCGTCGCGGTCAAACATTTTGAAGCCGATGCGGGCCTCGTTTTCCCCCACGTTGTAGGCGCCGCAGAACAGGATGTAGTCATCCACCGTAACGACGCCGTCTCCGTCGGAGTCCAGGAGGTCCACGAAGAATTTCGCGGTTGAGCTTAGAGCAGCACTGAATTCGGGGGCCAGACCGGCTTCTGCCGGCTCCTCGATAAAGCACCGGATGTGGAAAGCCAACCACTCGGCCAGGGTGATTTCACCGTTGTTGTCGGCATCCAGGTGGCGGGAGAACATCTTCCATAGGCGCTTGTTGCTGGCGATCAACCCCAGGTAACGGCGGCTTCGTTTGTCCAGTCCACGCTCCTCAGCCATCACGTCCACGACCATTCGGAAGTCGTCGTACTCTAAAAGGCCGTTGCCGTCCACGTCCAACAGTTCGAACATGTGCATGAGTTTATTCTTTTGCAGTTCGGTGAATTGCATCGGCGGTCCTAAAAGCTGGGTTCGGCGATCTGGTAGGGTTCGCCTTGAACGGGAGGGGCGGGTGCTTGGACCGGCACAACCGGAGGCTTCTGGGAGACGGCAGGCGGAGGGGCTTCACTCGGGAAATTCGATTCGACCGCAGTTTCCACCGGGGCTTGTGTTTGGGCGGTGGGGGGCTGGGGCCTGGCTGGAGGGATAGGGGCGGGCGCCTCGGTGACCGGGAAGAGCGAGGTCTCCTGGGCCGGACGACTGGTGCGCTCGCTATTGGAGACCGTGCCATCACTCATTCGTTCCATGATGGCAGCGCGCTGAGCCGAGGCTTCCCGGGCAGAGACGCTGGGGCTCTCCTCAGCGGTCTCTTCGGCCAGGGTGGCGGCCCGTTCAGGATCGACCGGGTCGGCAGGGTCTTCGATCGCTGTTTCGATCGGTTCTTCAGGGTTTGGTGCTGCTACTTCGGGAGACATCTCCGGGTAAGGGCTCTCTTCGCTCAACTCAGGCGCGTCCGGCTTTGGCTGTTCGCTCACGGGGATGGCCCGGGGCAGGGGTAAGGGCTGCTCAGAGGGGAACTCCGGTCGGGTTTGCTCTCTCCATACAAAGAGACTTACCAGGGCCAACAAGCAGATCAAAAGCGGATAGTTCAGGCCGGTTTTTCGGGCCGGGGTTGGGGGCCAGGAGCCCGCCGGAGGTGGCGTTTGAGGTGGCTCAGGCAGGACCCGCAAGGCCGGAGATTCGACCGCTTCGGCTTCGGGGGCCGATTGGCGCAAAGGAGAGAGGGGCTCCTGAGGGCGTGGCGGCTCGGGAGAGCGCAGAGGATTGGGGGTACGCGGGACCTCGGCTTCGACAACGACTTCGGGTTCCGGGTCGATCGGCGGTCGCTGGGATCTCTCCACGAACTTTACCCGGCGCTTGCTGCGCAGCACCTCGGACGGCTCCACGGCTTGAAACTCGTCGTCGGTGGAGCGGTAAAAAGCCCGGTGCATAAACTCAGGCACCACCTCGTCAAACTCCCGCTGACTCCCCGCCGAGGGGGTGCGCTCCAGGTACAGACGGGTGGTCTTGTCTTCCAAACTCTCTTTGTCCGATTGACCGTGCGACAATTTCGTGCTCTGCCTCGAGGTCTATCTTACCCTGGGGGTGATGAGTGAAACAAGGTACGCGGTGTTAAAAACTTATTTAGGGTCGCGCGACCACGAAACCAGGTGAAAATCTCCCACACCGTTGATGGACTTCAAGTACTTCGGGTCATAATTTAGTTCGATGCCACGGAGTACGATGCCGCCTTCACTTCCAGAGATCAGCCCTCCGTTGACTTTGAGTGGCTGATCGGCGTTGGCAAAGATCGACATGTTGGCGCCCAGGATCATCCCGTGGAACTCGCCCCCGCCCGTGAAGACGACGTTGGTGGCGCGGATCAAAAAGCCCTGGTCCATGCCCACGAACTGGGCATTGCCCATAATGAGGTTACCGTCTACGATCAGGGTCGCCCGACTACCCCGGATCGGGATCGGTTGCTCCAACTGGGTCGCTCCAAGGTCCAGGTCACCCTTGATGTGGAGGACCACTCCCTCGAGATCCAGCCCGGCATTCATCTCCCGGATGTAAAGATCGCCGGTCCCTGCTTCCGTTTCGTGGAAAACCACTCGTCGGTTGGAGACCGAACCGTTGATCACGAAGTGAGTTCCGTCGCTTTCATCCAGGCGTAACGTCTGAGTCAAGAAGCGCCGGTAGTCGGGGGTCACGTCGTCGATCCGTTCCGATTCGGCCGGCATCGGGAGAGAGGGAGCCAGAACCGCAGATTCATTGGGGATGGGAGAAAAGTTGACGCTTTGGAAGGTCTGCCAAAACTCGGTGCTGTCGGTGGGGGAGACCGCCGGGGGGCGGCGACGGATGACCTTTCCGTTGAAGATATTGTCGCCGGGGGCTCCGGCCAGCGCCGGAGTAGTATTCGCCTCGACTTTCACGTCGTAGCAGAAATTTCCGTTCAAGACGTTGCCGGAGTCGGTGAAGACCGGATGAAAGACTCCGTTGTCACCACCGGCACCCAAGACGCTGCCTTTAAAGAACGTATAGTGATACAAGACCGTGGAGGGAGTTCGCTGGAGAATGTTGGGATCCACCACCCGATTGTCCCGGATGGCCGAGCCGATATGCAGAGGTTTGGTAAAGGGTACATTGGGCTGAAAGCCGCTTTGCTCTTCGATCTCGTAGATGAAGTCGCAATCTCGGTCGATCTTGTGAACGGTGTAAGCCACCGTCTCCCCTCCTTTCCAGGTGGTGAAGGCATCTCCGTTCACGACGGTCGGTCGGCGCTCCATGGTTTCCGGATTCACTGTGTTCATCAGGGCGATGGAGCCCCCGCCCGTGTACATGGCGTAGGGCCAAACCCGCTTGAGGATCGCTCGAAAATAACGGTCGCCCTGGGGGCCTTCCACCTTGATCATCAGATCCAACCCGTAGGGTGGGATCCTGGGCACGTCGGTGTCGGCCCAGCCGAATCTCGGTTCATCTCCGGCCAGATTGTCAGAGGAGTAGCCCTCTTCATTGACATCGAAATGGAAGGACGCCTTGAAGGCTCCCTCGGTCAGAACCACCGGCTCGGGAAACACTTCGCTCATGAGTCCTGGCTCCCGGTTGAACGGCTCCCAACTCTTGCCAACCGTATCCGTTCTGGCTTTGGCTAGAAATAGATTTAGAGCGCTACGGGCCGCCATTTCGGCCTGGGTGGAGTGGAGGTGCCGACGACTAAACTGAAGCGACAGGGTGGAGAGGCTTCCCATAGCCAACCCAATGACCAATAACGTTGAGATAAGAGCCAGGACCATAGGAAGAGCCGTACCTTGCCTGGAAGCATGACCGGAAACCCCGCCGCCATCTCGCTCGTTCATTGTTGTCCCTCCGAAACAGTCCATTTGTCGCGAAATATTCCCGATATTACTCGAAAATGTCCAATTCCGGAGGACCAAAATGCCCTTCGCGATCTGTCAACGGGGTTTCCGGCCAGGCTTCTTAAGCGCATAGGCTTAATATACCAGAGCTCTACAAAAATGGCACGGACTAGGGCCTGTGGACATTCAGCCTTCGGTCACCAAACTTGTTCATTTTCCACCTCCTGAAGCGAAATTTTCCTCAAATAGGTCCACTATTCCACAGAAAATTCCACTCCAGGAGGAGAAAA
>JBAYRN010000123.1:0-16529 GCA_041676625.1 Vulcanimicrobiota bacterium
CCGGGTCGACCGCTCTGGTTTCGTACATCGTCTTGGAAAGCAGCGCGTGAATTTCTCGGGAATGGCGTACCAGGCCGTCCCGGAGGGCCCGATCCCCTTCCTGGCCCTGAGCCAGGTCCGGACTGTGCAAGGGCTCCCAGGTTTGGGCGTATTCGAAGGCACAAACGGTCTCTTTGCCCTCGAAGTTTCCGGGCCAGGCTCGTACCACCTGACCTTCAGGCACTTCTGAGTGATGGGTGTATTCCCCGAAATATCCGGTTCCGTGGGAAATCTCATCGCGAACCTCGAGGGTCAGACCTTCGATCATCCAGATCCCTGAACCGAATCGGTCCAAGATGCCTACCACACCGGGCATGGGAGCTTTTCGCTCGGCCTTCTGGCAGAGTTGGACCAGGAGATCGGGTGGTGCGAAAACGTCTTGCTTGAAACCGACCCCTACGAACCGTAGGATGATGAGAGGGCTCTTGTTTTCGGGAGCAACCAGTACGAGCTGCAGGCGCGTAGGCTTGGGAGGTAGTGCCGCCAGTCTGACGGTAGACCGGGCCTTGGCCGAGGGAGCAAGTTCAGCGGCTTTTTTTGCAGCAGCTAATAGCACCGACAGTTCTCGTCCGGTATAGATGACGCTAAAAGTACGGCCCTCTGTCCCGGAATAGCTCAAGCAGACACACTCCTGGTCGCTCAAATTGCCTATCCGGAGTGTCCCCTGCGGGTCTGTTATTTCGCCGACGAGGTGGTCGGGGTCTAACATTTCGCCCTCATGTCGGAAACCTTTCGAACTCACCCTTCCAAGTTCTTCCCACGGGGGAATAAATTCAGGGAATTGTCATTCCGGAGCGTCGGCAACCGCCCCGGGAAGACAATTCATTACTTCTTGTAGAAACTGGAGATCGTCCTTCGAAAAGGGCGGTGCGGTCATTCTGGCATCGAAATAAGCAACCACAAAGACGTTGCCGGCAGCGTCTTTGGCAGCCGCGGCCAGAGCCGAGCGAACGTTGTGCATGGCCACGCTGCTCATGGGCCCGATGCGGTCGTCGGAGGCCGGATCGAAGGTGACAAACCCGTTTCCGTGTTCCAGGACTCGCTCGAAGATGCTGCGACTGAAGGGGAAGGTGTCCCGCAAAGATTGGTCACCCCGGTAGATCAATTCATCCGAGCCCTCGAACCACAAGCAGCCCCGTTCAGCATCCAGGACGTCCAGTAACTTGCCCAACAACCTCTGGTAATCGGAAAACCCGTCTTGTTCGATCAATTTTTTGAAGGCGTCAAGATTGTAGCTCTTCATAAGGCGTGAAACTCCCCCTGGAGAGGTTCATTCCATGGTTATTGAGAGAGCCCTGCCCACTTCTAAAATCGGAGAATCGAGCCTTCCAGTCGAGATTTTTCCGCCAGCAACGCCATGCGATGACTCAATATAGAGTTTTCCGGGGAGGTGCTGAGGAGAGAGCCGTCGCCCTGGCGCACTGCCTGGAAAAATTCCGAGAGCATAACTTCATCGCCTCCTAGATGATGACCGTCGCTCTGGATCTCCAGGGTGTTGGTTCTGCCGTTTCGAAAATCTTGGTGAACGATGCTGCTGCCATCTCCGCTGAGAGCGCCCCAACTCCCCATGACCTCGGTTTGCCGGGCCGGGCGTTCGGTAAAGGCGGTAGCCACCAGAGATGCGGTGGCACCGCTTTCAAACTCGAAATTGACGACCTGATGATCGCAGACGTCGTTGTCGCAGTGATAGACACAACGACCGTAGGGGCCGGCTCTCAGGGCCAACTCCAGAGCCTGCTGCGAAAAATCCTGAACAACCACATCTAGTGGCCAGCCGTGGTGCTCGCGGCCCAGCAGCCCCCCATAAAACTTCACGGCGCTATAAGCGCACTCGTCTTGCAGAGGGCAGTCGAGGCAGCGGCTGGTGGCCCGGGGTGGGGCGGACTCCTTCTTGAAGTAAGATAGGTTTCCGAAGGACTGCACTGCCACCGGTTTCTCCCCGATCAAGTACTGGAGGACATCCATGTCGTGGCAACACTTGGCCAACAAGAAGGGAGAGTTATCGGAGGTCTTTCTCCAGTTGCCCCGGACGAAGCTGTGGGCGAAGTGCCAGTAGTTCACGGGTTCGAGGTGCCGCACGGTCACGACTTTTCCGATCAAACCCACCTCGATCATACTCTTGAGTTTACGAAAGTAGGAGGTGTAGCGAAGCACGTGGGCCACCGCGCTGAGGCCGCTGGCCTGGTTCGCCGCCTCGACGATCTTCTCACAGTCTTCTAAGCTTGGGGCCATGGGTTTTTCCAGTAAGACGTGATAACCGAGCCGGAGAAAATGGAGGGCCGGTTCTAAATGGTCCCGATCGTCGGTCGCTATGATGGCCACCTGAGCTACCGACTGCTCGGGCGCGATCTCTTGCCAGTGGCCGAAGGTGAGTTCCGGAGAGATCCCGTGTTCCTGGGCGAGGGCATGCCGGCGAGACTCCAGGGGTTCGGCTACTGCCACTACCCGGGCCTGCCTCGGGTGGTCCGAGATGTATTTCCCGTAGACGGTGCGCCCGCGGCTCCCCGCACCACAGATCAAGACGCTGATCGGTTCCTCAGGATCTGGCCCGCAATAATCCTTGTTCACGCCTGTCGATTCGGTGTGGAGGGCTGATCCTCCCGCGAGGGAATTGCTACCGCATGAGGTGGTTGATCGGGCTTTTGCTGTTTCTTTGGGGGGCCGCCCCCCTTTGGGCCCGACCTTCTGAAATCGAGGTGACCCTCTTTGAGGGGGGTGAGGGGTTAGAATTTTACACCCGGGCCGCCGAGGAGTTTCAACGGATGACCGGGGTAGAGACCCACCTCCAGGGTGACCCGGCCATGGCTGATCGCATGCGGATGAGGGTGCTGGAGGGCAGCTATCCCGAAGTCAGCAACGCCAACATTGATATCTGGAACTTGATCGAGCACGAAAAGATCTTGCCTCTCGATGCCTGGCTCGATGAACCGTTGCCCGGCGGGGGCACCTGGCGGGAGAGCTTTCTGCCCGGAAGTCTGAATCAGTACAGCAAAGACGGGAAGACTTACGGGGCTCCCCTGGTCTACGTGGTCTGGTCGGTCTACTACAACAAGGCCGTGTTTCGCCGGTACGGGTTGAACCCGCCGGACACCTGGGAACAGCTTCTGGAGCTTTGCCAGACGATTTCAGAACACGGTGAAACGCCCATAGCCTTTCAGGGGCGTTACTCCTTTTACGCCCAGCCGCTGGTGGAGCACACCTACTTTCAACTCGCCGGAGCGGAGAATTTCCAGAAGCTTCAGGCAGCAGAGCCAGGTGCGTTTGAGCACGAGGCTATGGTGAAAGCGCTGGGTCTGTTGGACCAGCTGGCCCGGGACTACTTCTCCAAAGGGTTTCAGGGGATGAGCCATACTGAAGCCCAACTGGAGTTTTTCCAGGGTCGGGCTGCCATGCTCTTCTGCGGAAGCTGGCTCTACTCCGAGATGCAGGACAACATCCCTCAGGATTTTGAATTGGGGGCGTTCGCTCTGCCGGTGCCGACTTCTCCCCAGGCCGACCCGGGCCTACAATACGCCAGCAGTGGCTATTTCTTCGTCTTTCAGGATTCGGCCAATCCCGAGCAGGGGGTACGCTTCCTGCAGCATCTTACCTCTCCCGAGGTAGCGAGCCGGTTTGCCGGGGAGCGGGGCATACCCGTGGCTGTGCGGGATGCAAATCAGCATCTCCACCCCATGATGGCCCCCGTGGCGCTCCAACTCGAGGAAATTCGTGATACCTTCGGCCCCCGCTCCGGGCCCACCTTAGCCGGGCTCTCGCAGGTATGGACCGACAACCTCAACCTCATTTTGCAGGGCACGGCCTCTCCGAGAGAGGTGGCCGGCCTGATGGAGCGGCAGGCTCAAGAGGTCCGAGCGGCTGCCCACAACCCGGACCGAGTCGAAGTTCGACACCGGGGAAAGACGCTTCTGTTTCTGTTGTTTCTGGTTAGTGGTGCAGTGGTGGGGGCTACCAGCTTCAACAGAGGCGGGGTCTTGAGCAGTGCCGCAATGAATTCCCGGCAGGTGGCGCCTTTTGTCCTTCCTTCTCTTCTGGTCTTTACGCTCTTTTTCGCCCTACCTTCGCTGGTAGCGCTGGCCGGCTGTCTGGTCCGCTGGGATGGGGTCGGCAAGATGGAGTGGGTGGGCCTCTTGCACCTGAAGCGGATGCTGTTGGAGAGCGATCTCTTCTGGCTCTCTTTGGGACACAACTTGATCTTGATGCTGGTGCCCGCACTTTTTGCCATACCGTTGGCGCTGCTGCTGGCCTATCTCCTCAAACAAAAGGTGGTGGGGGCCCGTTTTTTCCGGATTGCATTCTTTTTTCCCAACCTCATCGGGGTGGCTGGTATTTTACTTTGGCAGCAGCTCTATAACCCTCAGATCGGGCCGGTGAACGAACTGCTGGTGAGCCTGGGTTTTTCCTCCTTCGAGGGCTTCGCCTGGCTGTCCAGCCAGAACCTCTACTACGCCCTGATCCCCATGGCGGTCTGGGCCGCGGCGGGGTTTAATATGGTGCTCTTTCTGGCCGCTATGCAATCGGTGCCGGAGACTCTCTACGAGGCCGCCGAGGTGCACGGGGCCGGCGAGTGGGAGAAATTCCGCTTCATCACTCTCCCTCTGATCCGGGATACGGTAGCGGTGGCCGCAGTGCTGATGGTGATCGGTGGAATGAAAGCGTTCGAAGCGATCTGGTTGCTCACCAATCAGCAACCCACTTCAGAGACTCACGTGGTGGGTACATTCATGATTCGCTCACTTTTCGTGGAACAAAAGATCGGGCAAGCTGCAGCCCTGGCGTGTCTGTTGTTTGCCATCGTCCTGGTGGGTTCGCTCTACGCTTCCAAGATCGCAGAGGAGAAGCGATGAAGAAGAGCCTGACTTATTCCTTTCTGCTTTTTTATCTCTTTTTGACCGCCGGACCGTTTCTCTGGCTCGGTCTAACTTCACTCAAACCCAGCCAGGAGATCTTCCTCTCTCCTTTCGGTTGGCCCCGGGATCCTGGTCTTGGCAACTATGCCCGGGCCTGGACGGTGGGGCACTTCGGGGCCTACTTCGGCAACAGTCTGGCGGTGACCGTTTTGACTGTCCTGGCCACCATCGCGCTTTCGGCACCGGCGGCCTACGCTCTGGCACGCTTCCGTTTTCGGGGGGTGAGCGCGCTCTCGTTTTTCTTTCTCAGTGGGCTGATGATCCCGATTCATTTGGCAGTGGTGCCGTTATTTTTCCAGATGAAATGGTTGGGGCTATTGAACAGCCGAAGCGGTTTATTCCTGGTCTATCTGGCGACCAGCCTGCCCTTTGCAATTTTCTTGCTGATGGGCTTCTTTCGTAGCTTGCCGGAGTCTCTCCGAGAAGCGGCGGTCTTGGACGGAGCTAGCGAGTGGAAGGCCTTTTGGAAGGTGATCTTCCCCCTGGCCCGACCGGGGGTAGCCACCGTGGCCATCATCACTTTTCTGGGGGTCTGGAACGAGTACCTGGTGGCTTTTACCCTGCTCTCCGGTCAGGGGGGCGATAGCGTGCGCACCCTGCCACTCGGCCTGGCCAACCTCACCATCGTGGGGCAGTTCCGCACCGATTTTGGAATGGTCTTCGCCGGGGTGGTGATCGTCATGCTGCCCACCCTAATCGCCTACGTCTCTCTAGAAAAGGCGTTGACCCGCGGCTTGACGGCCGGGGCGGTAAAGGAATAGAAGGAGGTTTTCCGGGTTTCAAGTCCGTCCTGGTATGGGAACAATCGGATATCTAACTCAATGAAGGTGAGTCTTCAAGATGCGACTTCCGGAGCCGGCGGCCGAGGCTGCAAAGTGGTGTCTTCTGGTGGGTCTGGCGTACTTCTCGGCCGACGCTGTTTCTGCTGTGATTGGGCGAAACCTGGAAGTACCCGGTCGGCCTCTACCGGCATCCCCGATCGGGGCCGTTTTGGAAGATGTGCCGGCTCAGGCGGCTCCCCCTGGCCTGATCACTCTGCTTCGTACCACCGAGCCAAAGGGAGGGATACAGCCTGGCGAGGACCCTTCGACCGGAGTTGACGCGAGCGGAACGCCCGCCGAGGCCCCCCAAATGGTGCAGGTCAAGCTCCAGGGCACCATGGCCGCTGCCGGGGGCTCGGGTCTGGCCATTTTGGAGTATCAGGGAGCCTCTCACGTTGTGGGCTCTGGAGAGAAGATCGGGGACTTCACCCTGAAGTCGGTCACGGCTTATAGCGTGACCCTGGAAAGCCAGGGACAACTGTTCAATCTCGAACTGAACTCTCAGCAGGGTGCACCTACTATGATCGCTCAGGCTCGTCCGGCCACTCCTGCGCCTGCAGAACAAGCCAACCAGCCACCGGAGGAGCCCGAAGAAGCCGCTGGAGAGACCACCCCCATTCAACGGCTCGATGAGCTGAGAAACATCCTGGACAATCCGGAGGCGTTCATGGGTCAGGGCTTCAATGTCAAGCCTGAGGTGAGTGGGGATCAGGTCCAGGGCATGCGGATCAGTCGAATGAACCCCGCTCACCCGCTGGCTCGGCTGGGCATTCAACCCGGAGACCTGGTGAAATCTCTAAACGGCTCTGCTCTAGAGGGTCCGGAGTCGATCTCCGTGCTCTACCGGGTATTGCGGAACAGCTCCACCCTGACTTTTGAAGTCGAACGAAACGGTGCCCCCCAGACGGTTGAAGTTCAGTTGGAATAGTGCTTCTTTGAGCGGCGAGTCATCAGGACGAAGGGCAGAGCAAACTGGCCAAGGAACCCGCCCACCGCGGAGTTGAACCACAGAAGCTTGCCCTGATAAGGAGCCAGACAACTACCCAGGGCACCACCGGAGGCGCAAAAGAACACCAGTATCGCCGAGCAGAGTGTTTCATAAGACGGGTTGGTGACCGTGACCCACCCCTGGGAGACCGCGAGCAATACGGCCAGGTCCCGAACACTTGCGCCCGCGGCACCGCCCACGATACGGAGAAAGCTCCCCTGCAAAAGGCGCGCTCCTAGAGCTGCGAAGAGAGCCGGAGATAGCATAAACAGCCAGGCGGTAAAGGTGGAGTCCAGGGTTAAGGGACATGCGTGCTTGAGTATAATTTCCATGTTAGCCTAAAACGTTTTGCCCCGAACCCGGAACTCCTACAGAAGCCTTCCTCATAAAAAAAAGCCGGGCGATTGCCCGGCCTACACTATGCTCACTTGCTCTATTCAGAACTATTCAAACGTTTCGCTTTCTGGCCGTCTTGCTTGGCCGTCGAGCTTGTTTAGATATTACTGAACGCAGGCTAGCGGTTCCTTAAAATCGCCCGGGCTGATGTTAAGAAGATGTTACAGCGGTCGTAACGTTTTGTGAACAAGGGCTTTGAGTACGTTTTAAGTGCTGGAGGATACTCTGTAAGGGTGAAGTTGTCGTCCACCCAAATCATGCAGCGAAAGGATAGCCTTGGCCTGGCTTTCCTGGGGCATCGCCTCAGCCGGGCCCAGGTGCAAGATCTGCTTTCTCAGGTGGAACTACCCCAAAATGAATGGGACGATACCTATCAGCAGACTACCACCGGCACTCTAAAAGTCGGCGAAGAGCATGGGCCGGCGGAGGTTCTGGATGAGCTAGGTTTGAGCCAGCGCTTTCAGGCACTGACCGATGATGAAGTCTGGTCCCCCCGAGATAGGGCCATCTACCGCCAGGTTTCAAAACTCGATGCTCAACGTCGGCCGGAACCCGCTCCCCAGGTGGGGGAGGGCAATCCCTTATTTTTTCGCCTGCTGGAAGAGAATTTTGAGAATTGGGATCGCGACAACAACACCCGACTGGAGCTAAGCGAACTCGATTTTCTGATGTCCGGAGGGTTTTACGGAACGGCCCGAGAGGTGGCCGACCGTCCGGAAACAGCTACTGCCCTGGCCGTCTTGCGCAGACACCTGGAGTACGTGCAGAGCGCCGACCCGTACGACGGCGCCGGGGTGAGCCGCGGGGACCTGTACTTGATCGAGGCGGCGAGTACCGAGCCGTTGGCCCAGATGAAGTCCATGGTGAGCGAAGATTTTCAGGAGTATCTGGAGTTTTCCCAGGGCATGATCCAACGAAAGTTGCTGTCCGATGAAGATATTCGACCAGAGGCTATCCAGCAGGGAGTGGCGGGTTCTTGCGTACTTCTCTCCACCATGGTGGGGCTGTCAGCCGAAGAGTTGAGAGCTATGGTACGCCCGGGCCTGGGCGGTGAGTCCAGTTTCACCGTCTCTTTTCCAGACGGTTCCGAGCAGACGGTGTCGGAACCGACGGTGGCCGAACGTCTCTACCACGCCCGGGGCAACGACCAGGAGCGATGGCCGGCGATCTTTGAACTGGCTATGGCCCAGAAACTGTATCGAGAAGTTGAGACCCCGGACTCGGCACTGCGCTCGGCTATCGACGGGATCGAGCCGGAACGAGCGATCGAGACCCTGACCGGACGACAGGCCGACCAGAGGAACCTGGATGAAATATCGGTGGCCCAGACCAGGGAAGCTCTGGTTGCTCTCACTTCCCGGCAGGGACCGGTCGTCTGTGGGAGTCGACCGGCGGCCCTGGCCGATTTCATTTCCGAAGAAGAGCTGCAAAACGGCATTCAGAATAGCCACTGCTACGCGATCTTGAACTTTGATGCCGAGAGCGACTCGGTGACCCTGCGAAACCCCTGGGGGCGGCGGGAATGGCACTATCAAGATAGCCCCGAGGACGGGGTCTTCGAGATGCCCCTGCGGGACTTCTACTCAAGCTTCCGCTGGGTCGCCGGGGTGGCCGACGACCAGTAGGGGAGGAGGCTGCCGGACCAGCGCCGAGCTGAGGGTCAAGCCAAAGATCTGCTTAAAAACTCGGGCGAAATGGGCCGAGTCGCTGAAGCCGGTTACGTGGGCCGCCTCGGTGATAGAGGCCCCCCGGACCACCAGGATGGCCGCTTCCACGGCCCGGCGCCACATCAGGTATTTGCGCACGGTCAGTTGCATCTCGTCTTTGAAAAGATGCAAAAATCGGCTTTCAGAAAGGGCCAACTGTTCGGCCAACTCCCCGGCAGCTACTCGCATCGTTTCCAGTTCATCGATGTAGGCCAGCGTCTCGGCGATCCTGGCGTCCAGGGGCTCTTGGGGTGTCTCCTCCGGCAGAAGCAGGTCTGTCAGTTCGTTTAAGATGCAGGTCAGTAGAGAGCTATCGCTGGGCTGAAAGGGCAGCCTCGACAGCTTTCTTTGAAGCTCGATTGGAGGCTCAAAGCCGCAGGAGCGGTCGTGGCTCCGGGAGAGCAGGCGGGCCCGTGCGTGGACCGGGTTTAGAAGAAAGGTGTGGAGCACCCCGTCGCTTTTCAGCAGGTGGGGCATGGACGAGGGGAAGTAGGCGCCGGTGCCCGGGTTGCCGTCCCACTCCAACATGTGCCCGGGTTCTACCAGACTGATCTGGTGGGCGATCTGGGCGTGAGCCTGGGTGGAGATCCCCTGAGTCTGTAGATAGTAAAAGTCCTGGGCGAGAAAGACCTTGAGCATCAACCGAAGAGCCGGGAACCCAACCAGTCGCACAGCGCGTAGAGCGGATAAAGCAGCCACAAGAGGAGCAAGGGCATCAACCAGTAGTTGTGGTTGTCGAGCAACCTACCGATCCGGTGCATGGTTTTCTTGGTCAGGGTATGGGGACAGACCACCTGGATGTCACCTCCCACGATGGTCTGGAGCGCCTCCTTGACCGCGCTGATACTCTCGAAACGGTTTTCCGACTTCTTCTCCAGCATCTTTTTGATGAGGTTGGAGATCTCGCGAGGGACTCGACCCTGAATAGGCTTCTTGAAGAGTTCGGGCGTTTTGGGCACTTCCTGGAGGACAGCTGTCATGAGTTCCATGCGATTCTGCCCTCGATGGGCCGGTTCCAGTACGAAAAGTTCGTAAAAGACCGCTCCCAGGGAGTACTGATCGGAAGCGGAGCTGTAAACGCCGGCCAGTTGCTCCGGGGCGGCGAACTCCAGGGTCCCCATGAAAGTGGCCTCCTCGGTCAGTCTCTCCTGTGGCGCTTCGTCGTCGCTCGCCGTGGGTGGGCCCGCTACCCCCCAGTCCAACAACCACACCTCTCCGAAGGGTCCCAGCATAACATTTTCCGGCTTGATATCCCGGTGAAGAACCCCCTGGGAGTGGGCGTACTCCAGCGCCTCGCAAAGCCGAATACAGATCCGCAAGCGTTCCGGAAACCCGTACTTTTCATGGGTCGTCTGGTCTTGTTCTCGAAGTCGCTTGATGACATCTTCCAGGGTTTCACCGTTGAGGAGTTTCAAGGCAAAATAAGGTACGTTTTCCTCGGTTTCTCCATACTCGTAAACCGGAGGGATGCTGGGGTGCTCCAGCCGCCCGGTGAGGCGAGCTTCATTTTCAAAGCGAGCGGCAACGCTGGCAGGAAGATCGCTCTGCAAGACCTTCAACGCCACGGTCCGGGCCAGGCGCGGATCTCGCACCCGAAACACCTGGCCCATTCCGCCCTCCCCGATAAGTTCGGGTTGGGTAAACCGCTCACCGAATTGTGTGCTCACCTGGCGGCTGTTCGCGACAAAACCTTTATCTACTTCTATGAGGATCTGGCCAGAAATAACTTCCTAATTTCGGCCGCCGATCCATCCCTTCTGGCTGCGTCGCTTCGTTCTCATTTATTCCCGATAAACCACGCCCGAAGCACCTTGCCAGAAGGGCGCCTCGACGCCCGAAACCAGAAAGTTATTCCTGGCCAAATCCTGATCGAGAGATATTGAAGCTGGCGCCTCTGGCACTCCCGGCTCTTTCCTTGATATGGTCGGCGACTCCGATGAGCTCGAACTCCAGATGTGGAAGCTTGGGCAGAAACTCCTTTATCACCGGCAAGGCGTCGGTACTGAGGTGGTGGGAGAGGTACCAGGCGTCGAGGCCCATCTTCCCCTGTTCCACCAACCGTAGGTGAGAACGGGCCACCACGGCGTCTGTGTTGAGCAGGCTCAGCAGACTGAGGAGGAGGATGACCGTCACTTTCTGGCGAGCCAACAACCAGGCGATAGGCCGGGGGCGGTAGCAGCAGTAAGCAGCCCACATCAACACCGTCATAGCCACCAAGATCCCGGCGGCGGCGTAAAGCCTTTCTACGCTCAAACCGTAGGCTCCGATATAGAGAGACATCCGTTTGAATGCCGAGATCGCGAGCCCGCCGGCGCAGAGGATCAGGCTTCCGCCCAGCAGGCGGAGTCGAGGCTCCCGGTTGACCTCGGCCGAGCGGTAGGCCGTCAGCACCAGGGGGAGCAGTAGTCCGATGCAGAGGGTTAGCTCGAAGAAGCCTCGTCGGGCGTAGTCGGCGTAGCTCCGACCCAGCGACTCCACCAGCCCGGCGTCGCCGAAGAGATAGCGGCCGTGCATCAGTAGAAACACCGCCAGCAGAGCGTTTAAAGAGCCCAGAGCGATGTAGAGTTCGGTGGGCTGGAAGTTCGAACGAGCGAGGGGAGCCTCTGAGGGCGGAGCCAGCAGCCACAACCGCAGAGCCCCTCCGGCCAGCACCACCCAGAAGAGGATCCGGACGCCGGGTTGCGGCGAGAGAAAGGCGAGTTCGTCGAACAGCCCCTGGAGCGCGGAGCCGAAAACCGCGTCTGCATTGGCCAGAAGAGTCCCGAAGACCGCCAGCAGTCCAGCAGCCAGGATGAGGCCGCGCAGGATCTGAGCCACCTGCTCCCCTTCCAGAGTGCACTCGACCCGCAGGCTGTCCCGGGCGTTGCTGAGCAACCTGACCGGGTTCCAGGTTCCACCGGGGAAAAGACGTGAGAGGACGTTCGGTCGCCACTCCGCGAGTAAGTTCCAGGCCATCGCCCAGGCCACAAAGAGTAGGCACAGGGCCGAGCCCCATACCCGCACCACCAGGGCGTCGTAGCGGAAGATGGAGAACGCCATCAGGAGTGAGGGTAGAAACATCCAGAGCCGGTCCGTTCGAAGCCGCTCAGCTCTGCTCAGCAGCACGCCGGTGGCTGCCAAGCAAGCCCCCCAGAAAAAAAGAAACCCGATGCCCGGGTTCTCTCCGTAGATTATAAGTTCAAACAGTACGGCCAGAATCAGCGCCGTAGTCGCAATAGTTTTCGTCATTCCTACCTCACTTTGCATCTTAAAGTGAAACCACATTAACAGGTTTACTTTGAGATGTAAAGTGAGTGGTTGGGGCAATCTCAACTCCCATCAGGAGAAGGGATTGTGCACTTTGACCCCATCGTAATCTTGTCCAGAATTCAAGTCTTCAGACCAAACCACTCGGGCACCCATCTCTCTGGCGGCTGCCAGGATCATAGCGTCCCAAAAGGACACTTGGTATAACTGCGCACTACGGATGGCGTTAAGGATGCTGGATACGTCGGGTCGAGCGACCTTCCAGACGGAGTAGTCTGAAATGATTTGAGATGCCTGTTGAGGTGATAGGGGCTGGGGAATCTTGCGGGTGACGTTGACATAGAACTCTTGAAGAACCTGAGTACTTATCGCTCCATTTCGCTTGTTCCAGAGAGCGTCAAGCAAGGAGTTGGCTTGTTGATGGCGCACCCCTGAAGTTGAATCGTAGGCATAAATGAGAATGTTTGTGTCTACAAATTCAACGACCATGCAATTCGTCCCGTGGGCCGGGCGTCCAGCGCTCAAGGTCCATGGGAAATCCTCGGTCCATCAATTCTGCCTGACGGCGCCTCGCTCGTTCATAGGGGTCGTCCTCAACCAGCGCTCTCTCAACCAGATCGCGGACGAGTTGAGAAACAGAACTCCCTGCGTCTACCGCCCGATGCTTCAAGCGGAGCATGAGATCCCGCGGGAGGGAAAGGGTGAGATTAGTGGTGCCTCGATTGCTCACGTGTACCAGTGTATCACGATAGCACGAGCCTCTCAAGAAAAAGAGCCCGGGTGGGCTCGTGGTCTGCTGAGTGAGTGGTAAATATTAGGCGTAGCCACCCTTTTTGGCCGGGGGGGCCGGGGCGGGTGCGGGCTTGGGAGCGGGGGTCGGCGCGGGAGTGTATCCACCGCCTCCGTTATAGCCTCCGGCCGCGTATCCGCTACCGTAGCCGCCGCCGGTCGGTTGCCCCTGATAGGGGTTAGCAATTTGCGGGCTTTGCCCGAGATAGGAGCCGAACCCTTGCTGGAGCTGGGTCATGCTGGCCATCATGCTCATGAAGTAGCCCATCATCATCTGCATCTGGAACTGGGCTCCTACCTGAGGTTGCTGAGGATAGCTCGGGAAAGTGGGATAAGGCTGAGGCGGGGTGGCGCATTGGCAAAACTGGGCTCCCTGGGGTTGAACCCCGAAGCTTGCCGCTCCGAAGGCCTGAAAACTTGCTGCTGCGCCGAAATTTTGTGTAAGCATTTGTGTGACTCCCTGCTGTCTCTATCTTGTGAACTGAGAATACCGCCTACTCTTTGGGTGGTTTTTTGAATTGCTTCGGAGTCATGTTAAGAAAATGTAAACAATAGCGATCAAGCATTTTCGAGGATCTGAGGTGCTCTTTCACCAACAGAGCGGAATGAAAGCTATATGTAAGGTTCTTTTTCTCTTTGTTTGGTGCTGCCAATTTGCCCTGGCGATCGATGACCCCCACAGCTATTCCGAACCGGAAAAGGCTCGAGTCACCCACCTGAATCTGGATCTCGAAGTGGACTTTGAACAGCGCCGATTGGCTGGAATCGCGACCTGGGATTTTGAGCGCCTCTCGGGGGATCGTATCGTCTTCGACGTCAGGCATATGCAGATCCGAAGTGTCAAGGCCAGAGGGAAGCTATTACCCTTCGAACTCGGCCCCACCGACGAACTCTTGGGCCAGCCTCTGACGGTGTTACTCCCGGAAGGTGTGGAACAGGTTTCGATCGCCTACACCACCCGACCCGAGGCAGCCGCTTTGCAGTGGCTCGACCCGGTTCAGACGGCGGGTAAGGAGAAGCCTTTTCTCTTTACCCAATCGCAGGCCATCCTGGCTCGTACCTGGATCCCCTGTCAGGACACCCCGGGGGTGCGTTTCACCTACGAGGCCCGGCTAAAGGTACCCGGAGACCTGCTGGCCCTGATGAGTGCTACCAATCCGACCGGTCTCAATCCCGAAGGGGTGTACAGCTTTAAGATGCCCCAGGCCATCTCGTCTTACCTCATGGCCATGGCGGTGGGAGACCTGCGCTTTCAATCCCTGGGCAAAGTGACGGGGATCTATGCCGAGCCCAGCTTACTAGAGAAAGCCGCTTACGAATTTGCCGACACGGAAAAGATGGTAACGGCGGTGGAGGGCATGTTCGGCCCCTACCGCTGGGGGCGCTACGACATGCTGGTGTTGCCTCCCAGCTTTCCTTTCGGCGGAATGGAGAATCCACGCCTGACTTTTCTGACCCCCACCGTCATTGCCGGAGATAGATCCCTGACCTCGTTGATCGCCCACGAGTTGGCGCACTCCTGGTCCGGAAACCTGGTGACCAACGAAACCTGGAACGATTTCTGGCTCAATGAAGGCTTCACCGTTTATCTGGAACGCCGGATTATGGAAGAGCTCTATGGCGAAAGTTACGCTACCATGTTGGCCCAATTAGGATACGGCGACCTGACCTACACCCTCAATGAGATCGCACCGGAGGATTCGAAGTTGAAGCTGGATTTGAAAGGTCGAGACCCCGACGAAGGCCTGACCGATGTGGCCTACGAGAAGGGCTACCTCTTTCTGACCGCCCTGGAGCAGCAGGTCGGTAGGGAGAAGTTTGACCCGTTCTTACGTCGCTACTTCGACGACAACGCTTTTGGCACGCTCAACACCGAAGAGTTTTTACAAAGGGTAGAGCGCGAGTTGGGAAGCGATCTAGGAGTGGAGACCTGGGTCTACTCAGCCGGCCTCCCGGAAGGCTTCAAGGCTCCTCGCTCCGAGCGTTTTCAGCAGGTTGACCATCAGCGTCTTTCCTTCTTTTCCGGGGGTAAGACAGCCGAACAATTGAAGACCGATCAGTGGACCAGCCACGAGTGGATCCACTTCTTGAGAGGTTTTCCCCAGTCGATCAGTCCGACGGAGATGGCTGAACTCGACCGGGTTTTTCACTTCTCCCAGTCCGGCAATTCGGAGATTTTGGCCCAATGGTTGGTCAACGCCATCCACGCCGACTATCAGCCCGCCTATCCGGCTCTGGAGCAGTTTCTGATCACGGTGGGCCGGCGCAAGTTTCTCACTCCTTTATACAAGGAACTGGCTAAAACCCCGGAAGGCCTGAAGAGAGCACGATCGATCTATGCCCAGGCCCGGCCTAACTATCACAGCGTGTCGGTCGGTACCATCGACGAGATCGTGGAGTGGGAGAGCCGTCCTCGTGATTAGCCTTCTGATTTATCATAACCCCCGCTGTTCCAAATCGCGCCAGGCCTTGGAGATCCTCCAACAGAGCGGTGTCGACTTCGAGGTGGTCGAGTACCTCAAGGAGGCTCCGAGCATGGAGACCCTGGTGCATCTGCTGGATGCCCTGGGAGGAGATTTGGAGCTAATGACCCGCTCGGAAGATCTTAAGAAGGCCGGATTGACCCCCAGCCTCGGGTTGCTGGCCGAACACCCGGAGTACCTCCAGCGCCCCATCCTGGTGAAGGACGGAAAGGTGGCGGTCGCCCGTAGCCCGGAGGCGGTCAGGGAGTTTTTGGCTCTTTAAAACCAGAAGCTGCGGCCTCGATTGGCGCAGTCCCAGCAACAGGGCTGATTGACGATCTTGCTACGACCACAGGCGCAGGTACTGTCCGGGAAGTGAGCCGATCTCCACATGGCGCTCTGGCGTTCGGAGGACAGCCTCTGGTTTTGCCTGATGCTGGCGTGGATGTCATTGATCTCCTGGTAGGTCTGCTGAAGTTTGGCTTCCCGTTCGGCCATCGTTCTCCGATGATCGGCATCTCTGCGCTGGCGCTCCACGCGAGCTTGTTCCTCTTGCCAGCGCCTCTGATCCAGGGTCTGCTGGTTAGCCACCCGTTGGGCCCGGGCTGTTTCAAACAGTTGCTTGGCTTCGGCCAGCAGGCCCTGCAGGCTCTGCCGGGCCTCGTCCAGGGCCGCCCGTAACCGGTCGTAGCGGTGGGCATCCGCGCGGGCGCCCCACTCTCGAACCCACCCGTCCAGCTTCTGAGAAAACTGAAAAAAGTGGAGCAGGGCATGGTCCGGCCTATCCAGACTGGGGCAAACGGTCGCACTCAGTCCCTGCCATTCGGTTCTGAGTTGGTTCAATAACTCGTCTTCGCTCGGAGCCCCAAAGGGACGCTTAAAAAAGCCCTGTACGGGCCTCTCGCCTTCTGCCATAAAGCGGCATTTCGGGGCCAGGGGCGCCTCGCCTTCCGGGTTCGAGTTGAAGGTAGGTATCGAGAAAGGTGGATATCAGCATGCTGCGGCCACGGCTCAAGTTCAGACGCCTCAGCAACCTCAGGCATTGCAGCTTGACCTAGGGCCTGTGGACATTCAGCCTTCGGTCACCAAACTTGTTCATTTTCCACCTCCTGAAGCGAAATTTTCCTCAAATAGGTCCACTATTCCACAGAAAATTCCACTCCAGGAGGAGAAAA
>JBAYRN010000124.1:0-16528 GCA_041676625.1 Vulcanimicrobiota bacterium
ATGTCCACAGGCCCTAGTAGAGTTTGAAAATGGTGTTGCTGATTTATGAACTCGAGCACGTTTCGTATTTGGTGGCGGGGCGCTGCAGAATGTGTAGTGGGGGTTGCGGCAGCGCGGGGCCGCCACGAACTCGAGTTGCTGAGCGAACGGTTAGGAGCTTCCCCCGAAGGAGATTCCACCCCCCGGGCTAACCACTTTCGGTGACGATCGATGAGGGGAAATTGAGGATCCTGGCGGCTTTTTGTGAGTTGGCCTGGGCTGACGGGCGGGTAACACAGGCCCAGGCGGACTTCATCGCCGATCTCGCTGCGGAGATGGACATGCAGCTGGGGAGTTGGCTGCCGTGTCTGGTCACCGGGCTTAGCCGCCCTCCCCGGTCTCGGATTGAAAACCTGGCCGAAATTCCCATCGACGAGGTGGAGCGATTTCAAGTGGTAGAGCGGTTCGTGGCCATGTGCCTGCTGGGAGACGGCTTGAGCAGCGAGCAGGCCGGCGTCTTAGCCAGACTCTCCCTGCAACTCGGTATCAAAGCAAAAGAGCTTGAAGAGATGAGACGGCGACTGTGCTAGGCTTTCTCAAACCCAAGGGCGAGTTGGTGGAGCTGAAAGGCCGGCAGGTCGTATTTTTGACCACCAAAACCTACCAGCGAGACGCCCAGTTTTCCATCAAGCTCAGTTTACCGGCTCCCAATACGCAAAAACTCGAACTCGATGTCCGGGTCTTGCGCCAGCGCCCGGCCCCCGACAACAAATACATCACCATCGCCGTCGTGGAAACCCCCAAAGACTATCCTGAACTCCACGGCTTCCCTACCCGGGACTCCCGGCGAGAGGAGCGCCGACTCACCCTGCAGTCGGGGGATCTTCCGGGCTATCGGGCTGTGACCACGGACCTGAGCCACGGGGGGTTCAAAACCGAATTAGAGGCGGAACTGGTGGAAGGAGACTGCATCAAAGTCACCTTTGAGTTTGAGCAACTCAACGGCCTTAAGGTGGATCTTCTGGCCGAGATTCGCTGGGTTCAGAAGAAAGGAAACCGCTTCGTGACGGGGTTTTCCTTTCCCGACCAGGGCCAGTATCAGGAGGGCTACAAATGGCTCTGCGACTGGCTGAGTACCGAGGGAGACACCGAGGTCAAACGGCTTTTCAAGCCGGCTCGATTTCAGAAGGTTCCTCCCATCCCGGAAAACCTGATACCCAGGGAAGAGCCACCGGACGACCCGCTGGAGGAGCTGAACAAGAACCTTGAACTCCGGATCCCGTTTAAGGGCTTTCTCCGTGGCTGGGCCTGGGAGCAGGGCGACGACTTGGTGGTGGTGGTCCTGGAGGACGACGACGGTCGGGACCACTGGATCGAATTTCCCGGCTGCCGAGGGCTCCACGCCCGCTGCCGAGATAGGAAGATCCGCTTGCAGGGTGTGGGATTGGTTTTCCGCTCGGAGATGATCAAAGAGTACAGCCGGACCGTGACCATGGAGTCGCTGTACCACTTTCAGTTTTTGGACGACTACGCCCGGGTCTGTTTGGACGTTGTTGCAGCCGGCTGCCGGGAACAGATGCCTAAATAGGGGAGTTTCACGGAGGTGTTCAATTCGCAGACGAGAAATGGCGAAGCCAGTACTTGACCCAGGAGGCACCAGACCAGTGGAATTCAATCTTCTGCACCACGGTATTAGCGTCGAAAAAATTCACCGAAACTTAGCTCCCGCCAGGCTCTATGAAGAAGCTGTACGAGTAGAGAAAGGGTTTGCCATCGCTCAGAGCGGCGCCCTGGTTTGCGACTCGGGGCGCAAAACCGGCCGGAGCCCCAAAGACAAGCGGATCGTCGATGAGCCTAACTCGGTCAACGATATCTGGTGGGGGTCCGTCAATATCAAGCTCGACGAAGAGACTTACAACATCAATTTTGAGCGTGCGGTAGACTATCTCAACACCCGCGAAGAGCTTTACGTGATGGACGGCTTTGCCGGGTGGGACCCGAAGTACCGCCTGAAAGTTCGCATCATATGTACCCGTCCGTATCACGCCTTGTTTATGCATAACATGCTGATCCGCCCCACGGACCAGGAGTTGGCCGAATTCGGCAAGCCGGACTATGTAGTTTTCAACGCCGGGGCCTTCCCGGCCAACCGCTACACCAAGGGCATGACTTCCGACACCAGCGTGGTCTTGCATCCGGCCAGACGTCAGATCGTGATCCTGGGTACCGAGTATGCCGGAGAGATGAAAAAGGGCATCTTTACCGTGATGAACTACCTGATGCCCAAAGAAAATGTCATGAGCATGCACTGCTCAGCCAACGAGGACCCCGAAGCCGGCGACGTTTCGCTATTCTTCGGTCTCTCCGGGACCGGCAAGACAACCCTCTCGGCCGATCCTCGTCGGTTGTTGATCGGAGACGACGAACACTGCTGGACCGATGAAGGAGTTTTCAATATCGAAGGGGGCTGCTACGCCAAGTGCATCGGTCTGCGGCCAGAATCGGAACCGGAGATCTATAACGCCATTCGGTTCGGCTCGGTGCTGGAAAACGTGGTCATCGACCAGGTGACTCGCGAGGTGGACTACGACGACGAGAGTCTCACTCAAAACACCCGTTGCTCCTACCCCATCGAGTACATTCCCAATGCCAAGATCCCGTGCGTGGGTGGGCATCCCAAGAACATCATTTTGTTGACCTGCGACGCCTTCGGGGTACTGCCTCCGGTGAGTCGCCTAACCCCCGAACAAGCCATGTATCACTTCATCAGCGGCTACACCGCCAAGGTGGCCGGTACCGAGCAGGGAATCGATGAGCCCACGGCAACCTTCTCGGCCTGCTTCGGGGCAGCCTTTATGGTTTGGCACCCCAGTCGCTACGCCGAGCTGCTGGCCGAAAAGATCCGCCAGCACGATGCCAAGGTCTGGTTGATCAACACCGGGTGGTCGGGAGGCCCTTACGGGGTGGGAAGTCGTTTCAAGCTGAAGTATACCCGCGCGATTGTCGACGCCATCCACGACGGCAGCCTGGCCCAGGAAGAGACGTACCCCGATCCCATCTTCGGATTGGCCATCCCCAAAGCTTGCGCCAATGTACCCGCCGAACTCCTGGATCCCAAGAAAACCTGGTCTGACCCGGCTGAATTTGACAAGACGGCCCAAAAACTGGCTAGTCTTTTCCACGATAACTTCAAGAAATTTGAAGAAGGCACCTCGGAGGAGATCCGAAACGCCGGACCGGCTGCCAAAACCCCTGTTTAATCGCTTAACGATTTCCTGCTAGCCCGCTAGCGGGCTAGCAGGAAATTTGGTACAGTAAGCACATGAAACGTCTTTTTCTTATCGGCATAGCAACTCTTGCTCTGGTGGGTCTTTCCCAGGCAGAACCTCAGACATCGATCACCCGCACTTCTCCAAACCACACCAAGATCGTCATTCATGACACCAGTCCTCAGGCCACCAGGAGTCGTGATGCCCAGGTAGAGGAAGCTCGCAAGCAGCGAGAACGGCAAAAGCAAAGGGAGCACGAGTTAGAACTTGCCAGGATCCGAGCCGGCCAATCCACTTCCGACTCCAAGGCGAACGTCCGAACTCGGCAGGTCGCCACCAACAACGACATCTTGCCTTCCATCGAAGAACGCCGCAGACAACAAGCCCACAAGCCTTCGGCCTTCATGAATGGAGGCCAGTGGACCGGTGGCGTCTATGGTTTTGGTTTCGGTGGATTCGGCTTTCCGGGTTACGGCTATAGCTACGGACCAGCTTTCGGCCCTGTTTTTGGACCCACCTACAGTCCAGGTTTCGCCCAACCCTGCCGTCCGGCATACCGTCCCTCCGTACGACACTGCCGCCGCTGAGGACTCTCTCCCCTTAGAGAGTCCCCGCGCAGAATTTAGCGGCCGGTTATCTCGATCCGCATAAAGAAGTCGCCTTCGGTCGCGCCTTCCGCTCCGGCCACTCCGATGAGGATGTTGTACGGACGATCCACCGACATAAACTCGACTTCTCGGTAGCCCTTGTCCCGATTCTGAACCTTGCGGCCGCTACCAAGATTGGCGTACTTCGGATAGCTGGCCTCCGAACTGATGGCCGAGGTCACGTTCGGAGGAACCTGAAGCTCGCTCTGGGCCGACTGGCGTAGCGCGTACAGGTTGATCTTTTTGCCATCCTTCGGCATCAACTTGATATTGATGTTGGAGGCTGCCGGAAGCTCGATTTGGTAAAAGAGTTGATTCCCATTGAACTGCTCGAAACGAGTGGCGGGTACCAGAGCCACTGCACTACTTTCAGCCCAGCGCATGGGGATGATCTGGCCGGTACTGATGTTGCCGGAAATCTCACCCGTGTTCGAGCCCTCGGGCAGTTTGAGGGGAGTCACCGATACGTTTTCAGCAAGAGCACCGATGGACAGTAGAAGCAATAGAACTGTTAGTAATCGCAATTTCATGCTCGGGCTTTTGTCATCCACCCGGAATCCCCTTGAGCTCCTTCCTATTTGGCGCTGGTCTTGAGCGCACCGTGCCGGTGTCTGCCGGCGTGATAGGAGGAGCGAACCAGGGGGCCTGACTCTACGAACTTGAAACCCATCTTCAGGGCTTCTTCGCCGATGTGGTCAAACTCCTCAGGGCTCCAAAACCGTTCAACAGGAAGATGCTTCAGGGTAGGGCGCATGTACTGCCCAACGGTCAGGATATCGGTCCCTTGTTCGCGGATATCGCGGATGGTCTCCAGTACCTCGTCCAGGCTTTCTCCCAAACCGAGCATGAGACCGGTCTTGGTAAACATGCCAGGGCAGTATCGATCGCGGTGCTCGCAAGCCCGCCGCAAAACGCTCAGGGTCCACTCGTAGCGCGCCCTCGTGCGCACCCGACGGTGCAAACGGGGTACCGTCTCGGTGTTGTGATTCAGGACATCGGGCCGAGCCTCCAGGATGGTCTGTAAACACTCTGCCCGGCCCTGAAAGTCCGGGATCAGAACTTCCACCTTGGTCCCGGGGTTTCGTTCTCTCACCGCCTGAATGACTGCAGCGAAGTGACCGGAGCCCAGATCCGGAAGGTCGTCTCGGTCTACCGAGGTGATCACCGCGTGCTCGAGCTTCAGCATCTCCACGGCCAGAGCCACGTGGTCGGGCTCTTCAGGGTCCAAGGCCTCAGGGCGCCCGGTCTTGACGTTGCAGAAGCCGCAGGCCCTGGTGCAGATATCACCCATGACCATGAAGGTGGCCGTCCCTTCACTCCAACACTCGAAGATATTTGGACAGCGGGCCTCCTGGCACACGGTGTTCAAATGCAACCCTTCGGTCATTTTGCGGATCTTCTCGTAAGACTCGCCAGCTCTCAGCTTGACCCGCAGCCAATCCGGCCGGGGCACCTTTTCCTGCCAGCGAGGATCGCGCGGAAGAGGTAGTTGTGCGTTGGGAGTTCCGATCGGATCGGAGGGGACCACCGGCAACTCTATCAGATATTTTCTCGCCATTTTTACAACCGCACTTCCAGTTCGCTTTGCGCGATCTCCACGATATCGCGACGAAACACTTTTTGGAAGTGCTTCTCGAAGCTCTCTTCCAGTTCCGCCCACTCCACCGGTCGTCCCACTTCTCTTTCCAGAGAAGTCACCAGAGCATCACCGATCCCGCAAGGCACAATCCAGTTAAAGCCTTCCAACTCATCAGTCAGGTTAAACGCCATCCCATGAAAGGTGACCCAGGATCGTGCCCTTACCCCGATGGCAGCAATTTTGCGAGAGCCCAACCAGACTCCAGTCCGGCCCACCACCCGATGGGCGTCCAGACCGAATTCGGCGCAAACCTCGATGCTCACTTGCTCGAGTCGGCGCAAGTGAAGGTGAAGATCCCTCTCCTCCGGCCCCAGTTTGAGGATGGGATACGAGATCAGTTGACCGGGTCCGTGAAAGGTGACCTCACCACCTCTCCCCGCTTCCACCACCGGGTAGCCCGCCACGGCACATTCCTGGTCGGAGTACTTCAGAAAGGTGCGACTGTTGGCTCGGCCCAGGGTGATGACATTGGGGTGCCGCAGCAGCAGCAGCACGTCGTCGATGCGGTCCACCTTGCGCGCTTCCACCAGGCGCTCCTGAAGCTCCAGAGCCTCCGAATAGTCCAGCAGACCCGGCTTGACCAGGTACGTGGTCACACCAATTCTTCAGGGAACTGTTCCAGGTGGTCCTTCACGGTCTTCATAAAACGGTCTGCGGTGGCCCCATCGATCACCCGGTGGTCGAAGGAGAGCGCCAGATACATCATGTGGCGTACCGCGATGGCGTCGTCCTCGATGACCACCGGCCGCTTGGTGATGGTACCGACGCACATGATCGCCACCTGAGGTTGATTGATGATGGGAGTGCCGAAGAGGCTTCCGAAGACACCGGGGTTGGTGACCGTGAAGGTACCGCCCTGCAGTTCATCGGGGCTGAGCTTGCGGGTCCGGGCCCGGTCGGCCAACTCACCCACCGAGCGGGCTAAGCCCAGAAGCGACTTCTCGTCGGCGTTTCGAATCACCGGAACCAGTAGGCCCCAATCGACCGCCACGGCCATACCCAGGTTCACCTCTTTGCGGTAGGCGATGGAGCGATCGACCACCGCGCTGTTGATCACCGGGTACTGGGAGATGCCTTTGTTGACAGCGTTCAGGATGAACGGCAGATAGCTGAGCTTGACTCCGCTTTCTTCGTAGCGTTGCATGTGCTTGGAGCGCAGCCTGGCCACCCGCGTCATGTCCACCTCGAAGACGGTGGTCACGTGGACCGAGGTATCCCGAGAGATGACCATGTGATCGGCGATCTGGCCGCGCATGGGGCTGAACGGCTCGAGGCGATCGGAGGCCACCGGTTGATAGGCGTACTTGCCGGTGTCCAAAGATTTCCGGGCAGCGGGGGTGGTCGCTTCAACCTGTTCGGGTCGTCGCTCGAGAAAAGACACGAAGTCTTTCTTGGTGACTCGGCCGGTGATACCGGTTCCAGATACGTTGGTCAGATTGACGTTGTGCTCGGCGGCCATACGCCGGACCAGGGGCGAGGAACGAACCCGACGCAGTTCTTCGACGCTCGAATCCGAACCCGCCTGCCGAGAGGCACCGACGGCTTGCAACACCCGCTGCTCCTGGGGCTCGGGCTGGGCCTTCGCCGGACCAGGGGCCGGGGCGGTCTCGGCCGCTCTGGGGGCACCCTTCTCCTGGGTCAGCCGGGCTATGACCGTATCGATAGGCACGGTCTCATTCTCCGGGTAGCAGAGTTCGTGGAGAAACCCCGAGGCCGGGCTGGGCACCTCGGCATCCACCTTATCGGTGGCGATCAGGAGCAGACTCTCGTCCTTCTCCACCCAATCTCCAACCTTCTTAAACCAGTTGACGATGGTCCCTTCGGTGATACTCTCACCCAGTTGAGGCATGATCACATCGGTTGTCATTTCGCTCTCCTTTTTCTTTGCGGGGGCAAGTGGATCGGCTGGCCGAACACCCCATGCGCGGCTTCCATCAGACCTTCTGGCAGGGTGGGGTGAGCGTGCACCGTGCGGTACAACTCCTCCACCGTGGCTTCACACTGCAAGGCCACGCAGGCTTCGGCGATCAGGTCGGTGGCGTGGGGGCCCACGATGTGCACTCCCAACAACTCACCGTACTTGTTGTCGGCCACGATCTTTACCTTGCCGTCCGTTTCACCCAATATGCTAGCTTTACCCAAAGCGGCCCAGGGAAACTCCCCGATCGAGACTTCGTATCCTCGTTCTTTGGCTTGGGCTTCGGTCAGTCCCACACTGGCGACTTCCGGACGACAGTACGTGGCCGACGGGATCTTATCGTAATCGAGGGGATGGGTCGGATGGCCGGCGATCTGCTCCACGCACACGATCCCTTCGGCCGAAGCCACGTGGGCCAACTGCGGCCCGGGGATGACATCCCCGATGGCGTAAAGCCAGGAGAGACGAGTGCGGTAGAACTCATCCACCCTGACAAACCGGCCCTCCATCTCCACCTTAAACTTCTCCAGACCCACTTCGTCCAGGACCGGTAGCCGGCCCACGGCGGTCAAGACCACCTCCGGCTCGAAGCTCACCTCGCTATCTTTGAGCAGGTTCTTGCCCTGAAGCTTTACACTTTTTTTGCCCACTTCAGCGCGTTCTAGTTTCACCGAGCAGTGGATCGGGATACCACGCTTCTTGTAGACCCGCTGCAGCTCTTTGGAGATCGCCTCGTCCTCCAGGGGCAGAGGGCGCTCGGCCATCTCCACCACCTGAACCTTGGTGCCCAGCGCGTTGTAGACGCAGGCAAACTCGAGTCCCACGGCACCCGCCCCCAGGACCACCATGCTCTTGGGAATGCGCTCGTAGGTGAGAATTTCGTCGGAGGTGAACACCCTCTTGCCGTCGGGCTTCAAGAACGGAAGCGCCGCGGGTTTGCTGCCGGTGGCCAGGATCACGTGCCGGCCTTTGTACTTCTCATCGTCCACCTCCACGGTGCGTTCGGCCACCAGGCGGCCGTGTCCACTGACCACGGTGATCTCGTTCTTTTTCATCAAGCCGTCGATCCCCGCGGTCATTCGCTTGACCACCTTGCCTTTGGCTCCGTGCATCTTCTCCATATCGATGCTCTCGACAGCCCCAGCGTTGATCCCGAAGTCGGCGCAGTGGGCCAGCTTTTCGATGGTCTCGGTATAGTGGAGGAGCGCCTTGGTGGGGATGCAGCCTCGGTGCAGGCAGGTACCGCCCAGTTTGTCCTTTTCAATGAGCAGCGTTTTCAACTGCAGTTGGGCTGCCCGTATAGCGGCCACGTAGCCTCCGGGGCCGCCGCCTAAAATTATCACGTCGTATTCGTTGCTAGAGGTCATGGGCGCGGCTTCCTGGCTGGAGAGCGCGCTCCTTCCGATCATCATCTGCCAAAAATCAAGAAATTCACTACTTCATCATGGGGGATTCATCCCCACCAAGGAGAGAATAGGAGTAACAACGGCACGGAATAGGGAAAAAGGAGATGGTGGTGCTATCAGATGAATTCCAAAAATCGTTCTCCGGCGTAGTCCCCCTATTCCCTCTCCCTAATGTCGTATTCTTTCCCGGGACCAAGCTTCCGCTGCACATCTTCGAGCCCCGCTATCAACAGATGCTGCACGACGCCCGGGCCTCCGAGCAACTGATCTGCATCGTGCTGCTGGATCGCCGTAAGCAGATGCCTCCCCTGGGGGGCACGTCACCCCCGATCCACACCATGGCGGGACTGGGCAGGCTGACCCGAGTGGAGCGCCTACCCAACGGCCTCTTCAACATCGATCTCTTCGGGCTGAGCCGGGTGAGGATCTTGAAAGAGCTGGACTCGGGCAAGCCCTATCGCATCGCCCAGGTCCGAACGGTCCAGGACGAACCTTCCGAGCTTGCCGAGACTCGAAGCGCTCAGGTCTTGCAAAACGCGTTCGACGCCTTCAACAAGGTCTTGCGGAAGTATTCTCGATTTCCGGGAGAGTTTCTCACTCGCTTCCAGGGCTTACCCCTGGGAATGCTACTGGACATCATCGCCCATCACGTGCCCTGCGACGCCCAGAGAAAACAGTCGTTCCTGGAAGAGATCGAGCCTCTGAAGCGATACGAAAAGATCGTGAGCACCCTGGAGGCTATCTACGAGGGCCCCGATCCTTCCGCCCGGGTTTCAGCCCTTTCGCTCTTTCCTTACCCGAGCATGAATTAGGGCCTTAAGTCTACAGTCAGCAAAGTAATCAGATCTTGGTAGCGCGCAAAGTCATCCGGGTTGCTGGTGACGATATGAAATACCCCATGCGAGAGCGCCGTAGCTACAATACAAGCATCGTGTACTTGTTTGCCGGAAACCTGATACTTAGAAACTAAACTCCTCCATTTATCAGCAACGGAACTCGTCTCTTCCAAGAGCAACGAAAATCTAAGAAAGACTTCGACATTTCTCAGACTGTTCTCAACGGAGAGACCAAGCCCGTTTCCTGACTGAGGGCGGGTGCAAACACCCACATACTCTCGAATCACCTGCCCACTGATGCACAGGGTAACCTCTCTCGACGTCATTCGAAAAATCTGCGTGGCTCTCGAGTGCCGAGGTCGACTGGGAACAGTAGCGTCCAGAAGAACATTGGTGTCTAGAAAAACGGAATCAGCGCCCTTCATTACCGTAAAGTTCTCTGCGGCTCCAACTGGCATCCGTGTTTACATCCTCGGCCAGGACCAGGACGAAATCCTCTTGCCCATCCTGAGCATTTTCTTGAGCAAACGTTATGAGCAGATGTCTCAACTCTTTTTGCAGCGAACGATTGTTCTCGGCGGCTCGCTTCTTCAACGCGGAGACGACGGCCTCTGGCAAATTTCTTATGAGTACGGACTTCATAAAAAGATGATAGCACTATCATCGCTCTTCGACAATGCTAGTCACTACGGCGTAGGCGGCGGTGGGAGAGGGGGTCTCCGCAGTGTTCGGCGATCCAGGCTCGAGTCTGGTTGCGCAACTCGACCACCGCTTGCCAATCAGTGCTTTCCGCTTGCAGGGGTTCACCGATCACGGCCATGATCGGCACCCTGTGGGGTACCACCCGATTGGACGGTTGGGCCGCCCGGGTGCCCACCAGGGCCACCGGAATGACCGGAACCCCGGCCTGGGCCGCTAGTTGAAAGGCTCCCAGGGCAAAGGGCCGGAGCCCGGGGGTGATCTCGAAACCACCCTCGGGAAAGACCGCCAGGGATTCCCCGCTTTCCAGTTTCATTTGGACCTTCGCTTTCTGTGCCGCGGCGGCTTGTGGATCACCCCGGTGAACGACCACGTGGCCCAGTCGAGAGATCAGGTACTTGAGTCCGGGATGCTCTGAAACCCAGGGAGCCACCATGAAGGTCAGCGGTTTCTCCCAGGCTGCACAGAGCACCAGCGGGTCCAGGGTGCTGCAGTGGTTGCAGACGATGACACAGGGGCCCGGATAGTCAGCCACGCCGCGCACATCCAGGTGCACCCCGACCAGCTTCAGATAAAGCCTGGCGAGGGCTCCCAGGCTCTTACGAGCGGCTTTTCGACTGACCAGCGAAATGGCCTGAGGAGTGATGAGCAAGGAGGTCAGCCAGCCCAGGCACCACCAATCTCTGGCCAGTCGCCTCGGTCGTTGCAGCAGATAGCGGGAAAGACCCTGACTCAAGATTCGACGCACCTGGGAAAGGATACTCTGAGAGGGTTCGAGGTCACCGGCAAGCCAGCGTCGGCGACACTCCGAACGGCGGATTTTTCCGCTGGGGGTCTTGGGCACGGCCCCCGGTCGAACGATCTCCACCCGATCCGGCGGCAACCCCAGTTTGCGGCTCACCGCTTGCTCAATGGCCACCCTCAGCTTCTGCTTCTCCCCCGGATCCCGCAACCGGCTCTCCGCCAGGATGACCAACTGCTCGGTGCCCTCCTCTTGCGAGGCCACCGCGAAACAGGCCACGCAACCCCGCCGCACCCCCTCCACGTCGGCCACCATGTCCTCCACGTCTTCGGCCTGGATATTGCGGCCAGCCTTGATGATGATATCTTTCACCCGACCGGTGAGATACAACTCTCCTTCGGAAAGGTAGCCCAGGTCGCCGGTCTTGACCCAGCCGTCCTCATCTTTGGTGGCCCGGGTGGCTTCGGGGTTGTTGTAATAACACTGCAGACTGGAGGGGCCCCGAAACTCCACCAACCCTCGGGTATGGCTCGGCAAAACTTTTCCCTCCTCATTCACGATGCGGACCTCCATATCCGGAAGGGGTCGCCCGCAGGCCACCAGTTGCAGGGAAGGTTCGCCCGGTCCACAGGAGGCCACCACACCGTCGCGCTCCAGCACGTCGCGATTCAGAGTCTCGATCAAAGGACCCCGCCCGGGCGGAGGAAAGGTGACGGCCAGACTCGCCTCGGCCAGGCCGTAGGCCGGGAAGTGGGCCCCCGGATCGAAGCCGTATGGAGCGAAGCGCTCGCTGAATCGTTGCAGGGTTTCCGGCCGAACCGCCTCGGCTCCGTTCAGGGCGATCCGCCAGCAAGAAAGGTCCAGCCCTTCCAGCTCTTCATCAGGGATCTTGCGAGCGCAGATCTCATAAGCGAAATTGGGGGCCGGGGAGATGGTCCCCCGATACTGGTGGATGGCTTTGAGCCAGCGAGAGGGGCGAGCCAGAAAGTCCTGCGGACCCATCAAGGCAAGCGGCTGTCCGTGATACACGCTTCCCAACATGGTGCCGATCAAGCCCATATCGTGGTAGAGCGGAAGCCAACTGATGGTCACATCGTCAGGTCGCAAGTCCATGACGTGGCCGTAGCCCCGGATGTTGTGGATCAAGTTTGCGTGAGACAAAACCACGCCCTTGGGCAAGCCGGTGCTGCCCGAAGTAAACTGAATGAGCGCGTGGGGAAAGGCGTTGGGGGGCGGAGCTTTTTCGCCTTTGAGCTCCGCCGGGGTGACCACCTTGGAGAGCTGCGTGTCCTGGAGCTTGAGCAGCGGAATGACCGGCCTGGCCTGGTCGAAGGAGATGAGAAAACGGATCTCTGCCAGCTGCAGGATAGCTGCCTGACGCTTGACGTAGTCTTCCAGTTGGTCCATTCGAAAGGGAGGATAGAGCGGCACCGGCACGGCACCGGCCCACATAATTCCGTAGAACGAGGCCAGATAGTCCGGGCCCGAGGGTAGCATAAGCCCCACCCGCTCCCCGGTTTTCACTCCCAACTCCAGGAGTCCGCCGGCCACCCTCCGGCAAGCCTCCAGCAAGTCCGGGTAGGTCCAGGTGCAGAGCGGTTGACCCTCTTCCCAAAAGTGAAGGCTCTCTCGATCCGGCTGGTGTTCGGCCTGGTACAGCAGGGCCTCCAGGAGGTCTTGCGCGTGGGCCGGGTGCGGAGGCATTTCCCCTTTGGCAAGCTTTATGACCGGGCGCAGCGCTTCGGAGTCAGCCCCGGGAGTTAGCTGGAGAAGTTCCGCCACGGTGGCCGCCTGAAAGACGGCCGTGCTGGGTAGACTTCCTTGCAGCTCTCGCTCCAGCCGGAGCAGCAGCTCGTGTCGCTCGATGCTCCCCAATCCCAAGTCCCATTCGAGATGGGTGGAGGGCCCCACCTGAGGCTCTTGATGGGGGTTTAGCTCGCGGGCCAGTTGCTCTACCACCCGGACTACCTGTTTGGAGCGAACTTCCGTACTCATGCTCAGATCAATACGGTACAGGGCATCGATCACCTTGACCCTGCAAATCCTTAGATCCCGGACCCCGCCTGAAACCGCTCCTGGTGAGATTTCCCTACGATTAAAGATTGAATAACCCTCAACGCAGGATCTCTTCCCATGGTACGGAAGAGCTACCCATAAACCGTCGAGAGGGGTATAAAGAATTGGGGAAATTTTCTGCACGCACATCCGTTTGTTTCATCGTTCTATTTTTACTGGCCGGGCTCGGTTTTTTTAGGTCTAACTTTGGCGAGAGTCAAGCTGTCAGCCGGGTTGTCGAGGAGGCACTGGGAGCAAAGAGTGCTCCGGCTGCGTTGGACCTGCTCCGGGCAGACTTTCCAGAGCCGTTCATTTCCACCGTCAAAGGGGCTGACAAGGAACCGCTGGCTTCGGTGCTCGAGCGATACGCATCAGACCCTCGACCGAAGTCGAAGAAAGTGGATCTGCTGGAGGGGTTTCTAGAGGAGCACCCAGACAATCCTTGGGCTCCTTCGGTACGGGTGAATCTGGGGCTTACTTATCAGAAGACAGGGCGGTTTAGTAAGACTCTCAAGCATCTAGAGCAGGCCTGGGATGATCTCAAGGACGCGGAAGATATCAGGCTCAAGGCGCTCGCGGATCACGCCCTCGGTGCTTACTCTCAAACGTTGGCACACCTGGGCCGACTGGAAGAACTCAAGCCCCTCTTGAAAAGTGTGGAGAACCGCTCTCTTTCAGGCAGCGCAACGGAGTTGCTTGCAGCCTCTCGCGAGGGGCTCTTGCAAATGGAAGAAAGCCCCGACTACTCCTTTTGGTGTGGACCTGCGGCCTTACGAAGAATCGGAGAGCAAAGTCCTTCCTGGACACAAGCTGACTATGAGACCCTGAGGGCTTGCACCTCTACCATCCAGGGGACAACGCTATTGCGCAACCGAGACCTTTCCCGAGAGATCGGCCTGAACTATCAGATGGCCTACCGGGAGCCTGGCAGCCAGCTCATCACACCTGCGGTTGTTCACTGGAAAGTCGGACACTTCGCGGCTCTTTTTCCCTCAGAGGCCGATGGAACTTTCTCGGTAGAAGACAATACGGCAGGCTTCGGGCACGAGGTCACTCTGATGGGCTTACCAGCGCTAGAAGAAGAATCGAGCGGTTATTTCCTCGTACCTGCAGGGCCTCTCCCCTCCGGCTGGCGGTCTGTGACCGACGAGGAGGGGTCCCTGGTCTGGGGACGCGGTTACACCGGTTTCAAAAAAGACTTTAATGCCACCCGACCTGCGGATCACAAATGCCCCACCGGATGTGACCAACAAAGCAAAGGGATGACGACCTGGAGTGCTCACACCATGCTCGTGAGCTTGAGCCTGACAGATACTCCCGTGGGCTTGAGTCCGGCGGCTTTCTCTGTACCTTTCACGGTGACCTATGCTCAGCGTGAGATCAACCAACCCTCTATTTTTGACTATGCAAACCTTGGACCCAAGTGGACGAACAACTGGACGAGCTTCCTGACAGATGACCGAACTAGAACTCGGAAAGTTGTCCTGTATGAACCCGGTGGAGGGGCCGAAGACTTCCTATTCGCCTCCGGCACGGCAACGATATCTCACCCCGGCGAGTTCAGTCAGAATACTCTGGAAGAGGTTGCTGAAGGCTTTCGATTAACGATGCCGAGTGGCGCTTACAGAGAGTATCACATTCAGATCGGGGATCGTTATCACCTCACCCGGTTAGTAGACCCTCAAGGTAACGAAGTGGCTCTCGAATATGACTCGTCGAATCGTCTGAGTTCGATACGCGACACCGTGGGAAGAGAGATGACACTCTCTTACGACCTTCCCGAAGACCCTTTAAAGATTACCAGAGTCACGGATCCGTTTGGACGCTTTGCGACATTCTCGTATACCGCCGACGGTCATCTCGAGTCGATTACAGACACAATAGGCCTCGTTTCTAGTTATACCTACGGTGAAAATGATTTCATCACATCACTATCGACACCCTATGGCACGACCAGCTTTTCCTATGGGGATGTCAGCACGAACTCAAGCCTTAGGTATAAAAGATATCTCGAGATTGTGGACCCAGAGGGAAGAAAATATCGGCTTGAATCCGACGAAAGTGTCCCTCAACCAATACTTCCGGCCCCCCAGGGAATGCCACTCCAAAATGCCTACCTCCAGTATCGAAACAGCTTTTTCTGGGAGCCCCATCAACTCGACGAAACCCCGGTTTACGCAAAGGCGACTCTTTACCACTTCATGCACGGCATCGACTCCGGCTACAACCTGTCTCGAGTACTGGAGAGTGTCAAAAAGCCGCTGGAGAACAGAGTCTGGTTTGCCTACGATAGGAATACCCATCCTCGTATCTTTACGACTCCAGGTCGGGAACTGCGCACTCACATCGGTCGAGTGCTTGGCGATGGAAGTACACAGCTCACTAAGTATCAGTACAACGATGCAGGCTTCGTTACGCAAACGACCGACCCCGCCGGGCGGGTCTTCAACTACACCTACGCCCCCAATGAGATCGATCTCACCAGTGTCTCCACCGGTGGTCAGAGCCTCTTTTCGGCCACCTACGACGACAGCCACAACATCACGTCTCTCATCGACGCCTCCGGTGGAACCTCCACCTTCACTTACAACTCCCGGGGTCAAGTGACCAGCACGACCAATCCGCTGGGAGAAACCACCAGCTACACCTATACCCTCACCGGAAACCTCTACACCATCGAAGCGCCCATGCAAAAAGTGACCACCTTTCTCTACGATGACGCCGAACGGGTGAGCACCGTGGTGGATTCCGAGGGTTATTCGGCCCAGGTGACCTACGACGCCCTGGACCGCCCGCTCAGCGTCACCTACCCCGACGGCACCACCGACACCTTGACCTATGATCGCTTGGAGGTGGTGGCCAGCAAAGACCGCCTGGGTCGCCAAACCCAGATGACCTACGACAACCTGGGCCGGGTCAAGAGTATCCTGGACGCCAACGGAGGGACCACCTCCCTCGGCTATGGCCTGGTAGACAGTCCAACCTCCCTGACCGACCCTAACGGAAACACCACCACCTTTCAGTTCGACCTGCAGGCTCGTCTACAGGCCAAGAAGTACGCCGACGGAGCCCAACAGACCATTAGCTACCAGGCCTGCTGCGGACGGTTGAAGAGCGTGACCGACGCGGCCGGAAACACCAAGACTTACAGCTACTACCTGGACAATCAGCTCAAGGGCATCGACTACAGCGGGCAAACCCCGGATGTCTCCTTCACCAACGACCCCTTCCTGCCTCGCCCCTTGAGCATGACCGACGGCCAGGGCACCACCAGCATCACCTACGGGCCGGTGGGGGCTCCCGGGGCCAACCAGGTTTCCTCCATTTCCGGACCGTTC
>JBAYRN010000125.1:0-16370 GCA_041676625.1 Vulcanimicrobiota bacterium
CTGATCCACCGGCAGATTGGAGATGTAAGAGACCAGGGCAAACTCCAACACCTGGGCGGTGGTCACCGCTTCGCCCTGCTCTACGGAGTGGAGTCGTCGGGCGTGGTCCAGCATGGCCAGCACTTCCTCGGAGAGCTTGCAGCGCAGTTCGCTGGTCGGCTGTTCTGACTCTTCGAAGACATCACCGGGCACACCACCTTTTGGGGTTTGGCCGTTTTCGGCAGCCCATGTCAGTTTGGGTAGAGATAGAAGACTGCGGGCCACCCGACGACACTCCCGCGCCGCCTTCAACCAGTTGAACACTGGAAAGCCGCCTGAAGGTTCAACTCAAGAACTGGTGGGCATTTGCGCGTGCATGAAAATTGGAAGTCTAACTATCTTCTCGCGTGCCTAGGAGGCCCACCGCAAGGGTGGGCAGTAGCTGGTCGGGCTGCGAGGTTCTAAGCCACCCGCGGGGAGTGGTCGTCGTCTTGCTCCCGGGGCTCGATGGCCACCTCGAAGAGCCGCCCCCAGGGGAGTCTTACGGTGAAAGCCGGAGGGGGCTCCTGGGGGAAGAGCTGGCTCCACAGCTCGCTGGCAAAGGCGTGAAACTCTTCGGTCAGTAAGTCGTGGGCGCGCTGGAGTTCCTCGCCGGCTAAGGTGAGACCCGGCCCTAGCTCCTTCTTTAGCCGAAACCGATAGCGACTCTGGTAGAAGGCGTCGTCGGTCAGGCGCTCCCACAGCAGGACCTTACGAGCCCGTTCTTGCCCCGGAGAGGGGGTTTCCGGAAACAGTGTGAGATTGGCAAGCGCCGTCCCCAGCGTATTTCCAGCCGTATTCCAGGCCGAGTATCCGGTCAATCGAGCGGCCAGACCCCTCTCGATGAGGGCCTCCACCAGACTGAGGTCTCCTCCGTTGGCAAAGGCCAGATCAGCTACCACGCAAGAATCGCCCCGGTCCAGTGCGCTTTCTAGAGAATTCAAGAAGCTCTCCACCGACTGGCTGTCGCTGTGGCCGAAATGGCTCTGTTGGACCGACTCTTTCTGGGTTCCCATACGGCCGTACAGGAACAACTTACGAGCGCACCTTCCCTGACGAAGCCGGGCCGCCTGAACCTGGGCGTGCAGCAGCGCACCCAGGGGGCGATCCTCGTAGCGGGTCTGGGTGAGGGGCAGGTGGTCGTGAGACCAGACCGGTTCAAATCCAGTCTCGGCCGCCAGCATCCGGCAAAGCAAGAGTGCGGCGCTCTCGTCGGTACCGGGATAAAAATCCACCTGGAGCTCCTGAGACACGGCTTGCTTCTCCAGCCTCTCTTTTTCTAGCAGGTTCCAGCCTTCGGTCTGGCAGTCGTCCATGGCGATCAGGAGGGCGTCGAAGCGCGCTGCCTGCGAGACCACCTGAGAGTCGAATCGGTGGTTGCGTCTTCGGACCTCCAGATAACGCTCCAGGATCGGCGGAGAGATCCCTTCTCGCAACTGATCTTTGGCAGCCTTGAGAGAGTGGGCCTGGGGTCCCACACGATTCTTGGCGTAAAGAAACGACATCCTGGAAAGGGCGACGATCTGCTCGGCCTGCTCCACCTCTTCAGGAGTGGTCTGGGTGGGCGCCGTGCGCAACAGCGTCTTGAAAACAAAGGCCTGACCGGTGCGCCTTTCCTGAATCTGGCAAAAGCGCTGGAAGTGCGCCTCGGCAAGATGCACGTCACTGTCAGGGTGGCGAGAGGCGATGAGGCCGCCCCAACTGAGCATGTCCAGCGAAGCGATCAGTGGCAAGCAAGGATCCTGAGATTCTAGCCAATCAAGGATTTGAGTGGGGTCGCCCGGAGTCTGAAAATGGCCCAGCGCCTTGCGTGCTGGGGTCAGCAACCGGCAACTGGATAGCGCCGCGATGCGTTCGGTCATGTCCAGGCAGCAAGGTCGATCATCGAGGGGGACAAAAAGTATTTGGTCGATGGACCCGCTCATGCGGGAAAATCCGTCATCTCAGGAGGGCTTCCTGCTAAGCGGGGGTTTCTCCCGATGGTAATGATACTGGCAATTCTTGCAGCAGGTGGGCTTTTCCGGTCGACAGGTGTCGCAGATCCGAGCGGTCCCTCCACAGACCGCACAGTCTACCTCCAGTTGGCCGGGATCGCCGCAGTGGGGGCAGAGCCAGTACTGCCGAGAGGGCTCGAGGTTCTGATCGAGAGCCACCCGTCGATCGAAGACGAAGCACTCCCCCTCAAACTCCTGGTTGGGGAACTCCTCCAGATACTTAAGAATCCCGCCTTCCAATTGATAAACCTTCTCGAATCCACGCTCTTCCATGTCCAGGATGGCTTTCTCGCAGCGGATGCCCCCGGTACAAAAGATCAGGGTGGTCCGGTCCCGGGGAAGTTCGCATCGGTCTAGATAATCAGCGAACTCGGTGAACTTATCGATCTCCGGATCGATGGCGTTCTTGAAAGTGCCCACCCGGAATTCGTAGCGGTTGCGGGTATCCAGGACGGTGAGTTCCTCTCCGCTGTGGAGCAAAGAGTGCCATTCGGCCGCCGAGAGATGGTTGTGCTCTCCTTTGGGCCGAAACTTGTCCATGTACTGAATGACCTGGTCTTTGAGTTCGACTTTCCAGCGGGGGAAGGGGTTTTTCTCGCAGTAGCTATCCTTGTATTCAAGGCCCGCCAGGCGAGTTCTCTTTTCCAGGACACTTCGAAAATTTGCGACTGCTTGCGGACTGCCGGCCACGGTGCCGTTGATGCCTTCATCGGCGATCAGAACCAGGCCCTTCATGTCATCCAGGGCCAGGAGTTCTTCCTGCAAAGTCAGTTTGTCTGCGGACAGATCCTCGAATAGAAAAAAGGCCGTTACCACCGTTTCAGACAAGGGCGAACCTCAATCCCAGTCCCCGAAAAGACTGCATAAATTCTTCTTCACTGCCGGTCCAGGCTGCGCGTATCTCTCGCACGCTTTTCTCTCCTCGCATCATGGACATCAATTCTGATTCGTCTCGGTTGAGTGGATCGCCGGGAAACCAGTTCGAATCGTCGGCTTCCAGCATCCCCCGGGTGTGATCCCAGTCCCGCCAGAGCGTCTTGTAGTAGGAGCTGAGGTTGGGTTTCCACTCCGGGTCTGGCCGCCAATCAGGATTGAGATAAGTGGACTGGCTCTGCAGCCAATCCGTTATCTGTTGAGTGATACCCCGGTTGGGCCAAAAGGTTTTCTCTTTCACCTTCCAGTTGGGGTGGTCGTGAGCTTCTCGCAGAATAAAGACGTTGGCGAAGTCGATGGACTCGATCCCTTGCTCGTGATAGCTCTTGAGATAGGACTCAAACTTGGCGTTGTAGTCTTCGCTGGGTCCCATATGAAGCTTGATGTACTTGTCCACCGACTTCTCTCCGAAACTCAAGACCGCGATGCCCCAACCATTCTTCTCTCCCAACCAGCGCCCCAGGCGATCGAGGTAGTCTTCCGACTTCAAGATCGGATACTCCAGGATCATGGAAAACATACCACCCGGCGCCAGGTATTCGGGCAAGCCGGCCACCAGCGCCTCGGGTACTTCCTCCCCGGTCTCTCCCGCGCTCCGGTGGATCAAGACCTCACTATCGGGGCTGGGCACGTAAGGCGGATTGGCGGTAATCAGGTCGAATCGACGTCCCTTGACCTCGCTGTAGAGATCACTCAAATGAGTGGTCACCCGGACTCCGTTCAGGGCTGCGTTGAAAGCCGTGTACTCCAGGGCCCGGGGATTGATGTCGACCGCATCGGACTCGCTGCACTCCCCGGCTGAGAGGATGGCGTGAACACCGGACCCGGTGCAAAGGTCGAGGGCCCTCTGGGATTGATGGCGAGGGGTGATTCTGGCCAGCACATAGCTGTCGGTTCCCAGCTCATAAACCTGGCCCTTTTGCTGCCCCCCGGTCACCCAATAGTCGGTGAAATAAAAATGTCCACGGCACGGATAGAGCACGACATGGGAATAAAGCGCTCCCGATTGCCGAAACAGCACTCCACAGAGCAGAAGGTTGTTCAGGTTATCCCGGCCCAGCAGTTTGCCCGCGATCTCGGTCGGTATACCCTCGCCCATCAGAAAGAGCAGTACCACCCGAGCCAGTTGGGAGCCATCCTGGTTGCACCGCCAGACGTATCCGGGGAGCTCTTTGGCGTCCATCTGGGAGAGGTCCCAGAGTCCCAACAACTCCGCCACGGCGGATTCCACGTATCCCAACTCGGTAAGTCGGTCGGCAAGTTTAGCAAGCTCTGCGGGTTCGACCCGCAGTTTCAATTGAGGTAGGGCCATCGAGGGTCATTACTTTTCCTGCCGAAACATTCCCTTTGAGGGAACTCCAAGTTCATGAAGATTTCTTTAAAATCCAGATCATGATGTGAACAGATCGTTTAGGCCTTGTCCTTTGTAGGGGCATGGCGGTATCCTTATCCTAATGCGTAGATGGAAGACCGGCTTTTCTTTAGTGGAGGTTGTGATCTCGGTTTTTGTACTGGGACTCATCCTCTCTGTGGGAGCGCTCTCCTTTCAGTCTTCGGTCTCAAGAGAACGCTCCAAAGGCCTGAGCCACGCCCTCGCCGCCGAGCTTCGAGCAGCCCGCTCCATGGCGCTCCAGAGCGAAAAATTCGTGGTCGTGTGCCTCCCCAACGGAGATACGGGGAACCCCTTTTCTCGCTCCTTTGCCATTCGAGGCGGGTATGACCGGGGCGATCTACTCCGCACCGTCAATTTCGACGACGACCTCTCTGCCACCATCTTCACCGGTCGCTGGCCGGGAGATCAAATGGAAACTTTTCCCGAACTCCCCTCCTGGATAGGAAAGGAGAGCAGCGAGTACCGGCTCGTGTTCAGGCCGGACGGAACGGTACTGAGTGAGGATATCCCTAGCCGAGATGGGAAGTATCAGTTCGTGGTGGCTACCAATATGGAGGCCGGTGAGAGCGGCTTGACCGCGATCAGTCAACCCACCACGATCTGGGTGAGCAAAGCCGGTACCATCGGGGTGCAAGAAAACACCTTGCCTTCAGGTAGCCTGCCCACCTCGGGAACGGTTCCGCAAATCGCGAAGCTGGAGGCTTCACCGGCCCCCAATACCAATCTCGACCCCCAGGTAGCAGCGGTCGATTTCTTGCCGATCGAGGTTGAAGGGCTGGAAAACGTGGGCCTGGGACAGACCGCCGTGCAGATCCATCCCCAGCAGAAGAGACAGGGAATGGGGCAGAATGGAATTGAGTACAGCCTGACCACCTTCCGCTTTCGGGCTCGTGACCTGGATGGAGGGCCCCTCACCTTCCAGATCAAAGCGAAGAGCAGCGCCGGTGACCCTGGAAACTTCAGTTATCAAGAGGCGGCTTCGGCCCTGGGTCCGATCACCGGAGGCCAGATGGATTTTGTCCAGACCGAGACCGGAGAGTGGGTCTGGGAGTCGGTCATCTCCTGGCGCCCGCCCCCCGGAGCGCCCATGGGCACCTACTACGATTTCGAACTCACGGTGGAAGACCCCGATGGACACCAGACGGTGCTGGCCTCGGGGGGCGAGCTTCTGCCCCGGATCGCGCTGCTCCGACCGGAGAACATCGTTTACGAGACCGAAGACCACAAATTGCTAATGACCAATCTCGATGGCACCTCTCACCGCCGGTTGACCACCGATACCCAGGCTGAATCAGAACCGTTTTTTAGCTCCGACGGCACCCGCCTGTATTCGTTTTTCAGCACCCTCGATGAACTCTCCATCATCACTCGAAATTCCGATGGAACCAATCGAGTGAAGCTTCGGGAGTTTCCCCTCTCTTACTTCCGCAAGATCACCTTCGACCCATTCAAGAGCTACGCCGCGTACCTCACCGGAAGCTCTCAAACTCTGGTCGTGCATTTCAAGGTTTTGAAATCGAAGCAAGTCGAGATCCAGGTGGAAGACGACGCCGAAGTCCCTATAGCCCATGGCGAGGGTGAGACCCAGAGCGGGACCCAGATCGTAACGGTCTACTACCTGGAAGACGGTTCCACCACCATCGATATCAATACCCTTGAGGTGATGCACCTCAACAGCGGAAAGAGGGTCAACATCTCCGATCACGCCGAAGCCAACTTCAAGTGGTACGGAAACCCACGATTCGGTCTGGCCTTTACCGAAAAAGACATCTACGACGAAGACGACAAGGTGGCTCCACCGGCCCAGGATCCCCGAGCGGTGGCCCAGGGGCTGGCTGAAGTGCTGCCTGCCTACATCCCCTCGCCGGGGCACAAGACCGAGCGCCGAGAAGTGGTTATCCGGGGTTATCCACCCCGCCCCGAGGCTCAGGACCTGCCGGACTTGAGCGCCGGCCACCAGTCCGAGGTGTTTAACCTGGCCCGTCCTAGATACTTCCTGGAACACAAGAACGTGGCTCCCTGTCTGACCTTTCACGACAGCAGCGGTACCCTGACCAACAAGGTCGTCTCCAACGCCGAGGTCAAAAGCCCTAGCTGGTCGGCAAACGGGCGAGACGTTCTGTACGCCAGAGAGAACGGGGGGAGCGTGGACATCTGCAAAATGACCTTGCTGAATGAAGCCCTGGACGCCCTGGAAGTGGGCACGGAAGAGGTTCTGTACTCGGCCCAGGGGGTCCGAGAACCCCGGCTCTCTGCGAGCGGAGACTTCGCCTTCTTCTTGCGGGGCGGAGAGATCTATCGGCTCGACTTGAACCGCAGAGGTGAGCCTATCAACCTCACGAAGAATCTGGAGTCTAAGGTTCTTTCGTATGTACTGTCGCCGTGATAAGGAGGCTTTTTCCCTCCTGGAAGTTCTTTTCGCTTCGTTTCTCTTGCTCACGGCGCTCTCGCTGACGGTCTATCTCATCCATCAAAGCTTTCAGTCGGAGGCCGATAGTGGACTGAAGATCCGGGCCCTGTATGACGCCCAAAACGCCATGGAGGAGATCAGAATCCAGGCTTACCAGGACTTTGCCAACGGCCTTGCGGCGGTAGACGGGAAGCTGTGGCCCTGCTCGGTTCCCGATTACGTGGTGGAGAGCAAGGTCGCCTGGCAACCCCTGGATCTTCCCTGTTCCGAATTGGAGAACCAGTACGACCCCGGTCGCAATCTGCCCCAGTTGGGGCGTAAGATCTTGACCCGCTCAACCTGGAAAGTGGACGTGGAGGTACGCCGGAAAGACAATGCCAACACGCTCCTACATTTGACCACTCTCCTCACCGATCTGGCTCCGGACAATTTCGATTTAAGAATGGTCGCTCAGGACGGCTTGACCGCTTCCCCCGAAGGCGAGCTAAACTTTCGGGCGGTCGCCTACGACTCCGCCAACAACGTCCTCGAAGATCTCATCCTGACCTGGTACGTGGAGCCGATCAACTCCTTCGGTAGTATCCACGTGATGCGTCGAGACGGCTGGGAATGCATCTACAAGAACCGCTATCAAGACTATGGAAACCGCTTCACCACCACGCCTGGGCTCTGCCGTATCGTGGTCCGGGGTGAATACCAAGGTCGAGTGAAGTACGCCAGCATGGAGATCACGAACCAATGAAAGGACGTTCGGCATTCTCGCTTTTAGAGGCCATTCTCACGGTTTTTATCTTTTCGTTGGTGCTCTCTGCTCTGGCCTATAGCCTGGGCCAGTTATCACGGGTCAGTCTGGCCCGGCAAGACTTCGGACTGGAACTGGAGGCGGTGCAAGTGACTCAACTGGTCCGAGACGATGCCCGAAACGCAACCCAGGCCGAGCTGGGTGCAGGCTGGATTCAATTCACCGGCCAGGACCTGGAGCAGCCTCTCGCCACCAGAATAGAGCAAGGAATGACGGCCACTCCTTCCCTGGCCACGGTTCGTTACGAATTCACCGAGGGTTGGCTTTACCGCACTCGGACCGATGGGAATGGGCAGTCCCAGACCGCACCCATGGCAGAGCTTGCGGCCTTTGAAATCGAGCCGAGTGGGCGCCTGGCTACCGTCCGATTTGCCTTCTCGAAGCTCAACAAAGTCGAGCATTTTGAAGCCAGGTTGAAGCTGCCGTGAGAGGGGTTCCAAAGAGCCAGGGTTCGGTCCTGATTTTCGCCTTGATGCTCACGGTCCTGACCACCCTGATCGGTCTAAGTTTGATCGGCATGAAGAAGGGCCACTATTCCGCTTCGCAGCTTACCATCCGGGCCGAGCAGGCGAGGCTGTTGGCCCACGCAGGCGTTCACGATGCCATTGCCAAGCTGCAGAAGGATCCGTTCTTCCCCTCGGGGATGGGCGACAACCAGACCTATTTCTCCTACAAAGAATCCATGACCGCCGGTGATAGCGGCCGGGCTCTGGGGTACTACCAGGTGACCGTGGATCAACTGCTCCGAGATAAGGAAGGCCTGGTGGTGATCAAGAGCGTGGGGCAGACGGCCTTCAGCGGAGAAACCTCAGCACGTCACGCCACCTACGTGGAACTGAACATCAAGGCGGGAAGCTTCGGGGTGGTGGCCTGGAAGGAAGGCCGGCCTCCAGGGAACTAGCGGCGAGATCGCAGTAATCAAGCTGTGCGTTTTCAGGACATGTGAACAGCCAATTAACAAAATTAAAACAAAATGTTCACAAAGTGCTCGATTCCGGAAACATATTTAGAAGTCATGTCAAACCGTACGTGCTATTCTTAGGATAAGAGTAATTAGAGACTCCACGTGAGTCGAGGGAGCACAGTTATGAATTTTAACGGCATCGGCCAGAACCAATTTGCCTTCAACCGAGGCGGATTTGGTGCCATGGGCGGCAACCCCATGATGCAAATGATGCAAATGATGATGCAGATGATGATGACCGTCATGCAGGGCATGATGGGTGGCCAGATGGGTGGTGGTCCTTTCGGAGGCCCCATGGGCGGAGGCGGGATGTCCCCTGGATTTAACCCCGGCTTCGGTGGCGGCGGAGGCTGTGGCTGCGGTGGCGGCGGCGGAGGGATGCCCGGATTGGGCGGTTTCGGCGGCGGCGGTGGCGGCTTTGGGGGCGGCCAGGGCATCGGCAACGGCGGCGGACTGAATCCGGGTGGATACAACGGCCGCGACGGCTACGTACCCTCCGGTGCCGGACAAACCGGCAGTGTCGGTCCTTTAGGCAGCGGCCAGGGCGCCGACGCGGTACGCTGGGCCCTCCAACACGAGGGGGTCAGCGAGGGCAACAACCCCGGCCAGGTCAGACAGTTTTCTCGGGGAAGATGGCAGCCCTGGTGCGCCGACTTCGTATCCCAGGCCTACGCCAACAGCCCCGGCGGCTCACCCTTCGGGCACCAGTCCTCGGTGGCTGGAATCCTGGGCTGGGGCCGCAACAACGGACGCTTTTTCGATGCCGGTTCAGCCGCTCAAAGCCCCGGGATGCTGCGCCCTGGCGACATCGCCACCTGGAAATCCAACGGTAAGTCTCACGTGGGTCTGGTCACCGGGATCAACCCCAACGGCACCTTCAACACCATCGAAGGCAACACCGGAGATGCCGTGCGACGACGGACCCACAGCTTCGGCAAGGGTCTGACCGGATTCGTCAGGCCCCGGGGCTCCATGCCCTGATCGGCTGACGCGCCCTGATCAAAAGGCCCTCCCAGGAGGGCTTTTTTTGATCAGAGACTGCAGCCAATGACGAGCCTCGGCCTCTCGGGCATCGCGCCTGCCACCCACCACCCGGTACTCCCTGCCGTGCTCTTCCAGGGCTTCGAGGCATCGCTCGAAAAACGCCTCCCGGGTGTCGGGCCGAAGGCGTAACGCACCCTCTTCCCAGGGGATATCCGGCTTCAGCAGGATGGTGAGATCCGGCCGCTCCCGGGCTGCGAGCTCACTGACTGTGGGTGGTACCTGGCCGAACAACTCTTGGCACCAGAGCAAGGTGGTCAAAGCATCGGTATCACTGAGCACCAGCGGATATCCGGCTCGCAAGGCCGCCTGGGTGCTGGACCACTGGCCCCGGGCGATCACCTCCATGTCTTTTAGTTCGAAGTCGTCTTCCCGGCCGTGGAGATACGTTCGGGCGTACTCCGGGACCCAGAGAGCCCCCAACGACTCGGCAAGAGCCCGGCTCAGGGTGGTCTTGCCACTGGATTCGGGCCCGAAGAAAACCACGTTTCTGGTGTAATAAGGCCGTACCGGCCGGGGTATCTCCTGCCAATGGCGGTAGGGGTCGTTGCGGATATCGGTGCCACTAACCCTGATCGACTCTCGCATGGCGTTGGTGGGAATGAACCTCGCTCCCAGAACTTCAGCCAGTTTGGCCCCGTACTCCTCGGAGGCAAAAAGCAGATCGATCTTGGAGGAGCAAATCCGCTCCAACGAGTTCTTCCAGATAGCCCAGAAGCCAGGATGTTCGTGGGGATACTGGGGATTGGGATCGGTCAGATGAACCACCCGGTCAAAGGGAAAGAGCTCTTGCATCCAGCGGTACCTCAACTCACCCGGGATCGGCTCGTCTTCCAGGCTCCCCACCACAATGGTCAAGCTGTCGGCAAAAGTACGAGCGAAGTCAAGCAGATAGAGATGGCCCCGATGAGGCGGCATAAATTTTCCAAGAACCAGACCGTTGGTCACAGGCCCTCATTCCAAATGCCCGGACGGACTCCCCCGGATCCCTCCAAGGAGTTCGGTGGGAAAGCTGAAATTCTAGCTGGGTGATAACCAAACCCGGCGGCCGGCTACCATGAACAGCTACGTGCCTGACACCACCTACGACGAGATGTTCGACTCCAGCGGCCAGGCTCGTCCCCACTACGCCCCTCTCAAGGAGTTCTTCGACGAGTTGGGAGCCGATGAATTGAAGCATCGTCGCCGGGCAGCCGATCTTTCGTTCTTGCACCAGGGAGTGACCTTCACCGTCTACGGCCACGAAGATTCCACCGAGAAAGTTTTTCCCTACGACATCATCCCCAGGATCCTCACTGCCCGAGAGTGGGCTCCCATCGAGAGTGGTCTCTGCCAGCGCATCACTGCCCTCAATCTTTTTCTGCAGGATATCTACAGCAAAGCCCGGATCATCAACGACGGGGTTCTCCCATCTCATCTGGTGCTCAGTTGCCGTCACTACCTGCGGCAGATGCGAGGGGTCAAGGTGCCTGGTGGGGTGTATGTCTCCATCGTGGGTACCGATCTGGTGAGAGACGAGCAGGGCCAGTTTTTTGTGCTGGAGGACAACCTCCGGGTTCCCAGTGGGGTCTCTTACATGCTGGCCAACCGCAAGGTCATGAAAGAGACGTTTCCCTCTCTCTTCTCCCGTTATCAGGTCCGTTCGGTGGCAAGCTACGGTCAGGCTCTGCTCAAGACTTTGCGGTCTTTGAGTGACCTCAATCACGCTGAACCCACGGTCGTCGTGCTGACGCCGGGGATCTATAACTCGGCCTACTACGAACACGCCTTGTTGGCACGAGAGATGGGAGTGACGCTGGTCGAAGGTCGAGACCTGCTGGTGCACGACAGCATCGTCTACATGCGCACCACCTCGGGCCTGAAGCGGGTCGACGTGATCTATCGTCGCCTGGACGACGACTTTCTGGACCCGGTCGCCTTCAGACCCGACAGCTCTTTGGGAGTACCGGGTCTTTTCAACGCGTATCGCCAGGGCAAGGTCACTCTGGCCAACGCCATCGGCACCGGGGTGGCCGACGACAAAGCTCTTTATGCCTATGTGCCCCAGATCATTCGCTACTATCTGGGTGAAGATCCGATCTTGCCCAACGTGGAGACCTATATCCTGACCAACGATGCCCAGAGACAGCACGTCTTGCAAAATCTCGACAAGCTGGTGGTCAAGGCGGTGGGTGAATCCGGCGGCTACGGAATGTTGATCGGTCCTCACAGCACCAAAAAGGAGCAGGACGAGATGGCCGAGGCGATCAAGAAAGAGCCACGCAATTTCATCGCCCAGCCCACCCTGGATCTCTCCCAGGCTCCCTGCCACCTGGGGCGCGGGTTGGAGCCGCGCCGGGTAGATCTGAGGCCCTACGTTCTTTACGGGGAAAAAATTCGGATCGTGCCGGGTGGTCTGACCCGGGTGGCACTCAAAGAAGGTTCGCTGGTGGTGAACTCGTCCCAGGGCGGCGGCAGCAAAGACACCTGGGTATTGGCAGAGGACGAACAATGAGCAGCAGCACCATGTTGAGTCGGGTGGCCGACCATCTCTACTGGATCGGCCGCTATTTGGAGCGGGCCGAACACACCGCCAGGGTGTTGAATGTGCAGTCTCACTCAGCTCTGGAAGAGTCACCGGAACGGCGCCGACGGCAGGTCTGCGATGTCCTGAGCGCGCTTCGACAGCCGGAGTTGAACCTCACCGACATGAACGAGGCAGCCTATAGACTGGCACTGGATCCGGACAACCATTCCTCGGTTCGAAGCTGCATCCGCAATGCTCGGGAAAACGCGCGCCACGTCAGAGAACGCATCTCCAGTGAGATGTGGGAGCAGATCAATAAGGTCCATCTGCACGTCGGGGGGGCTGAAACCAATTCCCTCTTTCAAAATCGACCCCAGCAGTTTTATCAGGAGGTCCAAGTGGGCATCCACCTGATCAACGGGCTCACTGACTCCACCATCAGCCGGGACCAGGCCTGGTTGTTCGTCCAGGTGGGCCGCTGGCTGGAACGGGCCGGCCTGTTGGTAACCCTGTTCGAGACCTACCTCCAGAACGCGGAGCAAAAGAGCTACCTGGACTGGCTGGGGTTGTTAAAATGTTGCACGGCGTTTGAGGCCTTCCGCAAGAAATTAGGGGTGGAATTGAACTCCCTGAAGATCGTCGATTTCTTGATCTTGAACGAGAGGTTCCCCCACGCTTTGCACTTTTCCATCATGCAGCTCCGAAAATCTCTCGACGAGCTGGCCGCCGAAACAGAAAACCGTAAGGCCCGGGAGCTGCACCGGTTGGTCGCAAAGATGCACCACGACCTGGAGTACCAGCGACCGGACGAGATCGCGGGTACCAATCTCTTACTGTACTTTGACCGTTTCCGCCGAGACCTCCAGACCGTTCATGCTCTGGTCTATCGTCTTTACATCTCCTGGGAGGTGGAGTTTTGAGCACTCTTTATCAAGTCCGACACGTGACTCGCTATCGCTATGAGTCGGAAATTTCTGAAAACGTCATGGAAGTGCGCCAGTGCCCACTCACCCGCGACCATCAGCGGGTCATGAGTTGCCAACTCAAGGTGAAGCCCCGGGCCAGGCTTTCGCGCTTCGAAGAGTATCTGGGAACCGTGGTGCACAGCTTCGATATCCCCCAAGCTCATCAGGAACTCACTCTGACCACGGAATCTCTGGTGGAGGTCAAGACTCCCCGCGAGCTGCCGCAACATGGAGAGTTTGATTGGTGGCAGCAACTGAAGAAGCTCGAGAATCAAACCGAGTACTTGGACTTTATGATGTTTTCTCCGTTGGTCCAGCGGACCCCCCGCCTGGAATCGCTCTTTGAGGGAATGATGCCCCAAGAATCCGAGGACCCGCTTTGCTATCTACAGCGAGTGAACCGGGAGCTATCTCAGATCCTGGAGTACCGGGCCGTCTGCACCCAGGCGGACCACACCATCGACCAGGCGTTGGAAAAGGGTCAGGGAGCCTGCCAGGACTTTGCCCACCTCCTGATCGGTCTGGGCCGGATGGCCGGGATACCCTGTCGTTACCTCTCCGGTTATCTTTTCCATCCGAAGGACAGCGACTACCGCTCTTCCAGCGATGCCACCCACGCCTGGATGGAGGCTTACTTGCCGAGCCTGGGCTGGATCGGTTTCGACCCTACCAACTCTACGGTCGTAGGTTCCCACCACATCTCCACGGCGCTTGGACGGGACCACAAGGACGTCCCTCCCACCAGAGGTGTGTGTAAGGGGTTCGCCGCTTCGGAACTGAGCGTGGCGGTCCAGGTCACCCCGGCCGAGGCGGTTCACTCCGATGATGACTTTAAGCGGATGGACGAGAGCGTCTATCGCTCAGAACCATTATCTCTCACCGCCCCTCAGGCACAGCAGCAGTAAGTTCTTGGTTTCAGCGCGAGCTGAAAATTCCCATTAAGCTCTCCCAGAACGATTTGCTGGTAGCGTGCTCTTGGGCGAGGGTCTTCATGGCAGGGTGTTCAGGGTTTAGAGGAATGGTCTGCAGGATTGCTTCGGAGCGGGATTCTTGAACTTCTATCTTTTCCCGCAAGAGCTCGAGCTCTCCGTGATCCAACCACACGCCACCGCAGCTTGAGCAACGGTCAATCTCCACTCCTTCTAGGACCTGAACTTGAAGAGGAAGTTTGCACTCCACGCAATGGCGCACCGTCGCCTCGTTTAGGAAAAGCGAACGGACTTCAGCGATACTCGCCGGTCGTTCCAAAGGACGCAGTGACATCATCCTGGAAAGCGCTCGCCAGGTCTCGCCTCGAACCGTGGCATTCTTCTCTCGCGGATCAGTTAAGGGATCTCGGGGAGCGATGGTGCGCTGGGCAGCCGACGGAGGCACCTCCTTGGTGAGTAGGTAGTAAAGGGTAGCCCCCAAGCTATAAATGTCGCTCCGCTCATCAGTCTTGGAGTAGGCACCCTGCTCTAAAGGTGCGAACCCATCCTCTCCCAGTCCCTTCACGATATTGCGGGTGCCTTGTTCATCCATGGACTTGGCCAGTCCGAAGTCAATGAGACGGAGCCGCCCCTCCGGAGCGAGGATGATATTGCTCGGCTGCAGACCCCGCACGATCACCGGTGGGCTTTGCTGATGAAGGTACTCCAGGGAGTCCAAAAGTTGATTTCCCCAGAGCATCACCCTTTTCTCGGATAGCGGTTTAGGAGCAAGGCGTCCTATCTCTTCCAGGTCTCGCCCCGGCACCCGCTCCATGATAATCAAGGGAAGACCCTGGTGTTCAAAAGTGTCATAAACGGTGACCAGGCTGGGGTGACTGAGGCGCGCCAGAAGTCTTGCGTAATCGCGATACTGCTCTTTTTGCTCTCGGGCTTGAACCGGATCTGGATAGAGCGTTCTGAGTTGCTTGATAACGAGCCGAACTCCCAGGCACAGGTGGAGACCCTCGTACACCCGGGTGTACTCCCCTTCGGCCAGAAAGCGTCCCACCTGATAGCGATTGTCCAAAACCGTATCGGCCTGAAGATTGGCGCTTCCGTTCGAACGAAAATCTCTCACTGGTGAGAAGTTCGAGAAGGCAGCCAGAAACCCCGTTTGCTAGGAGCAGCAGCAGAAGTTGCGAAGGCAATCTCTCAGTTCGTTTGGTCCAGGTCTTGAATCAGTCCGAAATAGCATATCACCTCTACACCGTCTTCGACTTACTGGGTACCTTTGTGTTCGCGGTCAGCGGCGCCATCAGTGGAGTTCGACACCGCCTGGACTTATTCGGGGTGCTGGTTTTGTCTTTTCTGGCCGCGACTTCCGGCGGGATCATTCGGGATGTGACGATCGGCGCAACCCCGCCCTCAGCTCTGCAAGATTGGCGTTATTTGGCGGTCAGCACCGCGGCCGGAATGCTGACCTTCTACAACATCGCGACCTGGTCTAAATTGCGACGGCCGCTCTTGATCTTCGATGCGGCTGGCCTGGGTCTCTTCTGCGGTGCAGGAGCCAGTAAGGCTCTGGCCTTCGGGCTTTCCCCCTGGGCGGCGATCCTGATAGGGGTGCTGACCGGGATCGGCGGGGGGGTGGTTCGCGACGTTGTGATGAGCGAGGTACCGACGGTTTTTCAAAGCGAAATTTATGCCACCGCGGCGCTGGCCGGTGCGGCTCTGGTCGTGGTCGGGTCGAATCAGAATTGGCTCCCATTTTTGACCACCTTTGCCGGAGCCTTTTTATGTTTTGGGCTTCGATGCATAGCTATCTGGAGGTCATGGAGCCTGCCGGTTGCTTCGGGCTGCCCGGAGCCACCGCCCAAATAAAAAAGTCTCGGGCGCCGATCTTGTCGACACCCGAGACTTTTCGCTCAGAATTTGAGTCTTCAGGCCTGGCTCATGCCGGACACGGGTTCGGGGGCGGAGTGCTCCTTCACCCTCTGCTCGATGCGCCGGCCGATCTCAGGATCGACCGATTTCCAGTACTCGAAGGCCCGCTCCAGGACCGGGCTGCGCACCCCGCCCAGCAGGGCTCCGGACACCGTTTCCACCAGTCCGGTCCGCTCTTCGTCGCTAAACACCTCGCGCACCAGGGTACCAGGTTGGATGAAGTCGCTGTCGTCGGCCCGCAGGTTGTAGGCGCTGCGCACCAACTCGCCGTCGACCTCCCATCCGTCGTCCACCGCACCGGTCTCATCCGACCAGGCCCGGCCCCCGCTGTTGGGGGCGTACACCGGAGCCGCTCCGCTGTGGTGGTAAGTCATCTGTCCGTCGAACATGTAGGTATTGACGGGGACCTTGGGCTGGTTCACCGGTAACTGATGGAAGTTGGTGCCGATGCGGTTTCGCTGAGCGTCGGCGTAAGCAAAGGCGCGACCCAGC
>JBAYRN010000126.1:0-15691 GCA_041676625.1 Vulcanimicrobiota bacterium
CGGGTCAAAGCCTATTGGCCAATAACGGAGACGCTAGTGCGGAAGGGGCAAAACAGTTCGAACTCGGCGACAGTAAAGTTGAGGGAGCCGTTTTTGTTGCCCCGGGTTTTATTCCGGCCGAGCAGATTCAAAGTGACGACCCCGCGAGCCTGATCTACCGTACGGGAGTCTTGTCGGAGAAGATCAACATCGATGACATCGTTTTTCCAGATTTGGATGGCGGTGGTGGATTATCCGGTGGTTCAGAGAGTGGAGCGACTCTGAGTGAAACGGAGCCAACTAATCTGGTGTATGACGACCACAACTTGAGCGTGCAATTCCAGAATGGAAAGTGGGACTTTGTTCACAGCGGGAGCACCATAACCTACGACCCCGCCACCCAAAGCTACAGTGGTGGAACGGAGCTGTCTGGTGGCTGGTGGAAATTCTCCACTATGGAGAACATCAAGGTTAACAGCGACGGTACAATATCCTATAGACCAGGCGACGGTCTCAACCCGGACCAGGATCTAGGCCCATTCGGGCCCTACTCGAACCTCGGTGGGATTCCCGAGTCAGCGGACAACCCTGTACAGCTAGAGCCCGGAAATTACGACACGGTCACCATCGACACGGTCACCACTGAACTGGTTGCCAGTGCCGACGGTGCGATCTACCGAGCTAAAACATTGGCCATCACCGCCGACGGGATTCTAAAGCTGCCTGATACAGGGGGAAAGACCAGGATCTACGTGACCGATAAGCTCGTCGTTGACGACGATGCCATCTTAAATGACACCCAGCTACCACCCAACCTCACCATCTACTACACAGGTACCGATCCGGTCACCCTGGGAAGCAACAGCAAAGCCTATTTTACCTTATTCGCTCCCAATGCAAAGGTCTCATTTGGAAGCTCCGACGGTGATCGGAGTTCGTTTACGGTGCCTTAGTGGGAAAAATGGTGGACGTGATCAACACCGACTTCCATTACGACCAGGAAGTCTACAAAGCAAGCGGGATGACCAAACCCGTGGGCACTGGGACCGACGGCAGCACCCTTTCGCTTCTCAACCGGCATAGACTTTAGAAGTCTGTGTTAAACTGGGGCTATGCGAATTATTCATAGGGCCTACCTTTCCTTAATCGTTCTCCTACTAGTCCTTTCTCCTGGCTCAGCCGAGAAAGCTTCCGGTGAGCTAAGCTCGTTCATCCAGTACAAGCCGCAACCCGGCATGGTCCAGACCTCGGTCCTGACCATGCAAAACTCGCGGGGTCAGGAACTCGACCTGGTTTCTGCCGTGCACGTGGGCAGCCCCACCTACTACGGGGAGCTGAACAAGCGGTTCAAGGGTTACGACGCGGTGCTCTACGAGTTGATCCTGCCTGATGAAATGGCCGGGCAAGCTCTGCCCGCCCAGATGAATACCGGGTCCGGGGTCTCAGGAATCCAGGGCATGATCGCCAAATCTATGGGGCTCACCACTCAGATCGAAAAGATCAACTACACTGCTCCAAACTTCGTTCACGCCGATCTCACCCGCAACGGTCTAGCTCAAAAAATGGCCGAACGCCAGGAAAACTTGATGACCTACATGATGAAAGCGCTCGGCAGTAGCGGCTCCATGGATCAGAGCCAACTGGGGGTCACCGACGAGGAACTCGCCGAACTTGATCTCATGGCCGTCATGAGCGGGCGAACCTCGGCCAAGGACCGAAAGGTGCTGAGAAAGCTCTTCGGCTCGGCCATGGGCGCCTCGGGAGGACTGCTTGCCGGTCTGGGCGATTCCGCCTTGATCGCCGATCGAAACCAGGCAGCGCTGAAGGTGGCCCGACGAGAAGTACAATCTGGCAAGCGCAGAATTGCCCTCTTTTACGGAGCCGCTCACATGCCGGACCTGAAGAAGCAACTCGAAAGCGAGGGATGGAAGAGGGTCCGTACGGACTGGGTTACAGCCTGGGACGTATAAAGAGAACTTCCCGAATCGGAATGAAAAAAGCCACCCCGCTAACGAGGTGGCTTATTTCATATTCATCGCTTCCAGGCAGTGTTAGACTTTGCCCTGGAGCTTTCTAACGTAGTTCACGATATCCCAGGTTTGCTTGGCGGTGAGTTGATATCCGAAGGCCGGCATCAAGTTCTTGCCCACCACGATGTTGTGATAGAGATAGGAATCGGGGTAAGCGTTCTCATCACCGTAGGCATTAGGATCGCCCAGCTTCGGAACTACACCACTGGTGGCTTCCTTGGGACCGCCCCAGAACTGACCTACTCCCCCGTCACCCAGACCTTGAGCGCCGTGGCACTGAGCACAGTTGTAGTTATAGAGCTTTTCACCTCTGGCCAGGGAGGCTTCATCAGCTGCCACCGGGTTCTGCACACTGCGCATCTCGGCTGGGAAATTCTTCTTGGCTACGATCTCGGGTTTGGTGCTATCCAAAGCATCTCGCATCGGTCGAAGAGTCCTGTTCACGGTCCGACGGTCGATCGTGCCGGCCTTCACTTGCTCCTCCAAGTCGTCCGAGGTGCGTTTGATATCGGCCTCGGCGCGTTCGTAGGCGAGTTGGTCACCGTAGTAGAGCCAGCCCAGAGGCTGCGGAGGCTTCACTTCCTGCTCGGCCACGGTGGGCATGCGGAGGGAAAACGGAGCCGGAGAATCAGCCGGTTGCTCACCAGGTTTAATCACCTGAGTCTGCCGCATGTTGTCCCAGCGAGTGGTCCCCACGAAGGTCCCACATCCCGAGAGAAAGAGCGACACGAAGGCCAGAGGCAAAACGTAGCTTACGATCTGACGAGCGTTGGTTCCGTCCAACCACTCTTTGGCTTTCTCCACGAACTCTCCACGTACGATCAGAGCGATGTAGCCGTTTGCCACAATCATGTCTTCTTCGATGGGCGGTACCAGTTGGCGATAGCGACGGGTTTCAATGAAAAACATCGCGGTGGTTACCAGGAGAGCTGTGATCATGCCGGTCTCATACATGATGATGGCGTTGATGGGAATAGCCACCAGGGGATGACCACCGGTCTTGGCGGTGAGGCCCCACTCCCACTGGGTGAAGGTAAGGAAGCTAAATCCTCCGATCACTCCCAGCAACCAGAACACACGGACAACGTTACGCAGGATCATCGGCTTGGACCGGTGAGGTGGAATCGGGTGTTCGGACAGTGGATAAGGCGAGCGAACCTCGATATCCTCCGGATCCACACCCTTCTCTAGAAGGACGCGGTGGGCCGTAAAGGCACCTATTTGATCTTCGTATTCTGCACAGACTTTCATGTTATACCTTATTCACCAGCTTGGAAGTAGTTGACCTTGACACCGGCCATATCCACTTCGACTTGTCGAGCTTTAGTTTCGGCCAGTTCCCAGTACGGCAGAATCGGGAAGATTCGGCAGAACAGGGTCAGACCACCGATCACCCAGCCGAAGGTCGCAACGATGACGGCGATCTCCGTGGTGCTGTAAGTGTAGGGAATGGTGTTGAAGTTGAGACCGTTATAGACCTCGAGTCCCGGAATCACGATGAACACCCGCTCGATATACATCGCAATGTTGACGATGATACTGAGCACAAACATCGGCAGGAAGCTGCGGCGAAAGTCCTGGAAAGCCAGACAAAACAGCGGCAAGGCGAAGTTTCCGATGACCAGGAACCAGGTAGCAGCTGCGTAGGGTCCAAAACCGTTGTAGTATAGGTACTCGATCTTATCGGGGATGTGGGCGTAGTATTTGGGCATGAAGTCGTTGAAGAAGAGGTAGGCCCAAGACAGACCCAGCACCAACCACACTCGACCGAGCATATCGTAGTGAACCGGAGTTATGACCTTCTTAAACGATGGATAGGTCCAGAGTAGCAGCCCCAACATCGTGAAGACCGCGGCGGTCCCGGAGTAGAGCGCTCCCACGAAGAAGAGCGGTCCGAATACCTCCGAGTGCCAACCTGGGACCAACTGCATTGCGAAGTCCCAGGATACGATGGTGTGCACCGAGATCACGACCGGGAGGATGATGACCGAGTACAGAGCAGCGGCTTCCATAACCCGCTTCCACTCTTCGGCCGTACCTCTCCAACCCCAGGAAAGTAGTGTGTAGAGGGTCTTATACCAACCCTTCATGCGTGGCCGAGCGATCCCCAGGTCGGGCACCAGGGTGACGTACAAAAAGAGCACCGAACCGGTCAGGTAGGTCGATACGGCGAACACGTCCCACATCAACATACTCTTGAAGTTGGGCCACAGCAATCGGTTGTTGGGCACCGGCAGCATGTAGTAGAACAGCTCCGTCCGCCCCATGTGGATCAGAGGGAACGAACCGGCGGCCGGCAGAGTGAAGAGGGTGATCACCTCGGCCACTCGGGTTACCGCCGATTTCCACTCGGCCCCGGTCAACCGGAGCAGGGCCGAGATGAGTGCACCGGCGTGGGCCACACCAATCCAGAAAACGAAGGTGATGATGTACCCACCCCAGTAAACCGGGATGTGCAGTCCGGTCTGTCCCAGACCGTAATACATCTGCCCGGCAAACGCCAAGGCTCCGATCAAGATGGCGCACAACGAGAGGAGAATTACGATGTTGCTCCGCCAACCGGACTTACCGATCGGCTCGAAGCAGGCGTCGTATATCTCCGGTATGGAGACCTCCGCAGCGCGAAAATTCTTATTCACGTGACTCATGTTCTATATACCGTCCTATTGGGCTCCAGGGGTGGCTGTCAATGCCGGCGTGGAAGCCGGAGCCGCCGCCGCGGGCGTCGAGGTCTCTACCGGCGTGGGCTCCACGGCCGGAGTGGGAGAATTTTCGGGAGTCGGCTGATGGCCACCGTGATCGTGACCGGCGTGACCGTCTCGCCTTTGAACTTCACCCAGCGGAGCTACCGGTTCTAGAGCCGAGGGGTCCCGCTCCGGTCGCAGATAGATGACGTTCGGCCTGGTGTCGTGATCATTGTGCACCAGCACCGACCGGTGCTTGTTCTGATTGAGATTGCGAGACACACTGGACTCGGGATCGGTCAACAACCCGAAAACCAGAGCCTCCGAAGCGCAGGCCTGGACGCAAGCAGGGCGGACCTCACCGTCTAGTATCTCGCGATTCTCAACTTTCGCATCGACGTTGCCCCGGCGGATCCGCTGCACACAGAAGGTGCACTTCTCCATAACGCCTTCCTGACGTTGGGTGACGTCGGGATTCAGCAACTTCTCCATCGGAGTAGGCCACTTGGGATAGACGAAGTTAAACATACGAACGTGGTACGGACAGTTGTTTCCGCAAACCCGGGTGCCGATACAGCGGTTGTAGATCTGACCGTTCAATCCGTCGTGCGTATGAACCGATGCAAACACCGGGCAAACCGATTCACAGGGCGCCGCTCCGCACTGTTGGCACAGCATCGGGATAAAATCTACCTGCACGTGTGGGAAGTGACCGTGGTGGATGCGCTCGATGCGAAGCCAATCCATCAGCCGACCCATCGCGGCCTGCTCGGCGCCGACGACGGCGATGTTATTTTCGGCGCGACACGCGATCACACAGGCTTTGCAGCCCGTACACTTGTCGACGTCTACCGTCATTCCCCACTGATATTTACCGTGGAACTCTTGCATGATTTCTCCTTATTACTCCGGCAAAACGTGTCGGGGCAGATTGTAGACCCGCTCGTCGAAGGTAGCGAGGAGACGTGAGCCCTCTTCCTTCTTCAGAGTGGCGCCGGCAGTGGCGGAAGAAAAATACTCCCCACCACCCGTGCTACCATCGAGTAGCGTCTTCGGATTTGAGCCTTCCGAAACCCATCCGATCTCACTGACAGCCCCGTGGGGCTTCAGCCTCTGGCCTCGGCCCGAGGGAATGCCCACGGATTTCGGATGAATGAAGGGACTGAGATAGGCGGAACCCTTGATCACTTTATCACCCACGGTGACGGAAACCCGGTCGTGGCGCTTGACGCCTAATCCGGCCGCCACCGAGTGCCCAATTTCGATCCAGGAATCCCAAACCACGGTGGTCATAGCGTCCGGCATCTCCTGCATCCAGGGGCGGTCAGCCATATGCCCGTCACCCAGGTGGGTCGGCAAGATGATGAAGTTCAAGCCTTCGCCGGACACCTCTCCCAACTTCGATGGCTCGAGGGGAGAAACGCCTTCGAAAACGTTGTACCCATCGGGAGCCGTACCTGCGTTCTCGGTAGCGGGCGGAGGGAAAGCGGCCTCGTGACCATAGATCGAGTCAGGCTCTCGCTCCCAGTGACCTCCCCGAACCAGCAGGTCCTCCCACTGCTCCTCGGTCAACTCCCGTTGCAGAAACTCCCGGGGATTGGTCTTCTTGTTGCCCAAGCTGACCTTCAGCTCATCCGCCAACTCCAGCATGAAGCCGAGGGCAGACACCGCATCGGGGATCTGGTTTTTCACAGCCGGCTGAGCCAGGCCGTACCAGCTTCCCTGAGGAGACTTCACAAGTAGATCGCCCCAGTCTTCCATCCAGGTGCGCAAGGGGATCGTCATGCCCTTATTGGTGTTGTTCACCTCGGTCGTATCGTTGGGCATAGTCGCCAGGACGAACTTATTCTTAACGCCTTTGAACGACTCTTCCAACCAGGGAAAACGGTAAACGAGGTCCACGTTGTGCACCACTACCATCTCTGCTCCCTGAAGGGCACCGGAAACTTCCGCGTCGTTGATGAAAAGATCCCCGGGAGACTTTTTGTTACCGATCAGAAGATCAGGCTCAAAGGTTGTCACATCGCCGTTCAGCATCTTAGTGATGGTGTGGGCGAGGTAGACGGTGGTTTCCCCATTGACTCCTTGAAACCCACCTACAACCAGCGGCGATCTTGCTTCTACCAGACGGTCCGCGAGTTTATTCAGCTTCTTGGCAAAATCAGCCCGATGAGCCTCCTCGATCCCACACTTCTCAGCAGCTTCTTCGGGAGTGATCGCAGCCCAGGAAGGAAAGGCGCCCTTGCCCTTCTCGCTCAAAAGCTTACCCAGAGCGCCCAGTACATAGGGCTCACTACCAGAGATCACGGGTTCCCACACGTCCGAGTTGGCATCGGTGGGATTCATCCGAGAAGAGAACGACACCATCTTGCCCCGCAGACGCCCGGGGGTTCTACGAAACCTCCCGAAGGCCCAACCGGTCCGAGTAGGAGCGTAGCTCTCTTGAAGAAGGTTGCTACCCACCGTGACCAGATAGTCCCTGTTTTCCAGGTCGGCCAGCGGCAGTTCGGCCCGACCGGTCACCGCTTTCAATATGCGGCGCTCGGCCATGGAGTGATGGGAGTCACACACCCAGATTTTACCGCCCAACTTCTGGGCCACTTCCACCACGGCATCTCCCAGACTGCCGCACAGGCGGTCCACTACGAAAAGTGGACTCTTGCTGCGCGAGGCCAACTTGGCCACTTCCGCAGCAACCGTGGTATCACCAGCCGAAGCACCCTTCAACCGGGCCGGATGATAGAGAGTGGTCAGCCCCGAAACGGCAGCCGAAGTGGCCGTTCCTTTAGAGAAAAAGTGCCCCGCGATTCCAATAACGTGAATCGCGCGATTCTCCACGGTCTTCACCGACACCGCGCAGTCCGAGCGCAACTCGGTGCACGTGCTGGCCCAAAAACTCGGCTCTCCCAGCAACTTGTACTCGGGCATCTGATACTGACTGACAAGCCCGTGCTCGACAGGTCGACCGCAGGCCGAAAAGCTCAAAGCCGATGCCGAAAGCAACCCTACTTTTAAAAAGTCTCGCCTATTGAATTTCATTGTTTTGTTCCCAGCCCAACCTTAGTAATGGCAAGCCGTGCAGTCTTGAGAGGCACCTCTATCGCGGTGACAAGACACACACCAGCCCATGGTAGGCTTCTGCTTCATCTCGAAATTTTCGTAACTGTAGTTGGCTACGTCGCCGTGGCACTCCGTGCAATCCAGTCCCGCGTTGATGTGAATCTTATGCGGAAACTTCACGTGTTCGGGCAAGTCGTAGTACTTAAACCAACGGACTTCGCGGTGCTCATCCACGTAATCTTTGATCAGAGTCTTTACGCCCGGGCGCAGAGCATCCAGATTCGAACGGTCGGGCAGCGCCGCCAGATCGTGAGCCTTGTCACCCGCCATCCCCCGGTGACACTGCCAGCAGTCGGTCACGGAAGGCACCCCGGCCTGGTAACCTTCCTCGGTTCCCCGGTGACAATACTGACACTCTATACCGGCGGCCACGTGCTTGTCGTGGGGAAACGGGATGGGTTGATCAACAGTAGAATAATACCCGCGATAATTTATCTCGGTGAACAGCGTCAAACAAAGCACGACTATCGCTGGTGCCAGCAAAACGCCCCTTACCAATAATTTTTGAAGTTTTTCAGGTGCCATGGAGGCTATTTCCCTTACTACGTGCGCGCCTACGCGCATATTATAAATGTGCGCTGCCGACAGTCACGCCCCTACTGACGACAGAACAAACAACGGAGATTGTGAAAAATCTCACAAGCTCGGCCTTTGGACAGGGTATTTCAAATTCCTCCCCTGCCATTTTGCAAATTTGTCACACCTTGGACAGCCCTTGAAAAGCGCTGTTTTCAGGCGTGAATCGCCCGGTCTTCCACGTCTAAACAGGCCTCTTTCATGACCTCCGTCAGAGTGGGGTGGGCATGACATATTCGGGCCAGGTCCTCCGACGACGCCCCAAAGCTCATAGCCACAACAGCTTCGGAGAGCAGATCGCCGGCATGAGGGCCTACCAGGTGGACTCCCAGGATCCGGTCCGTTTTCTCATGCGCCAGGATTTTAACCAGGCCATCGGTTTCGCCGATCGCCTTGGCCCGCCCATTGGCCATAAAGGGGAAGCGCCCTACCTTGAAAGGCACGCCCTCTTCTTCCAACTCTTCCGAGGTCTTGCCAACCGAGGCTACCTCAGGATGGGTGTAAACGATGGCTGGAATCGTGTTGTAATCGATGTGCCCGACCCCCGTCTTCAGCATCTCGGCCAGGGCCACCCCTTCTTCCTCGGCCTTGTGGGCCAGCATGGGCCCACCGATCACGTCGCCGATGGCGTAAACTCCGGGGACCGAGGTCTGAAACTTTTCATCCACCTGGATAAATCCACGCCGGTCTCGAACGACTCCCAGCTCTTCCAGGCCGAGCCCCTCAGAGAAGGGCCGTCGCCCCACCGCCATCAGCACCCGGTCGCAGACCACGTCTTCGGAGTCGGCGATCTTCACGTGGCACTGCTCGTCCTTGATCTCGATCCCCTCAACCCGAGCCCCCAGCTGAAACTTCATCCCTTGCTTCATCAGTATCTTTCGAGCCGCCTCGGCGATCTCGGCATCCGAACCCGGAAGGATCCGGTCGAGGTACTCCAGGACCGTAACCCGAGCGCCAAGCCGGCTCCAAACCGAGCCGAGTTCCAGGCCGATGGCTCCGGCCCCGATCACCACCAGGTGTCCGGGAACCTCGTCGTACTCCAGAGCCTCGGTGCTACTGCCCACGTAACGACCGTCGATCTCCACCCCCGGCAAGCTGGCCGGTTCGCTCCCGGTGGCGATGATGATGTGCTTGGCGGTCAGCTCAAGAGCACCGTCACCGGTATCCACCTGCAGCCGACCCGGAGCGGTCAAGCGAGCCGCACCCTGGATCCCCGCCACTTCATTCTTCTTGAGAAGACTCCCGACGCCCCGGCCCAGGGTCTGAACCACCCGGTTTTTACGCCGCTGCATAGTGGCCAAATCCACCTGGACTTCCGGCACCACGATCCCGTGAGACTTAAAAGACTCCTTGGCCTGGTAGAGGAGTTCACTCGATTCTAGAAGCGCCTTAGACGGGATGCATCCAACCCGCAAACAGGTTCCACCGAAGATCTTGTTCTTGTCGATGCAAGCCACCTTGAACCCCAGTTGGGCGGCTCGAATAGCACAAACATAGCCGCCCGGACCACCCCCGACCAGCACCACGTCATAATTCTCTGCCATAACTTCCTCCTAGACCTCCAACAACATGCGAGCCGGGTCTTCGATGGCGTTCTTGACCGTGACCAGAAACGAAACGGCTCCTTTGCCATCGATGATGCGATGGTCATAAGAGAGTGCGAGGTACATCATGGGACGAATCTCTACCTTGCCGTTGACCGCCACTGGTCTATCCACAATATTGTGAAGGCCCAGGATCCCTGACTGGGGCGGATTCAGGATAGGCGTGCTCATCATGGAACCGTAAACCCCGCCATTGGAAATGGTGAAGGTACCGCCCTGGAGGTCGTCAAGGGTCAGCTTCATAGTGCGGGCCTTCTCGGCAAGCTCCTTGATCCCCAACTCTATTCCGGCCAGGGAGAGATGATCGGCTCCCCGCAGGACCGGTACCACCAGTCCCTTAGGTGTACCCACGGCCACTCCGATGTCGTAATGGTTCTTGTACACGATGTCGGTGCCTCGAATCTCGGCATTGACCGCCGGAAACTCCTTGAGAGCTTCCACGCTCGCCTTCACGAAGAACGGCATCAATCCGAGTTTTATGCCATGCTTGTCGATAAAAGGCTGCTTGTAGCGGGCCCGCAACTCCATGATCGCCGACATATCCACCTCATTGAAGGTGGTCAGGATGGCGGCGGTTTGTTGAGCGGAAACCAGACGCTCGGCGATCTTCCGGCGCAAGGGGCTCATGGGGACCACTTCTTCTTCACCCGGGCCCGTTGGATCTGGCCCGACCGGCTCACTGGGAGCGGCTTTCGGTTGGGAGGCCTTGGGCCTGGCGGGAGCCGAGGCCGTCTTTTGGCCCTGCAGATGCTCCATCACATCCTCTTTAAGAATGCGACCTCCTTTACCGCTGCCCTCAACCTGCCCGGGGCTCAGGTGGTTCTCCTCCAGCATTCGCCGAGCCGCAGGACTAACGATCGGGTCCTCAGACTCCGACTCTGCCTGCGAACCGGTACCGGCCTTCACCTCGGCTTCAACTTTCTTCGCCGGGGCTCCGGCTCCGGCCTCAAGTTGGGCGATCACTTCACCAATATCTGCCTCCTGGCCGGGGCCTTTCAGAATCTCGCTCAAGACTCCGCTCACCGGGGACGGCACTTCCACGTTGATCTTGTCTGTCTCAAGGATCACCAGAGTCTGGTCTTCCTGAACGCTATCGCCCTCCTCTACCAGCCATTCCGAAATAACCACGGTGGATATCGACTCCCCTGCCGGGGGTACCTTCAATTCCATATCACTTTCCTTTCGACAAACATTTTCTATCCGGGCACCGCTCTATAGAACGCCTGCTCGATGATGCCCTGCTGTTCGATCTTGTGAGAGGCCGAAGAACCGGTGGCGGGCGAACTGGATTCCGGACGGCTGATGGTGAGAAAGGGGAAGCGATCAAACACGCTCTCTCCAAAGCGCAGCCTCATATAGTTCTGGGCCCCCATGTTTTCCGGCTCCTCCTGGACCCAGATCACCGGGGTCCCGCGCACGTAGGGCGAAAGCGCGGTCTTTAGCTCCTCCCCGGGGAAAGGATAAAGCTGCTCTACTCTCACGATGGCCACATCCTCGCGTCCCGTTTCCTGGCGGTAGGAGTCAAGATCGTAAAACACCTTGCCGGTGCACAATAAAATCCGTTTGACCTGACCGGACTCGGAAAGACGCTGGTCCGGGATCACCCGGTAGAAGGCTCCCCTGGTGATCTCGGATAAACTTGAGACGCACTCCGGGTGTCGCAGCAGGCTCTTGGGCGACATGATGACCAGCGGCTTTCGAATCGACCGGTGCATCTGCCGGCGTAGGCAGTGAAAGAGTTGCGCCGGGGTGGTCAGATTGACCACGCAAATATTGTCCTCAGCGGCCTGCTGCAGATAGCGTTCGAGCCGAGCGCTGCTGTGTTCGGGACCCTGCCCTTCGAATCCGTGAGGAAGCAGCATCACCAGGTGGTTCAATTTATTCCACTTGTCTTCGCTGCTGGAGATGAACTGGTCGAAAATCACCTGAGCCACGTTGGCGAAGTCGCCGAACTGGGCTTCCCAGATCACCAGGCTGTCGGGTGAGTCCAGACAGAAGCCGAACTCATAACCCAAGACCGCCGTTTCCGTGAGGGTCGAATTCCAGACTTGAAAGCGCGCTTGTTCATCGGCAACGAAGTTCAGGGGAATGTGCAGGTCAGAAGTTTTGTAATCCACCAGAACGGCGTGCCGGTGGCTAAAGGTCCCTCGGGCCACGTCCTGACCGGTCAGGCGAACCGGATAACCTTCCGCCAGAAGGGAGGCATAGGCCAGATTTTCTGCGGTCCCCCAATCCAATGGTCTTTCCTCGCCGGCCGCGTCAGCCCGACGCCGGAGGACCGCCCTCTCGGTTTTCGGATGACAGTTGAAACCTTCCGGTACCTGAGAGAGCCGGAGCAAATACTCTTTGGCCTTTTGCTCATCGATGGTGGTCTTGACGTCGGGTACGTTGGAGTCCTTGCCTCCGGAATAGTTCGACCACAAGCCCCGTCGATTCTCTCTCTCCTGGTAAGCCTGGTAATCAAATTCCGGATCTCGGGCCTTCTCCAACTCAGATTCCAAGTATTCCCGACGCTGCTTGGCGATCTCTTCGGCCTCTTTCTCGGTGATTTCACCGTAAGAGATCAGGCTCTGGAGATAGGAATCACGGACCGATTGCTTGGCTCGAATCTGGCGATACATCTCCGGTTGTGTGACCGTGGGGTCATCGCCCTCGTTGTGACCATGACGGCGAAAGCAGTACATGTCGATCACCACATCCTTACGAAAGGTGTGGCGAAACTCCATGGCAAGCCAGGTGGCCAAGGCCACCGCCTCGGGGTCTTCGCCGTTGACGTGAAAGATCGGGATCTGAAGCATCTTGGCTACATCGGTACAGTAGTGGGAAGAACGCGCCTGGTCGGGCCCCGTGGTGAAACCGATCTGGTTGTTGAGGATGATGTGCAGAGTACCACCGGTGCGAAAGCCCGGCACTTCACTCATGTTGAGCATCTCTTGCACCACACCCTGACCGGCAAAGGCGGCGTCTCCGTGAATGATCACACCCATCACCCGATTGAAGCGCTCGGTGAAGCGGTCCTGTCGGGCTCTGACCCGGCCCAGAACCACCGGCCCCACGAACTCCAGGTGAGAGGGGTTGAAGCAAAGGCTGAGTTCGATCTCGTGGCCGGCTTCGGTGGTCCAGATGGAACTGGAGCCGAGGTGATACTTCACGTCGCCCCGCCCGAACGAGCGCTGGGGATCCCGGTCCTCAAACTCTCGAAAAACCAGAGCCGGACTCTTGTCCATGATATTGGCCATCACGTTGAGACGGCCCCGATGAGCCATGCCCAGCACGATATCGGTCACCTCGTGTTGACCCGCTTGCTCCAGAGCCAGGTCCAGGAGAGGGATCAACGACTCGCCACCCTCCAGGCCGAAGCGCTTGGCACCCACGTATTTCTTGGCTAAGAACTCTTCGAAGATGGTGGCGTCGGTGAGCCGAGTGAGGATCCGCAACTGAGTTTCCCGGCGAAGGGAAAGCTTGTTGCGGGTGGTCTCCATCTTTTCCTGGAGCCAGAACTTCGGCTCCGGGTCGTCGATGTGCATGTACTGAACCCCGATGGCTCGGCAGTAAGTGGAGTGCAAAAACTCCAGAATCTCCCGCAACTTCAGTCGCTCGTGGCCAATGCAGGTCGCCGAAAAGGTGAGATCGAGGTCAGACTCGGTCAAGCCGTAGTGGCCGAGTTCTAGTTCGGAAAAGCTCTCGCTTCGTCGGCTCAAGGGATCGAGTTTGGCGATCCGGTGACCGCGTACTCGAAAAGCCCGAATCAGCTGATCCACCTTCTCTTGCTTGTAGATATCGGCACTCCCGAACAGATCGGCAGCGGCAGTCGAACCGCGTGATCCACCTGCTGCAAAGAGTGAAGCCGGTTGAAACGAGGGACCCATGGGAAGCCCGTTGGACATCCCCTCGGTCTCGAAATAATTCCGCCAGGCGTGATCCACCAAATCGGGGTCGCGCCGGAAATCCTGGTAAACCTGCTCCACGAAGGCGAGGTTGTCGGGGTTTATCATGCTCTAATCTCCATTGGGATGCGGTAGGTTCATTTTGGGATCAGGAGACGGAGTATCCCCCGGTACCGTCTCGTCGGGTCTGCGAAACAAGACCAACTCCTCGGAGAGGGTTGGGTGGACCGCGAACGTCTCGTCAAGGTGTTTTTTGGTGGCACCCGCGACGAGACACGCGGAGAGGATTTGGATCAACTCTCCACATTCCGGACCTATCAGGTGGCAACCTAGCAGTTTGTTGTTGTCACTGGCGACCAGCAGTTTGAGCATGGCCTTGTCCTGGTGATCGGGAAGGGTATACTTCATGGGACGAAAGCTGGTGCGATAAATTTCAAAGCCCACCCCTTGCTTGCGCAGATAATCCTCGGAAAATCCTACAACGGCGGCCGGTGGAGAGCTGAAAACAGCGGTGGCCACGCAAGAGTAGCTGAAGTCGAGCGGTTGATCGTTGAACCAGTGCTCGGCCAGGGCCCGGCCCTCGGCGATGGCGACCGGAGTAAGTTCCCAGCGGCGAATGCAATCACCGATGGCAAATATGCTCGGAACCGAGGTCTGGAACTTTTCATCGACCACGACCTCTTGCCGCGACCCGATCTCAACCCCCACTTCGGACAACCCGATTCCTTCAACCCGGGGGGTTCGTCCGGTGGCCATCAAGACCTGGTCAACCTGCAGAGTGCCGGCGGGCTCCATCGTCACCTGCAAACTGCCGTCGGACCGCTTTTCGATCTTGACCGGCTTGGCTCCGGTGTGGAAGTGAACGCCCTGTTTTTCCATCTCCTGCTGCAGATGGCGGCGCACGTCGACATCGAAGCCCGGCAACACGTAGTCGGAGCGAAAGCTCTGGTGCACCTCGGCGTCCAGGCCCCGAAAGATACCGGCAAACTCTGTTCCGATGTACCCGCTTCCCACGATCAGAATGCGTCTCGGAAATTCTTCCAACCAGAAGACCTGATCGGAGGTGATGGCGTGTTCCTTTCCCTCTATTCCCGAAGGGATCCAGGGCTTACCGCCTACCGCCAGCAAGATCCGTTCGGCGGTCACCGTCCGGCCGCCCACCTTCACGGCGTGAGGCCCACTGACCACTCCGGTCTCATTGAACTGGGTCACCCCGTTGCCGCTCATCGCTTTATCATAAAAGCCCCGCAAGCGGGCCAGCTCCCGGGTCACGTTCTCGACCAGGGTGGGCCAGGAAAAGGTGGGCTCGCCCGGCTCCCAGCCGTAGGCCGGCATGAGCGCTCTAGCGCGCCCAAACTCGGAGGCGTAGACGAACAGCTTCTTGGGGACGCAGCCGCGGTTTACACAGGTCCCACCCCACTGGTTGTCTTCACAGACAGCCACCCTGGCACCGTGTTCGGCAGCCCGTCGGGCAGCCGCCACGCCGCCCGAGCCTCCCCCCAAAACGAGAAGATCAAAATCGAACTGGGACATACCTGGCCTGCCTTTGGTTCTGGGAGAGATAATCCTCTATCTATCGGGGTGGTTATTTTTTTGGGGGGGGGGGTTCGCCCGCCCGTGAGCACGGCAATTTTCTTACAATCTTTTAACACCTATAATACCCCTCTCCACCTTTCTCCCACGCTCTGATACTAGGGCCTGTGGACATTTGGCATTCCGAGCCAAACGCAGGACATTTTTCTCCTCCTGGAGTGGAATTTTCTGTGGAATAGTGGACCTATTTGAGGAAAATTTCGCTTCAGGAGGTGGAA
>JBAYRN010000127.1:0-15482 GCA_041676625.1 Vulcanimicrobiota bacterium
ATCATTCTCTCTCGTACGGAAAAGGTTGGTGGGATACGATCGAGTTCTTCTTTTTCTTAAAAGAACAGTTGCAGATCGAGGACATGAACGTGGTGGCTACCTTCACTCTCCGAACTCCGCCCCCGACGGAAGAACTGCTGAGCCCAATCGTTCGACTGCGGACGGACGACTTCGTGGCCTACTTGAAAGAAGACTTTGGGGAGCCTCTGATTTGGTGGACAATGAGCTTGAATGTTCATCGAGACATCAAGCATCTAGACTTATCGCCGTTCCTGATCCACGGCGAGGCCAAGAGCCGGGCCCTTGAAGGCTTCTCTCCCGACTGGCTAAACGGGCCTTATGAACCAGGTTCACAAGCCTTTACCTCCCGGCTCGCCAATAACTACGATGTTTACGGTGTTCTCAGACAGATCAGCCCAGGTCAGCGATGGATCGAGCGAAAATAGTGGCTCCCACATTCATTCTCATCGCCGGACCCAACGGCGCGGGTAAGAGCGCGGGGATTCCCTTGAAGAGTTCGCAGTAGACCCCAAGATGTGGCATAATGTCAGAAGTAAAAGCTTATGAGTATTCTAGAGAAACTTCAGGACCACGATTGGGTCACCGCAGCCATCCAGCGCGGGGCCCGGCAGGCACTTATCAAACACAAAGCAATGGGTGTGCCGATCGCTATTTGGCGAGAGGGGAAGGTTGTGTTGGTTCCACCCGAGGAGATTGAAATTCCTGACGCACCTGAAGACTGCTCATCCAGCCCCACGTAAAGGTACAAAGGCTCAAACACCCCCGCTGCTTCAGAACTGCTTACCGATGAAGAGCGAGTCAATCGATCGCTCAGACCCAGACATTACGGGCCTCCGAAGAACGCGCCAAGCCTGCGCCTGGGGACGAGGTGGGGACCAAAACAAGAGCGGGGTCGAGATCAGTCGAAAAGGAAGTCGCGTTCCGGCTCTGAGCTTTATAGGAACCCAGTAACCAAGCCATTCTTCGTTAGTGTGGACCAAGTAAAGCCTGGAGTCCGTTCTCAGTCAAAATCCGCGGCATTTAGGCACACAGACAGGTTAAATCGAGTTGTCGATCATTCTCTCGCCTTGCTTAATTTAGATATTTGCTATAAAATTCTAAACATGAATCAAGCGCAGATTATAGAGAACTGGCTCAGGAAGCAACGAAAAGGGGCACCCTTCTCATCGCGGTCACTTTTGCAGTTTGCCAGCCGGGGAATGGTGGATCAAACGTTGAGTACCCTCACGAAAGAGGGGAAAATAAAGAGGCTTTTACCCGGCCTCTATGTGAAGCCAAAGACGCATTCTGTCCTGGGTGAAATGACGGTACCCGAAAAGGAACTTATAGAAGCATACTTTCGCCATTCCAGCGAGATCGTTCGGCCCTCCGGGGCTGAAGCGGCCAATCGATTAGGTCTCTCCACTCAGGTACCTGTACGCTCAACGTACCTTACGAGTGGACGGTCCAGAAGATTGAAGGTCGGAAGCCACTCTGTTAGCTTGAGACAAACTCATCCGAAATTCCTTAGGCTTGAAGGCCAGGCTGGTGAGATCGTGCGTGCATTCCGATACCTGGGCCGCGATGGAGTGACGAACGACCATATACTCCAGATATCCAAAATTCTAGACGACCAGAATAGAAAGGCGCTTATCGAGTACCAGCCTCAGTTGCCGGCTTGGATGGGCTCGAAGATCAAGATTCTAGCGAAACTGGCTTGAGGTTTCTTGAACTCGATAGAGCCGGGCGTCGCGAAGTCTTTGAAAGAGCGGCGCGTGAACTGGGTAGGTCGCCTCTGGTTCTAGAGAAAGACCTGTGGGTGTGCTGGTGCCTTGAAAGGGTCTTCGGCTCCGATTTAAAACCGAAGGTCGTGTTCAAGGGGGGCACATCACTGTCCAAAGTTTACCGAGTCATCGACCGGTTCTCGGAGGACATTGATCTCACGGTCAGCAAGCTAGATCTGGGATTCACTGAGTCAGACCACGATCTGAGCAAGACAAAACTGAAGCAGAAGCTCGAGGCAGTCAGTCGCGTTTTGTCGCAGCATCTTGAAAAAGACTACCTGCCTCTCTTCCTTGAGGAATCTGAAGTGTCTGCCCGTTTCTCAGAAAGGAACAGTAACACCGTTCTGGTTCACTATCCCTCGGTCTACCCCTCAGATACTGCTACCTATATCGAGCCTCTGGTCAGACTAGAGTTTGGAGCGAGGAATCCCATCGAGCCGTCCGAGCGTCATGAAATAACTTTCGATGCCAAGGACATCTTTCCGCAACTGACCTTTCCAGCCACGGTCGCTTCTGTTTTGTCCGCTCGAAGGATTTTCTGGGAGAAGGCGACCTTGTTACACATGCTGTATTACTGTGCTCACGAGAAGTTGTCCGCCGGGAGGGGCGAGCGCCAGGCAAGACACTATTACGATTTGGTGAAGCTGGCCGAGCATGACCAGGGGAAGGCCGCCTTGGAGGACGATTTCCATCTTCTTGAGGTGGTAAGTCGTGACAAGTCGATCCTCTTTCCCGCAGACTGGGCCAGGTACCAAGAAGCGAAACATGGTACCCTAAGATTGGTGCCAAACGCTGCTTTGTCGGAGTTCTTGGCCGATGATTTCCAGAAAATGATCCGGTCTGGAATGTTCGGAACCCAACCTCCATCTTGGAGCGAGATTCTCGAAGTTCTGAAGAGTCTGGAAGCTCGGATAAATTCATAGTTCTCGCACACTATAGGCACACTATCACTCGCAACCTTACCAAGAAGCCCCACAACAAAGCCATTCCTCGCCTGTTGAAATGCTTTTTCGCCATGTTCGGATCATGCAGGGATTCCCCCTAATAGAAGGACCTCCTCACCACAGAGGAAGGAACCCGATTCGAGAAAACTCTAGGAGCTATGGGCGATCAACCTCTCAAGCTTTTACTGGCCGGTTACTTTGGCTTCGACAACGCGGGGGATGAGGCGATCTTTGAGTCGATGGTGGAGAATTTCCGCCGTCTGGACCCGTCAGTTGAATTGACGGCGCTGGTCCGGGGCGAGGAGACCGCCCGCAGGTTGGGGGTCGCCTGTGTGCCGCGCAAGGATGTGGGGGCGGTTTGGAAAGCGCTGCGAAGGAGCGATCTTTTCGTGCTGGGTGGGGGCGGGCTCTTTCAAGACGTGACCGGTCCCGGTTCGGTTTACTATTACGGTGGACTGCTCTTGATGGCCAAGCTTGCGCGTTGCCGGAGCGTTTTCTTCTGTCAGGGATATGGGCCAGTGAACGGCAACCTGGCCAGGTTTGTTACCCGGCAGGCCCTGCGCCTTCCCGATCTCATTACGGTTCGTGACCAGGAATCTCAGGCCGAACTGGTGGACCTGGGGGTGCCCTCTGAGCAGGTGCACCTGGCCGCCGACCCGGCCCTGCTTCTCAGCCCCCTGCCGGTCCAGGAACTCAGAGCCTTGCTGGGTGAAGAGGGCCTGATGCAGGAGCTGGGGCGCTCTGAACTCCCGGACGGCCGGGTCTCCGCGGCGGGACCTCTGGTGGCTGTCACGGTCCGGCCCTGGCCCAACCTGCCGCTGGAGGAGCTGGGGCGGGCCCTCAAAGCGTTTCGAGAAGAGACCGGGGCGCGATATCTGTTACTCCCGTTTCAGCCAGAAAGAGACCTGGAGCCTTCGCGCAAGCTGGTGGAACTGCTGGATGGCGAGGCCAAGCTGCTGGAGAGAGGGCTTACCCCGGCCGCGCTGACCGGAATTTTGGCCTGCTCGGACATGGTGATCGGGATGAGATTGCACTCTTTGATCCTAGCTACGGTGGGGAATCCACCCCTCTATGGTTTATCTTATGACCCAAAAGTGGAAAGATTCTGTAGACGTGCAGGTGCTCTCTCCTGCTTTATTGAAGAAATTTCATCAGAGCGACTCTTGCGGGAGTGGAAACACGTCCTAAACGGGCGAAAAACTCAGCGCAAGAGCCAGGAAAAATCCGTCTCGACCATGCGGGGAGAGGTGGAGAGGGCCTTCGAAGCCAGTCTGCGGCTGGCCCGGGGGGGCTCCGCGGAAGAAGTCGCTCAAAAAATCAAGGGTTCGGCGGGTTAGACGCGGCGGGCTCGAAACAAGGAGCCCGCTGTGTGGGGATTTCTAAAACGTCCGGAGATTAATCTGGACACCTCGGGTCAGGTACCGATGATAGACATTTGTGAACTGGATCTGGTCTATCCAAACGGTCACAAGGCTCTTCACGACATCAACCTTCAGATCAACAAAGGGGAATTTGTGTTCCTGGTCGGCACCACCGGGTCTGGAAAAAGCAGTCTGCTCAAGCTGCTCTATCGAGAGCTCCACCCCTCTGGCGGCTCGGTCCTGGTGGGCGGTCTGGATCTGGTGGACCTGGCTCGTCACGAAGTACCGTACCTGCGGCGAAGCGTGGGGGTTATCTTTCAAGACTTTCGTCTGCTAAGCAACAAGACCGCTTCGGAAAACGTAGCCTACGCTCTGGAGATCACCGGCACCCCCAAGCGCAAGATCCCCAGTCGGGTAGCCCAAGTGCTGGAACTTGTTGGGTTGTCGGACAAGGCCAAGCGCCTTCCTTCCGAACTCTCCGGCGGGGAGCAGCAACGGGTGGCGATCGCCCGCTCCCTGGTCAATGAACCGGTTCTCCTGCTGGCCGACGAACCTACCGGAAACCTGGACCCGGATAGTACCTGGGACATCATGCAGATTTTGTCTCGAGTTCAGAACTCGGGAACCACGGTGGTGGTGGCTACCCACAACCAGCAAGTGGTTGACCTGATGAGAAAGCGTGTGCTGGTGATGAAGCGGGGCCACCTGGTCCACGACCTGGCTCGGGGCGCTTATCGCCTGGACGGTCGCGGTTCCGGTCTGCACGTTGAGCAACCCAGAGGACCCTTTTCGGCGGTGGTGGTGTCATGACGTCAGCGTACTTTTTTAGAGAAGTTTTTACCAACATCAGGCGTTCTCCGCTGATGAGTATCGCCAGCGTGACCACGGTTCTGGTGCTGACCCTCATTCTGGGATACTTCACTGCCGTGATGATGAACCTGGAAGCCCTGGCCAACTCACTGCTGGATGAAGTGCAGGTGGTCGCTTATCTCGACGACGACGCCAATCAGGTGGCGGTGGCCCAGCAACTCGAGCGGATCCCGGGCGTGCAGAAGACCCACTTTGTGTCCAAGGAGACCGCCCTGAACAAGCTGGTCGAGAGGATGCAAGGGCGGATCAAGGTGGACGACCTGACTCGAAACCCTTTGCCGAATTCCTATGAGGTTTCGGTGGTCAGCGCCGATGATCTGGAAATGGTGGCCACCCGAGCCGAAAGGGTGGCCGGGGTGGACCGGGTGAAGTATGGAGAGGAGATCGCTCAGCGGATGCTGCGCTTCAACTCTCTGGTTCGGGGGGTAGGGGTGGTGGTGCTGGGGCTGCTCTTTCTATCCACCGTGCTGATCGTGAGCAATACCATCAGGCTCACCGTGTTTGCTCGACGCAAGGAGATCGAGATTATGCAGATGGTGGGAGCGGCCGAGTGGTTTATCCGCTGGCCGTTCATCCTGGAAGGAGTGCTTCAGGGGCTACTGGGCTCGGTCGTCGCGGCCGTGGTGGTGGGTGGATCCTATGCCATGGTGATTCCCAAGCTGATAGAAACCATCAACTTCCTTCCCATGGTGGGGGCCCATGGTTTACTCCCAACCTTACTACCCTTACTGATTTTGAACGGTGCCTTTGTGGGGGCCCTGGGTAGTCTACTCTCGGTCAACAAGTTCTTGAAGGTCTAGAGGCAAGTATGAAGCGTTTTTCCATACTGCTGATCACCCTGGTTCTGCTCACCCAAACCGGCATCGCCCAGGAAGGTTCCCGGATCAGGCAAGACCTGGCGGCCAACCGTAAGCGGATCTCTGAAGTCAAGAAGAAGCTGGAAGAAGCCAATCGTCGGGAGCGGGAGATCGCCGACAAATTGGCCGATACCCGGGCCCGAATGGTGGAAGCTGAAGATGAGTTGGCCCGGACCCAGAATGAATTGGATGTGGCCGAGGAAAAACTTCGCAAGCTCAAGATGAGAGTGCGCCGGACCTCCATCCGGTTGCTAAGAGCCCAAACCGCCCTGGAGGCTCGGCTTCGAGAGATCTACATGGAAGGGGAGGTGTCGTATCTGGCGGTGCTTCTCCAGTCCGATGACTTTACCGATTTTCTCAACCAGGCCGACTACTTGAAGCTGATCGTGAAGTCCGATTCGCAACTCATCAATACGGTCAAAAAGCACAAGGGAGACCTGGACGTTCAACGGGAGGGTGCCCGGGTGGCGGTGGTCGAGTTGACCAAGCTCAGGGCTCAGAAAAAGCACGCCCTGGAAACCCTGACCAGGCTAAAGTCTGCCCAGCAAGACCTTTACGCCCGACTACAAAAGTATCAATCCAAGTTAGAGACTCGGGTGGACAAACTCGAAGAGATCTCCGCTCAGAAGGAAGCCGAATTGCGAGACCTCATCAGGCGGGCTTCCCTCCCCGGCTACGTTCCCATTCCGCGCTCCGCGGGCGCCATGATCTATCCGGTGAATGGTCCCGTGACCTCCCACTACGGCTATCGGGTCCACCCCATCGCAGGCACCACCCGACTACACACCGGGATGGACTTCGGGGTGGGCCCTGGAGTTCCGATCCTGGCTGCGGATAACGGGGTGGTGATCCACTCCGGATGGTATGGTGGTTACGGAAACACCGTGATCGTGGACCACGGTGGTGGTTTTACGACTCTGTACGCCCACGCTTCCAGCCTGGCGGTCCATTCCGGACAGACGGTGAAGCAGGGTCAGATGGTGTCGCGGGTCGGTTCAACCGGCTTCTCCACCGGGCCCCACCTGCACTTCGAAGTTCGCTATCACGGCAATCCGATCAACCCGTTGAGTCGCTTGTAGCAGACTCGTTACAGGTTGCCGGACGCCTCGGGTTGAACAGAGGCGCGGGAGAAGAAACCGTCACCTTTCATTTCGGTTTCAGTTTTTAAAGTAGACCTCAAGGAGACCTCTTGGTTATATCTCTTCGCCGGCTTTTGGTGGCCGTTACGCTATTCGGATTTATCACACTGGGAGCCCTGGCCGAGGGGGGTAGGGCCGATGAGTCGTTCAAGGTGGTCCAGAATATGTTGAATCTGGTCCAGACCGAATACATCGAGGATACCCCGCCCTCGCAGATCGTGACCGGAGCCTTCGACAACCTGAACGCCGCTCTGAAAGAGAAGGGTATCGCTTATCGCGTGCCCGATTCGGTACCGGAGACGATGACCAATGAGGAGGCCGAGAAGCTTCTTCAGCAAGAGTTTATGAAGGCCGCCAAAGCGGCACCGTCGACCCTGGACAAGAACTGGTTAGCTCATCGGGTGATCGAGGGCATGGTGGAAGGTCTGGGCGACCGCTACACCGTGTTCATGGATCCCGAGGAGTATCAGCGCTTGAAGGAGTCGATGTCCGGTGGCAATTTCGGCGGTGTAGGCATCTACATCGAGCTTAACAAAGACAACGGCGGTCGCCTCACCGTGGCCAGGCCGATCCCCGACACTCCCGCCTCCGACGCCGGTTTGCAGGAGGGCGACGTAATCCTGGCCATCGACGGAGAAACGACCATGGGCTACACCATCGACGACGCCCAGGCCAAGCTACGAGGGCCGCTGGGTTCGGAAGTCGTGCTCAAGATTCGGCGACTGAACCAGGCCATGCCGTTCGAGGTGAAGCTGATTCGCGACAGCATCAAGGTGAGTTCAGTGAGTAGTGAGTTACGGACCGACGACGGTTTTAAGATCGGCTACATTCGCTTACAGATGTTCGGCGAGAATACCGACCAGGAAATGGAGGAAGCGATCCGCAAGTTGGACGAACAAGGAGCCGATGGCTATATCCTGGATCTTCGTAACAACGGCGGAGGTTACATCATCTCGGCGGTCGACGTGGTCTCCAAATTCTTGCCCACCGGGTCGGTCGTGACCTCGGTGGAAGAACGAGGCTCCGGCAACCGAATCTATCGGACTCGGCCAAGCCTTCGGCAGCCCAAACCGCTGGTCTTGCTGGTGAATCAAAACTCGGCCAGCGCTTCTGAGATCACAGCCGCGGCGCTTGCTGATCACGAGCGAGCCGAATTGATCGGGGTGAAAACTTTCGGAAAGGGTTCGGTCCAGAAGATCTTCAGCTTACCGGATGGCTCGGGGGTGAAGATCACCACCGCTCATTACCACACTCCCAAAGGTAAAGACATCAATGAGGTCGGTATCGAGCCCAATCAAGAGGTCGAGTTTGAAGGCCAGGCTGGCGCCGACAATGAGGATACCCAGTACGCTGGTGCCGCCCAGCAATTGCTAAAAGAGATTCGGGCAAGCCAGGGGCAAACGGTCTCTTCGGCGGGGTTACCGCTGGCCCGTACCGGAGTCGAGCAGTGGAGATACTTGCTCGAACTGGGCCGGGGTAAACCGGAAGTGCTGGAAAGAAAGTACGTCTTTGGAGTAGAACCTCGGACTATCCTGGAAGAGGTGAAGGTCCTCTTCCCGGATTCCACTCGCCCGGAGGTCATCCGCTTTGACCTCGGTCCGGCACTGGGTCTCTCCTCCTAAGGATTTTCGTGGCCTTCAGTCCCCTCAAGCGGCGGCTTCAGATCATTCTGTCGGCCGTCGTTATTCTTTGTTGTGCGGGCTTTTTGCTCAAAGATGCTCTCTTCTCTGCGGCCCTGCCGGCAGGACGTTCGGAATTGTCGGAGTGCCATTTTCTACTCAAGCATAGCTACGTCCAGGGGGCTGATGGATTGCAACTCGTGCAAGCGGCTGCCCGGGCTCTGGAGCCTCACCTGCCTCCGGATTCGCTACGCTCCTGGAAAGGGGTGGAGGAGGAGGAGGCGTTGCGTAGGCTGGAACGGATGGTGGAGCAGGCCGTGGGGCCGGAAATGACGCACGAACAGGCGGTCTATCTCGGAATGGATGCCATGGTGGATAGCCTGGGAGACGTCTTCACCAGCGCTATGGATCCCCAGGAGTATTCACGTTTTCGAGAGTCCCTCAGCAGCCAACCCTTCGGAGGGGTCGGGCTACAACTCGGGCGAGGTAACGGGGGGACGATCGTGGTCTTCAGGGTGCTGGAGGATAGCCCGGCTGCTAAGCACGGGATCGCGGTGGGCGACCTGGTATTGAAGGTGGACGGACGCGCGGTCGCAGGTTTGTCTCCCGACGCGGTGGAGGAGTTGCTCAATGGTGAGCCGGGTACCGCGGTAGAGATGACTTTATCGAAGAATGGGACGGCGTATACCCTGAAGATTGAAAGGGTCGTTCTCAAGACTCGCTCGGTGAGAAGTCGGATCGTCACCTCCCCGGACGGTACCCGAGTCGGTTGGATCACCGTTCTAGCCATGAAGGAAGAAACCGGAGAGGAGTTGGAGGAGGAACTCGAGGCTCTGCAAGCCCAGTATCCGGAGGGGCTGGTTCTAGACCTGCGGGACAACATGGGAGGGTACGTCAACGCGGCTCTTGCGGTTTGTTCACAATTTCTGGAATCCGGCTTGCCGGTGGTGGAGATCAAGAGCCGGGATAAGTCCGAGGTCAAGGCAACGCTTGCCGAGTCGCACAACAAAAGCCCTCTTCTCGTGTTGATCAATGGACACACCGCGAGTTCTGCCGAGATCGTAGCGGCCTGTCTCCAGGATTATGATCGGGCGGTGCTGGTGGGGGAGCGGAGTTTTGGAAAAGGGAGCGTTCAAAGCATCCACGAGTTCGATTCGGGAGGCGCTCTGAAGTTTACGGTGGCGCGTTACAACTCCCCGGAAGGGCGGATCATCGATGGCCTCGGCCTAGAGCCCGACGTGGTCCTGGATGCTCGCGAAGTTTTAGCTCATTGCGAAAAGTTATGGAAGCATACGGCAACTTATTAGAAGAGAAGTTGCGACGTTTACCTGACTCTCCGGGTGTCTATCTCCACAAAGATGCCGCCGGGCGGGTGCTCTACGTGGGCAAGGCGAGCAACCTGCGAAACCGGGTGAGATCGTACTTTCAAACCTCGGCCCAGCACTCTCCTCGAATTCGTTGGATGGTCTCCCGGGTGGCCGATGTGGAGTTTTTTCTGGTGGGTTCCAACCTAGAGGCTCTGATCTTGGAGTGCAACCTAATCAAGAAGCATCGCCCTTACTTCAACGTGAAGTACCGCGATGACAAGCGCTATCCACTCCTGGAGATCACCACCTCTGAAACTTTCCCGAAGATCCGAGTGGTCCGCCAGGCCCGCAATCAGAAGAATCGATACTTCGGTCCTTACCCCGATGTCGGAGCCATGCGCCGAACCCTCAAGGTGATCCAGAAGATTTTCCAGATCCGCACCTGCAAGATCGATATGAACAAGGTGGCCGAACGCCCGTGCTTGGACTATCACATTGAACTCTGCACGGCCCCTTGCACTCGCTACGTCGATGCCCAGAGTTATCGAGCGCAGGTGGATGCCGCCATCGATTTTCTGGACGGCCGCTCCGAGCGACTGATCAAGCGGCTCGAACACGACATGGCGTATCACGCCGAGCAACTGGATTTCGAACGCTGCGCCCGCCTCCGGGACACCCTCTCCGATGTACGACGGATCGTGGAGAAGCAGACGGTGGTGTTGTCGTCGGCTCCGGAGGATGAGGACTACATCGGGCTCACCTCCAGGCGGGACACCGTTTCGGTTCATGTGCTTTGCGTGCGGGAAGGAAAATTGCTGGCCCAGCGCAGTTTTTTCCTGGACTCTCACGGGGGAGCCGATGAGAAAGAGCAGATGTCGGCTTTTTTGAAGGAGCATTACCACAATCCGGTGAGCCTGCCCAAGCGGCTCTTGTTGTCGGTGGAGCCCGAGGATCGAGAGGTGCTGGAAGAATGGCTCAGCGCCCGGGCGGATCGAAGGATTGAGCTGAGGGTTCCCCAGCGGGGGGAGAAGAGACGGCTTCTGGAGCTTTGCCTGAAGAACGCTCGGCAGTCTCTGGAAATGGAGACGGTAACCCCCAGCCGCTACGAGTCGCGGCGCCAGGGGCTGCAAGAACTTGAAGAAGCGCTGGAACTCGAAGGCCCCCCCTGGCGCATCGAGTGCGTGGATATCTCAAATACCCAGGGAAAACAGGCGGTGGGTTCGCTGGTGGTTTTCGAGCAAGGCCTTCCCAAGAAAGAGCAGTATCGAAAGTTTCGCATCCGCAGCGGTGACACTCCCGACGACTTCCGAATGATGCACGAGGTTCTGACCCGCCGCTTTGCCGAAGAAGGGACGAAGAAGCAATACGAGGCGATCCCCGACCTGCTGGTGGTAGACGGAGGAAAAGGTCAGTTGAGCGCTGCCTGTCGCGCTCTGAGGGAGATGGGCATGGAGGGTCGCGTTCCGGTTGTGGGCCTGGCCAAACAGCACGAGTGGATCTTCCAACCAGAGCAAAAAGAGCCGGTGGTTCTGGCGCCAGGCTCCAAGGGACTCTCTTTGATCACCCATTTGCGAGACGAAGCCCACCGCTTTGCCATCACCTATCACCGCAAGCTGAGGGGGAAATCGGTCAGCGCCTCGCCCCTGGACCAGGCCCCTGGAGTGGGCCCATCCAAGAAGAAGGCACTGCTCTCCCACTTCGGCTCCTTGCAGAAACTTATGAAGGCCACCCCGGAAGAGATTTCTGAAGTGGAGGGCATGGGACCCAAGCTATCGCGAGCCCTCCACAGTTACCTTCATAATTCATAGCCCGCTCTCACCTGCCCGGGTAATCCAACAAGACGATTTTTTCCCCGGGACGAAGCTGCGGGATATTATCACCTTCCTCAGAATGGCAAGACCCATGGAAGAGACCGCCTATAGCCTCATGCATGAGATCGAGGATCGACTCTGGTGGTACCGAGGGCGCCGTAGGGTTTGCTTCGATCTCCTGGACCGCTTCCTGGCCCCTGCTCCAGAGCGGCGGATACTCGATGTCGGATGTGGCACCGGGTACAACATGGCACACCTGAGGAAATACGGCTCGGTCCAGGGGGTGGACATGTCGGAAGAGGCACTCCGCTTTTGTCGCCAGAGGGGGGAGATGAACGTGGCCTTGCATCGAGCCGGGGAACTGCCGTTCCCGGACCAAAGCTTCGAGCTTCTCACCGCTTTCGACGTGCTGGAGCACATCGAAGATGATCGGGGGGCCCTGCGGGAGTTTGATCGGTTGCTGGTGCCCGGAGGGTGGCTGTTGATCTACACTCCGGCCCTGCCCTGGATGTACAACGAGCACGATCGAAAGGTCGAGCACAAGCGACGCTACGTCAAGGCTGAACTGATGGATAAACTAGACCAGGCGGGCTTTGAGATAAAGCACCTGTCTTACGTCAATCTGTTGATCCTGCCGGTGGTGTTGCTGGCTCGATTGTTTTACAAACTCAGGCCTGGCAGCCACGCCGAGATGCAAGTGCCGCCGGAGCCGTTTAACTGGTTCTTCACTGCTCTTTCTTACCTGGAAGCCCGTCTGGTCAACGGCCCCGCGCTGCCTTACGGAATGACTCTGGTGGCCCTGGCCCGCAAGGGGTGAGGGCGTCCTTATGGAATCGCTCCGTATGAAAAGCCCCGAGATTTCACTGGTGATACCGGTTTACAACGAAGCAGACAATCTGTTCCCTCTCTACGATCGGATCGTGGATTCTCTGGATCCCGCCGGCATTGAGTTCGAGCTGATCCTGATCAACGACGGAAGCCAGGACCTCAGTATGGAGAGGTTGCGGGAGCTGGTGGACCGCGATCGCCGAGTACGGGTGGTCGATCTGCGGCGTAATTTCGGCCAGACAGCAGCTATGGCAGCGGGGATCGACCAGGCCAGGGGAGAGTTCGTGGTGACCATGGATTCAGATCTGCAGAACGACCCCGCCGACATCCCCGGGATGCTCCAGCGGGCGCGGGAGGGATACGACATCGTGAGCGGCTGGCGCAAAGAGAGAAAGGATGCTTTCGTATCTCGGACACTTCCTTCAGTACTCGCCAACAAGTTGATCTCCACCATCACCGGGACGTTCTTGCACGATTACGGATGTACTCTAAAGGTTTATCGACGAGAAGCCCTGAACGGTCTCAATCTGTACGGTGAGATGCATCGTTTTCTGCCGGCGCTGGTGGCTCGCACGGGAGCACGAATTGCGGAGATGGAAGTCCGCCACCACCCCCGTTTGCACGGGGAGTCGAAGTACGGCATCGGGCGGACCTTCAAGGTCATTCTCGATCTCATCACTGTAAAATTTCTGGGCAGCTACGGCACCAAGCCGATCTATGTGTTCGGGGGCGTTGGGCTGCTGCTATTTTTGCTTGGTTTTGCCACCGTGGCGGTGATGCTCTACGCCAAGTTTGTGCACGGGGTCTCGATGATTTTGACGCCACTGCCTAACCTTTCGGCCATGTTCGTGATCCTGGGTATGCAGTCATTGATGCTGGGGTTACTGGCGGAGTTGGTGGTTCGGACCTACCACGAATCGCAGAATAAGAAGATCTACGTGGTTCGAAACACCTATCAGCAACTCGACGACCAGCTCTGATGTGTGGGATCGCTGGATGGTTTGCTTTCGGTAAGTCTGTGGTTTCTCCCGAGACCTTGGACTCCATGCTGGATTGCATCGAGCATCGAGGGCCTGACGAGCGCGGCCGGTACCAGGACGGTCCGGTTTGCCTGGGCATGACTCGACTCTCCATCAACGACATCCAGGGAGGCAGCCAGCCATACTACTCTGAGGATCGTTCTGTGGTGGCCGTATTTAACGGAGAGATCTATAACTTCAAGGAGCTTCGGAAAGAGCTTGAAGACAGGGGTCATCAATTCCGTAGCAACACCGATGGAGAAGTCATCGTGCATCTGTGGGAAGAGCACGGGACGGAGTTTGTAAAGCTTCTCAACGGGATGTTCGCCATTGCCCTGTGGGATGGGCGGGCGCTCCACCTTTTCCGGGACCGAATGGGGATCAAACCGCTCTACTATACGGTTATAGACGGCGTCATCTACTTCGGTTCGGAACTGAAGACTCTGGTGGCTGTGCCCGGGTTTTCTCGCCGACTCTGTCACGGGGCTGTTCGGAGTTATCTGAATCTGGAGTACGTGCCTTCGCCGTTTTCAATTTATGAAGATGCCTTCAAACTAGCTCCGGCACACTTCCTGAGCGTGGGAGAGGGGGGGCCATCGGGCCCGATCCGATACTGGCAATTTCCCCGCTTTACCGCAGACGGGGGAGGGACCATGGAGGAGTGGGCGGAGCGCTTGCGGTTCTTACTCTCCGCTTCGGTGAAAAGGCGTCTTTTGGCCGACGTACCGCTGGGTGTATTCCTGTCCGGCGGTCTGGACTCGTCCACGCTCACTGCCCTGATGAGTGAACTCGAGCCGGGCCGAATACAGAGCTTTTCGGTGGCCTTCAGCGAGAAAACCTTCGATGAGTCGAGCTATTCCAGAGCCGTGGCCGGTCACCTCGGTACCACCCATCACGAGCAGACCCTGGACCCGCAAACCACCCTCGAGGTCATTGAGCCCCTCTATCAACGCATGGATGAACCCCTGGCCGACGCCGCCCTCATCCCCACTTACTTGCTCTCTCGGTTCGCCCGACAGCGGGTGACGGTGGCCCTAACCGGGGAGGGGGCCGACGAACTCCTGGGTGGCTACCCCACCTACCTGGCTCATCAGTTGTCTCAGCCGTTGAACCGTCTGCCCCGGGCTTTGATCACTCTGCTACAACTAGCGGTGGCCCAAATCCCCACTTCGCGTCGTTATATGAGCTTGGACTTCAAATTGAAGCGGTTCTGCTCGGGCCTTGGCTTGCCCGATGCCGCCCGTCATCTTACCTGGATGGGCTCTCTCCCGCCGGCCGAAACGCATCCTTACTTGCTCGACCCCCGACCTCCCCTCTTCCAGTGGCCCGAGCAGTCTGAACTTCCGTTGGTGGAGCGCATCCAGACTCTGGACTTTCACACTTATCTGGCCGAGAACTTGCTGGTGAAACTGGACCGAGCGACCATGCTCACTTCGCTGGAAGGTCGTGTCCCGTTTCTGGATCACGAGGTGGTGGAAGGGATGGCCCGACTGCCCACCCGATTCAAGTTGAGGGGCACGAACGCCAAGCGCGTGCTCAAAGCCGCCATGAAAGGGCGCTTACCCGCCTCGGTACTTCAGCGGAGTAAGAAGGGATTCGGTATCCCTATGGCCGAGTGGTTGCGGGGGCCTTTGAAGTTCTTGCTGGATGAGCATTTGGGGCCGGGTTACTTAAAAAGCCAGGGGTTGTTTCGCCCCGAGCCTATCGCTCGGATGGTCGCCGAACACCTGAGTGGGCAGGTCGATCATCGAAAACCACTGTGGACTCTCATCGTGTTTCAGAAGTGGTGGAAAACCTATCGTCCCGTGCTATAGTAAAGAAGTGCTCTGTCAAACTTCAAAATTCGGCCGAGGGCGGCCAGCGCCCAAAGGGCACCCGAATTCTATCGTCATCGATTTTCGCTTACGTATTCCCGATACGCGCACTCAAATCGATTTAGATAG